>JAHECW010000049.1:0-4174 GCA_024641545.1 Acidobacteriota bacterium
GTACCCGCTTTGCCCTTCCTCGATGACTCTCGATTGATCGAAGACCTGGACGTTTTGTCCGAAGGTTCCCGCCGTTGGGTCGAGGTTGTAGGTCCTCGCGGCAATCAGAGGAGCCGACCCGCCCCCCTGTCCGGAAACCACGATGTGCCCCTTGGAGTTATCCCCACCGGGATGAGAGATCGACCCAATGACATCCGTCATCGATAACGCCTCTTTCGGCGAAAGGCTGATCGGTCTCGCCGCGACCCAACCCGAATAGTCGTCGGGATAGTACCGATACACCGCCTCCAGTTGCTGAAAGCCCGGATTGAAATAGGTGATGTCTGACCGCCACCTCGAGCTGTTGAGACCAGGTATATGGGCAAGTCCAGGAACGCTGCATCTAACTGCGTTCTCGGTTCCCGGTGCGAGATACACCGGATCACCCGTGACATTGTCCACCACCGACGCGTATGCCACGACCTTGGCTCCGTTCAGCGCAATCCTGAGAGAGAAGGTATCGAGGTCCTCCGGGATCCCCGCATTTCGTGCAACCCTGACAATCTGAGCGGAGCTCGAGGGCAACACGCTCGTTGCAGATGTGGAACCCAGTTGGTCTCCTTCCTCGCTGAAGAGGGTCATGGTAATCCCACTCGCCAGGCGGGGTTCGAGGTTCACCAGGCCGATGTTGGTGCGGAAGCTCTCGTTTTCAGAGAGTCCTGTCAGATACAGAAAATCGTCTGCGGGACGTGCCACCGAAACACCTGGAACGTATTGACCGAAGGTGCCGTCCGGTGTGTCGTTGTATGTTCTCGACATCAGCACCGGTGTTTCTACCGTTCCTTCACCGAAAGTGACCCTCAGTGAGCCCTTGTTGCTCTCGCCATGAATTCCGGGAAGCTGAAGGACGAAATCATCGAAGGCGCGGGTTTGCTTGGCTCCGAGAAAGAACCGCATCGAGTGAATCACACCCTGGGTGTTGTTGGTGTTCTCAGGCAGGTACTCGATCATCACGTCAACCGTTTGGTCCCCGGGGTTGAAGATCCGCAGATCGGTCTTCCAGAGGGTCTGGTTGAGCCCCGGTGTGTGAACCGCGGACGGGACCAACCAGACCGCGTCTTCAGGGGGGCCGGGCAATACGTTCAGGTACCTGTTGTCGCTATCAGAGTAGCCGCAATTCGAGACTTCCAGCTCAACCTGATAGTCACCAACTTCGAATTCGTGGGTAAATGACTGGGTTGAACGAGTCAACACGACGCTGGAACCCTCCCTGATGGTCCAAAGCCAGTCAGTCGGCGCATTCGGGCCGGTGCCGGTTGAAGTGTCGATGAACGTGACCGTCTGATTGACCAATGCCGGGTTCGGCAACATCGTGAATGATGCGATGGGGGGACCGGTGGCGTCGCAACCGGCCGGGCATGATCCGGCATCGTTCACATCAACATGCCTTGTCTTGGAACCGGCCGCCGCCGTTGCCATGGTGACGTCCTTGGTTCCGGCCTCTGCCCATGTCCACTCCATCGTTCGGCAATCTCCGGGAACCGATGCACAGTCGATCAGTGGATTCTGACCATCACAGTCCTGGCCGCCGAAGTTCCAGGACAGAGGCTGGATGCCGGCGACCGCTGTGAAGGTGACGGTTTCGCCAATATCGGGGCTCTCGTTCGAAATCGTGAAGTCGGCGACCTGCCCGGTGCCCGACTGCGTCACCGTAAACGTCCTTCCGGCGACGGTCAGGGTGCCCGTCCTCGGATCGATCGAGGTGTTCTGCGCCACGTTGTAAGACACCGAACCGGCGCCGGATCCGCTCGAACCGCTGGTGATGATCATCCAAGTGCTGTTTGTCGTCGCTGTCCAGGCGCAACCTTCGGCGGTGTTCACTGTGACCGTTCCGGTTCCCCCCGTCGCTGCGTAGCCGGCCGACGAAGGTGAGATCGAGTACGAACAGCCCGGATCGAGAGACTCGAGCAACGCCTCGGCCATGATGATTCCGTGGCCCGAGTCCCGGTCTAAACCGGGCGCCTCGATGTCGAGAGCGGTCTCAGCGAAAACCTGTCTGGCAAGAGCCGGAGTAAGAGACGGATCGACCTCCTTCATCAGGGCTGCAATGGCCGCCGCGTGGGGCGCAGCCGCGGAGGTGCCGGCGAACGGATCAAAACCCGGGGTGGCGCAGGACACTCTGTCAGCGGCTGCGATGTCTGGTTTGAGACGAACCGTGCCCCCTGATGACGAGAAGTTTCCGGGGGTGATCGGCGTCCCATCATCGTAGAAGAACACTCTTCGGGGGCCGTCCGAGCTGAAGATCTCGACCGGGTTGGTCGGCCCTCCAACAAAAAGACCGCCTCCGGTTGTGGCCACATCCACCGCCGCAACGGCAAACGCCCCGTCTGCGGCCGGGTGCCCAAAAACCTGCCCTGACGTGGTGAGCGCGAGCCGGCCGCGATGAGTATTGATATGGAGATAGCGGGCTTCGGCAAATCCATCGTAGTTGATCACCGCGAGCTGAAAACCCTGGGGTACGGGCCCGGGAATCACTTCAAGAGGACTGAATCCGGGACCGTTCTGGAAGTCGTTCGAGCAGTAGGTTACCGACAATCCGGTCTCGTCGAGGACGCAAAAATCATAATCATTGGACGAGCTGAGCCAGGAATCCGACCACTGAAGCGTAATCAGATCAGGCGCTGCCTCGGTCAACACGTTGGTTTGACCTCCACCAAAATCATGGAGGTATCCGGTTGAGTCACCGCTCGTGGTAGCGATCCACTCGACCCAGACACCGCTGTCCACGAAGTCCCCTTCCCAGACTCCGGATGTCCCGTTTGTGAGATTTCCACTATTGCCGGCCGAAGAAAAAAACAACACACCCGCGGACACGACCGACTCAACCGCCTGGGCGATGATCCCATCTTGAAAAACTGGTGCAGTCAGGAAGTGAACATCGTCGACGATGACGTCACAACCCATGTCCGCAAGGGCCAATATGTTCTGCGCCATCTGCGCCTCGCTGCTCCCTGCGGTTGCAAAAACCAGATCAGCGCTTGGGGCGAGATCGTAGACGATTTCCATCATCGCCGTTCCTTCGCTGGTACCGATTCCGCCCTGGTCTGGGAGTACAGTTACATTGAGAGGGAGATCCCCACTGGCCTGGAGAGCCGACAGATGTTCAACGCTGTCCGATATCACTCCGACTCTTACGCCGCTGCCGTCAACTCCAAAGCGAGCCCTGGCCAGGTCGGCCCCATGAGCGAAATCACCTTCTGAAACGTTGACTTTGTTGAGGATTGGGGGATAGACCGATCCGATTCGAAGGGTCGATTCATGTTCCGCGAGACCTTCGATCTGGTCGAGGGGCACTCTCGCGATCACAAGATCAAACCTCGGGAAGGTCGCGACCGTCCGGCCACCGCAAGCTTCAATGGCGTGCGCCGTCACTCCGAGCTCGCTCGAACGAATCTCCACCAAAACGCCATCGACGTTCTCATCGAGTTGGCCCACGGAGAATCCGGGGATCTTCCGAAACAGTTCGTCTCCACGCCTGCGCTTGGCCTCGAACAGCAAACGTGACTCGATCTTCTGTTGGGAAGGGGTTCGGAGCGCCTTCTCGGAAAGAAGGACACCGATCTGGGCTCGTGCTGACTCGCTGATGTCTTGGGGGCCTGCAGAACACACCCGAGGCGCCTGACAGCAGAGCAGCAGCACAGCCATGAGACTCGGCAGCGTCGCCGCCACCCGCTCGAACGCGGACCCAGCCGAGGATCGGCCTGTGGGTACCACGTTCGGCTCCCATCTCTCAGGCTTGCGTTCCATCTCAGATCGCTCCCACCCGATGTGACCCGTGCAAGAGTCCGTCACATCGTCCCACTGCGTGGCAGGGGTTTGCAGCAGGAGGAAGACTCACCGGTCCCGCAAAACCACCTCTTCCACTTCAGTGCTCTGCGCATTCAATGCGAGAAATCAAGCTGAGTTCTGAGACAATCTTATCCCAGATTGACCTCGTCATCGTCAGAATGACAATTCCGTGTCTGCGCGCGGCGGTTGACAGAGCGGATGGGTGCCGCGTTCAACCGATTACAGGAGCGTGGCTCTCAAGGAGTGAGTGTCGAGAGGAGTGGTGAGCCGTACTGGATTTGACCGAGCCGGCAAGCTGCGGCTCACGGTCGTCGCCGCCCGACAAGCTACGCCTCGCCTTCCGGAA
>JAHECW010000049.1:4274-30525 GCA_024641545.1 Acidobacteriota bacterium
GAGCGTGGCTCTCAAGGAGTGAGTGTCGAGAGGAGTGGTGAGCCGTACTGGATTTGACCGAGCCGGCAAGCTGCGGCTCACGGTCGTCGCCGCCCGACAAGCTACGCCTCGCCTTCCGGAAAGAAGGATGAGCGGCGTACGACCGTCCGCAGGTGTCGGCGTGGGGACGCGGCCGTCGGCCGCGTTCAACCCGTTACAGGCCTGTGGCGTTCACGGTGGGTGTGCGATGAGGAATGGTGGGCCGCCCGGGATTTGAACCCGGGACCACCTGATTAAAAGTCAGATGCTCTACCAACTGAGCTAACGGCCCACTCGGGGATGAACAAAGTAATACCCCCCGCGGCTCGGGTCAAGCAAGCGTGTCACCTCGATCCGATGATGCCCCGCAACCGGTCGGCAAGAGCGGTGTTCCCTCGAACCATGGTCTCCTCTCGCCGCGGTCCGTTGGAGACGATGGCGATCGGAACGCCGACCTTTTCTTCCAGGTAGTGGAGGTAGTCGAGGGCCTCCGACGGGAGCTCGGCCTCGTTGGTGACGCCCTCGGTGGGTGCGGCCCACGCGGGCAGGGTCTCGTACTGCGGCACGAGCGCCTCGGCGACCTCGGCATCGGCCGGGAAGGTGTCGATGGTCTCGCCGCTGGGCAGCTTGTACGACGTCGCGACCTTGATCTCGTCGACGCCGTCGAGAATGTCGAGCTTGGTGAGGGCGACGGCATCGATCCCCGACACCTCGACCGCGAAACGGGCGGCCACGGCGTCGAACCAACCGCAGCGGCGCGGCCGGCCGGTGGTGGTGCCGTACTCGGCGCCGCGCTCGCGGATGCCGCTGCCGATCGCGTCGTCGAGCTCGGTCGGAAAAGGCCCGCTGCCGACCCGTGTGGCGTAGGCTTTCATCACGCCGATGACGGGCCCCAGAAGCTTCGGAGTGATGCCGCACGATGCCGCGGCAAAACCGGGCAGACACGAGGACGAGGTGACATAGGGGTAGGTTCCCCACGCGAGATCGAGGAGCACGCCCTGGGCGCCTTCGAAGAGCACCGCCTCTCCGGCGGCCGCGTGCCGCCGAAGCGCAGGTCCGACCTCGCCGACCATCGGCCCGAGTCGCTGCGCCATCTTCTCGAGTTCGGTCATGGCGGCCTCGAGATCGACGGGCTCGGTCTTGAAGAGCGTCTCGAGCTCGTAGTTGTGTTGTTCCATGAGGGCCATCGCCCGTTGGCGAAGCATCGCGGGCTGATCCGCAAGAACGTGGCCGCGCAGGGCTCGCCGCTGGGCGCGATCCTGGTATGCGGGTCCGATGCCGCGGCCGGTGGTGCCGATCTTCCCGGCGCCGCGCATGCCCTCGCGGGCGGCGTCGAGGGCACGGTGGGTGGGGACAATCAGGGTCGCGCGGGGCGACAGGATGATCCGGCCATCGATGTCGATGCCTTCGGATTCGAGCTTGTCCATCTCCGCCACCAGACCGGTGGGGTCGATCACCATCCCCGAACCCAAATAGCACTTGACCCCCGGGTGGATGATCCCCGACGGCACCAGGTGGAGGGCGAAGTGGCGATCGGCGTAGCGTACGGTGTGGCCCGCGTTGTTGCCGCCGTTGTAGCGGACGACG
The DNA here is from genome assembly GCA_024641545.1 of Acidobacteriota bacterium. Taxonomy (GTDB): domain Bacteria; phylum Acidobacteriota; class Thermoanaerobaculia; order Thermoanaerobaculales; family Sulfomarinibacteraceae; genus JAHECW01. The sequence continues at coordinate 5,880 of JAHECW010000049.1, forward strand.
GCGGAAAAACCGCCGGAGAGCAGATCGACGACCTTGCCCTTGCCCTCATCGCCCCACTGGCCACCGATGATCATGAGAGAATCCTGACTCATGCAGCCTCCGGCCGGCGATCATACCGGTTTTGGCGGCCAGGACCAAACCCGTACGGATTTCACCGCAACGACGCCGGGCTCGCGGTTCTCTTCTCCGCCCTACGGCTCGAGGAGGACCTTGCCGAAGTTCCTCCGCTCCTGGATGTAGCGGTGGGCCTTTGCGGCCTCATCGAACTTGAAGCTGCGATCGACGACCGGCTCAAAGGTCCCGTCGGCAAACAACGCCAGCATCTCGGCCAGCATCAACTGGAGTTCGGGGCCGCGGTCCCAGAGGTGACCCAGGTTGATGCCGAAGACGCCCCGGTTCCGGTTCATCAGCGCCAGCGGCTTGAACGAGGGCATATTCCACATTCCGCTCAGCGCGGCAATCATGCTCCGCTTTGTTCCCGGGGCGAAACTGGAGACCCCGAAGACAAAGAGCCGGCCGAGCGACGCGAGACTGCGGAAGCTCTTCTTGAACGACTCCCCGCCAACCGCATCGAGGGCGATATCGACGCCTCGGCCCGCGGTGAGGCGCCCGACCTCGGCTTCGAAGTCCTGGTTTCGGTAGTCGATGCAGTGGGCCACGCCGATCTCGCGGAGACGCTCGTGTTTGGCGGCCGAGGCCGTACCGATGACCTCAGCGCCCCGGTGACGGCAGATCTGGACAGCCGCCTGACCGACCCCGCCGGCAGCCGCGTGGACGAGCACCTTGTCGCCCGCACGGACGGCGCCGAGCCTGACGAGCATCAACCAGGCGGTCAGCCAGTTCACCGGGATCGACGCCGCACCGCCGAAGTCGAGGACCTCTGGGATCGGCGCGACGAAACCGGCCGGCGCGCAGAGCACATCGCTGTAACCGCCGAAGCGGGTGAAAACCAGAACCCGATCGCCGTCGGAAAAGCCGTCGACGTCCTTGCCGACGCCGTCGACGACACCGGCGACCTCGTAGCCCACCACCGCGGGCAGCGGCGGCGAATCCGGGTACAGGCCCATCCGGGCGAGCACATCCGCGAAGTTGATCCCCGAGGCACGAACACGAACCCGCACCTCGCCGGCGAGCGGCTCGGGATCCGGCGCCTCCCGCACTTCGAGAACCTCCGGCTCGCCGGTCTTCGGTATCCAGATTTGGCGCATGACTCCGATCCCTCCCGTGGTCCGATCTCTCGCTGCACAACAAACCCGAGGCTCATTCCGTTCCGACTCCGTTTCTTCCCCGACGCCGCTCAGCGCGGCGTCGGCAAAAAAATGGGCCGGAGCGGGGAAGGAGGGGTCCGCTCCGGCCGGATGAAAAAGGAGTGTGTGACTAGTTGGTTGCCATCTGTCCGCTGAAGTAGTCGCTGACGTCGATCCTGGCGTCGCGAAGCTTCTCAGGGGGAGTCGTCAGGTAGTTGTAACGGGTACCGTAGCTCAGAAGCGCGCGCTCGAGCATCCGACGGCCGCGGTAGAGCCGCGACATCACCGTACCCACCGGAACCTCGAGGATGTCGGCAATCTCCTTGTAGGAGAACCCTTCCAGATCGGCGAGAAGCACGACCATCTTGTAATCGTGCGGGAGCTGGAGGAGGGTCTGCTTGACCTCGTGGTCCATCTCGATGGCGAGGACGGTGGACTCGGGATCCGCCTGCGATCGAGCCGCGGCGTCGAGGAGGGTTTCTTCCAGACCCTCGTGCACCTCGTCGAAATCCACCTTCGGCGGCTGGAGCTTCTTCTTTCGATAGGAGTTGATGAAGGTGTTCTTCATGATCTTGAACAGCCAGGCCTTGAAGTTGGTGCCTTCGGAAAAGCGCTCGTAGTACTTGAAGGCCTTGAGGTAGGTCTCCTGAAGGAGGTCCTCCGCGTCCTCGACCGAACGCGTCATCCGGAGGGCGCTCTTGAAGAGCTGATCGCGGTACGGCAGGGCGCCGGTGCTGAAATCCCACTTCCTCGGTTCGGCTGTCTGGCTCATGCTGCCTCCAAAGTGAGTGCATGATACAGATCTGAAACATTCATGTCAATAGGGTGTTTGAAAATTCCCGGAACGGCCAAATGTTTCACTCAAGAAACAATCAACGGGAAGGAAAACAAAACGGGGCCCCGAAGGGCCCCGTCCACCAGCAGTGTGGAAAATCTCTGCTACGGAAGCAACAGGAACGCGATGACGAGGGCGTAGATCACGAGGGACTCGATCAGCGCGAGACCGATGATCATCGTGATCCGGATCGGGCCGACCGCGCCCGGGTTGCGGCCGATGGCCTCACACGCGGCGGCAAGGCCCTTGCCCTGGCCCAGCGAACCACCGAAGGCGGCCAGACCGATGGCGAGCGCCGGGGCGAACATGCCCCATGGAATCGCGGCGTTCCCGCCGGCTGCCTCACCATGATCCTGGGCCATAGCGGGAGCGGCGACTGCGAGCGCCACAAAGATGATTGCCAAGGTTGCAAAACGTCGACTCATGCTCTTCCTCCTCCAACGATTTCTTGGTTACCGATTTGAATTAATGTTCCTCCGCCCCGACGGCGCCGTTGAGGTAGGCCATCGTGAGCATGATGAAGATGAACGCCTGGAGAAACGCTCCGAAGATGCCGAGAGCCATCATGGGCCACGGCAGGATGAACGGGAACATGCCGAAAAAGATCGCCGTCGCCGTGTGCTCGCCCGAGATGTTGCCGAAGAGCCGGATCGCCAGCGACAGAATCCGCGCCGCGTGGGAGATGAGCTCGATGATCAGCATCAGCGGGGCCAGAAACATCACCGGCCCGAGGAAGTGCTTCATGTACTTCAGCACACCGTTGTCCTTGATCCCGACGATGTTGTAGAAAACAAAGGCCGTGATTGAAAGAGCAAAGGTCGTGCTCGCATTGGCGGTAGGCGGCTGAACGAAGTAGAACAGGCCGAAAATATTGCCGATGAAGATGAAGAAGGCGAGCGAGCAGATGATGGGCAGGAATCGCTTGCCCGTCCCATGCCCGACCACGTCCTCGATGAGGTCGTTGAGCCCGGTGATGAGAACCTCGAGCATCGACTGCAGCTTGCCGGGCGTCTCCACCGAAAGCTTGCGGCTGACCGGTATCAACAACAGCGCGATAACCGAGACCACAAGAATCGACATGATGGCGTTGTCCGGCAGCCAGTAACCCTGAGTGTGCAGACCCATCCAGCCTTGCCACTGCTCGCTCGACTGACCGAAGAGCGCAATCAGAATCTTGTTGACCGGGTGGTAGAGGATCGATAGGGCGTGTTCCAACTCAACCTCCTCCAACTCGGCTCTGGCGGACCCCCTCGACAATGAGGGCGGCCACCGGGGCCGAAAACCCGACGACTATCGCCACCGGGTCGATCTGCGGCAACCAGGCGACTGCCGCGAGCACACCAGCGAGCAGTGCGAACCGTCCGGTGATTCTGAGGATGGACGAGAAGTCGTAGCGCGGACTGCCGGGCTGGACCACCCTTTCGATGACCATCTCCAACCACCGAAAATTGATAATAGCCACCGCACCGGCCGCGGTCAAGCACAAAGCACCTGAGATTGAGAGAAAAATCACAAGTTCTGAGACTGCGCCTAAGAATACAAAGACCCAGGCCGTTCGAACGACCTTTTTCAGGGAGAATCCGGGGTCGTGTTCAGGGGGTGTCGGGGCCGCCATCCGGGTCATTGTCTTCATTCGCCAGCTGTTCTTCCTGAAGTCCGGTGGCGAGGGTGATTCGAAACAGATTCACGAACCCCGCAATGATGCCGAAGATGGAAAAGATGATCGTCAGCCAGGGCTTGGTGCCGAAGAGGCCGTCCATCCACTTGCCCCAGAAATAACCGATGCCCATGGCGACCGGAAACTGGATCCCGACGATTGAGGCGTTGAGCCAATTGCTCGCCTGGCGGATGTTCTTCTTACGCGCCATACCCCTACTCTACCGTGTTTTGCGCAAGGGGCCGCGATTCACACCAGTCCGAGGGCGCTGAGACCGCTCTTCGCCCAACCCACCAGCGGCGCAGGCCAGAGCCCGATGGCGAGGGTCATCACGGCACAGACCGCAATGGCGGCGCCGGCCCAGCGATCGCTGAGCATCTCCGCCGGAGACTCATCCTCGGCGTCCCCTTCCTTGAGGTACATCTGGACGACGAGCCGGAAGTAGTAGTAAAGGCTCACTGCCGACATGAGCACCGAGATCACCGCGAGCCAGATATACCCGGCTTCCACGGTGGCGGCCCACAGATAGAGTTTGCCCATGAACCCCGCGGTCGGCGGAATCCCGGCCAGCCCCAACATGAAGATCAGCATCCCTGCCGCAGCACCCGGGTGACGACGAGCAAGACCGGCGAAATCCTCGATGCGCTCTCCCGCATAACCCCTCGACTCGAGCAGGATGACAAACCCGAAGGCGCCCAGGTTCATGAACGCGTAGACCGCCATGTACATGAGCACGGCCCAGGTGCCGGCATCGGATCCCGCCACCAGGCCCATGAGGGCGTAGCCGGCGTGGGCGATGGACGAGTAGGCCAGCATCCGCTTGACGTTGATCTGGGTCAGGGCGGCAACGTTGCCGTAGATCATGGTGGCTGCCGATGCGATCCACAGCAACATCCGCCAGTGCTCGACCTCGCCCGCGAAGGTCCCGGCGAAGAGCCTGAGGAACATGGCGAAGGCGACCGCCTTGGGCGCGACCGAAATGAACGCCGTCACCGGCGTCGGTGCGCCTTCATAGGCATCGGGCGTCCAGACGTGAAACGGCACCGCCGCCACCTTGAAGAGCATCCCGAACGCAACGAGTGCGATCCCGAGCAACAGCAGGAAGTTCTGGTGCGGCACCTCGGCGAGGGTGACCCGGATGGTTTCGAGATCGAGGCTGCCCGTTGTGCCGTAGATGAGCGAAATTCCGTAGAGGAGGATGGCTGACGAGGCGGCGCCGAGCACGAAATACTTGACCGCGCCTTCGTTCGACTTGACCTCGAGCTTGAAGTAGCCGACGAGGACATAAACCGACAACGCCATGAGCTCGAGACCGACATAGAGGCTCGCCAGGTTCGCACCCGACGCCATGATGAACATTCCGAGATCGGCGAACAGGATCAGGGACGCGAACTCACCGCCGCTGTACTGCGCGCGGTCGAGGTATCCGGCGGCCATGACAAGCGCCAGAGCCGAGGCCGCCAACACCAGGAGCTTGAAGAAGACGGCAAACTGGTCGACCACCAGCATGTCGCCGAGAATCAACTGCGGCCCGGCCGCCGGTCGTCCGACCAGAAAGATCAAGACTGCGGTCGCCGCCAACGCCGCGACCGCCAGGGCGATGACCGGCCGCGACCCCCGCCGCCCGAGGGGAATCCCCGCCAGCAGGACGATGAAACCTGCGCACCCGAGGAAGATCTCCGGCAGGAACGGAACGAAGTCCGCGAGCGACATGGCCTACTCCCCGTGCTTCGACTCGGGCTCTTCGGCGTGATCGGCATCGGTATCGCCACCGGAGACAAAGCCCAGGTCGGTTTCGGGCAACGCGACGCTGACTCGTTCCATGACCCGGTCCACCGTCGGTTGCATCCGATCGAAGAACGGCTTCGGGTACAGACCGATCCAGAACGCCAGGAAGATGAGCGGGATGATGGTCCACTGTTCGCGCAGGTTGAGGTCCTTCAGGCTCTTGTTCTTCTCGTTGGCGAGCTCGCCGAAGAAGACCCGCTGATAGAGCCACAGCATGTAGGCGGCGCCAAGAACGATGCCCGAAGCCGCGAAGAGCGCCCACACCCAGCTGTGGTTGAAGGCGCCGATGAGGATCAGGAACTCGCCGATGAACCCGTTGAGGGTCGGCAGGCCGATGGATGACATGGTGATGATCAGGAAGAAGGTGGCATAGACGGGCATGACCTTGGCGATCCCGCCGTACTCCGAGATGAGCCGGTTGTGGCGCCGCTCGTAGACGATGCCCACCAGAAGGAAGAGAGCGCCGGTGGAGACACCGTGGTTGAGCATCTGCAGAATCGCGCCGCGCAGACCGGGATCGTTGAGGGCGAACATCCCGAGCATGATGAACCCCATGTGACTCACCGACGAGTAGGCCACCAGCTTCTTCATGTCCTTCTGCGCCATGGCCACGAGCGCGCCGTAGACGATGGCGACGATGGAGAGCACGCCGATCCAGGGCACCGCCTTGACCGTGGCGTCGGGCAGCAGCGGCAGCGAGAGGCGGACGAACCCGTAGGTTCCCATCTTCAGCAGAACGCCGGCCAGGATCACCGAACCCGCCGTCGGCGCCTCGACGTGGGCGTCGGGCAACCAGGTGTGGAACGGGAACATCGGCACCTTGATGGCGAAACCGACAAAGAAGGCGAGGAAGATCCAGAACTGGAGTTCCGGCGGGACCTGCGGAGCGATGGTGTAGAGGTGCGGAATCGAGAAGGTCGGAGTGTTGCCGAGACCCGCGAGACCGATGGCCTTGAGCCCGCCGGCGTTGTAGAAGTAGAGCGCCAGAATCCCGACCAGCATCAGCACCGAACCGACCAGGGTGTAGAGGAAGAACTTGATCGCCGCGTAGAGCTTGCGCGGACCACCCCAGACCCCGATGAGGAAGTACATCGGCACCAGCATGACTTCCCAGAAGACATAGAAGAGAACGAAATCGAGGGAACAGAACACCCCCATCATCCCGGTCTGCAGCATCAACAGGAAGACGTAGTATTCCTTCTCCCGATGGGTGATCGCCGTAAAGGAGCTGTAGACCGAGATGAACCCGAGCAGGGTCGTCAACAGGATCAGGAGAATGGCGAAACCGTCGACCCCGAAGAGATACTGCGCACCCACCGAGGTAATCCACTCCGCCCGGCTGGCGAACTGGAACTCCGCGCCGTCGGTCCGGTAGAGAAACCACAACGGCAGCGACAGCACGAAGTCTACGCCGGCGATGATTGCGGCGGCCGTCTTGATGGCGCCGACGTTCTCGTTCTTGATGAAGAAGACCATCAGCAGAGCGCCCGCCAACGGCAGGTAGCAGATCAGGTTGAGGAGCCAGCCGTACTGTGTATCCATGTTTGTTCCCGTTCTAGAGATTCACAACAAAGAAAATGCCGAGCAGCAGCGCCGCTCCGAAGACCATCACCATGGCGTACCCCTGGGCGAAACCCACCTGGAGCCGCCGGAACTGGAGGCTGGCCACGTCGTAGAATCGACCCACCAAATTCACCAGACCGTCCACGACCCGGAGATCGAAGATCCCCGACAACCACGACGAGCCCACGGTCACGTGCCGGGCGCCGTTGACCGCGCCGTCGATGACCCGTGCGTCGATCTCCCACAGCAGATCGGCGAGCTTGACCGTGCCCTTGACGAAGGTTGCAGCGTAGAGCTCGTCGATCCAATACTTGTTGAGCAGGAGCTTGTACGCAAACGGGAAGCGCTCGGCCAGCTTGCCTGCCCGGACGAATTCCCGGTCGACGAAGTAGAAGCGGTAGGCCATCCAGATACCGAAGCCTGCCGCCGCCAGGGACAGCGCGATCAGCCCGAGTTCGAGCCCCAGGCCCGGGTGGGCGCCGGCGTGCCCGCCGTGGTCCATGTGCAGCACGACCGGCTCGAGGAAGCGGTCGATGAGGTTGTGCTCGGGGTGCCCCCAGAGGAACCCGGGGACGCCGATGAACCCGCCGACAATCGACAGCACGCCGAGGATCTGCAGCGGCAGGGTCATGGTCCAGGGCGACTCGTGCAGGTGGTGCTCGGCCTCCTCGCCGCCCCGGAACTCGCCGTGGAAGGTCATGAAGACGAGTCGGAACATGTAGAAGGCGGTCAGAACCGCGCCGATCACGGCCAACGACCACAGCAGGTAGTAGACCCCGCCGTGGTGGTTGAGATCGCCGTAACCGGCGGCGAAGACCTTGGCCAGGATCTCGTCCTTCGAGAAGAACCCGGCGAAGGGGAAGATGCCCGCGATGGCGATGGTCGCCACCAGGAAGGTCCAGTAGGTGGTGGGCATGTATTTCTTCAGGCCCCCCATCTTGCGCATGTCCTGTTCGCCGCCGCAGGCGTGAATGACCGAGCCGGAGCCGAGGAAGAGGCAGGCCTTGAAGAAGGCGTGGGTCACGACGTGGAAGATCGCGACCACATAGGCGCCGACCCCCGCCGCGAGGAACATGTAGCCGAGCTGCGACACCGTCGAGTAGGCGAGGACCTTCTTGATGTCGTTCTGGACCAGACCGATGGTGGCGGCGAAGACCGCGGTGACGCCGCCGATGACCGCCACCGTCAGCATCGCGGTGGGGCTCATCTGATAGAAATAATTGCACCGGGCCACCATGTAGACGCCCGCGGTGACCATGGTCGCGGCGTGGATGAGGGCCGACACCGGGGTCGGACCGGCCATGGCGTCGGGCAGCCAGACAAAGAGCGGAATCTGGGCCGATTTGCCGATGGCGCCGACAAAGAGCAGCAGGCCGATGATGGTCGCCGCGGTGGCGTAGTGGCCGCCGTGATCGCCGGCCATCGCATCGAAGAGGCCCTGGAACTCCAGCGTCCCGAAGTAATAGAAGGCGAAGAAGATCGCGAGCAGAAAGCCGAAGTCGCCGATGCGGTTGACGATGAAGGCCTTCTTGCCCGCCGCCGCGCACCAGTCCTTCTCGAAGTAGAAGCCGATGAGCAGGTAGGAACAGAGCCCGACGCCCTCCCAGCCGACGAAGAGCACCGGCAGGTTGGAGCCGGTGATGAGGGTCAGCATGGCGAACATGAAGAGGTTGAGATAGGCGAAGTAGCGGGCGTAGTCGCGATCCGGCTCGCCGTGCATGTAGCCGACGGAGTAGAGGTGGATGAGGAAGCCGACAAAGGTGACGAAGCCGACCATCACCGCCGACAGCGGATCGACCTGGAACGAGGCCGCGATGTCGACCGCAGCGGTGCTGCCGCCGGCGATGGTGAGATTGCCACCGGTGATCCAGGTAAACGCAGTGACCGAGTAGGCCCTGGTGTGGTCCTCGGTGAAGAACCACTGGATCACCGCAGCCCAGCCGTAGATCCACGCGAGCCCGGCGCCGAGCAGGGCGACGCTCTGGGTGGTCGTTTTAGAAAGGCCCCGCCGGTTGGAGACGAACCCGTTGAAGACCGCGCCGAGGAGCGGGAAGAGAGGAACGAGCCAGATGAAGTCGTAGAGCTTCATGCCTTCAACCCCGCATCACGTCGGCCTCGTCGAGGGCGACCGTGTCCTTGAGTCGGACCAGCGCGATGATGAGGCCGAGCCCGATGGCGGCCTCGGCGGCGGCCACCGTGATGACGAAGATCGCCAACACCTGGCCCGCGAGATCCGAAAGACGAAAGCTGAAGGCGATGAGGTTGAGGTTGACCGCGTTGAACATGAGCTCGAGCGACATCAGAACGGTGATGAAGTTGCGCCGCACCATCACCCCGATCAAGCCGAGGCAGAAGAGAATCAACGACAGGACGACGTAGTGGGTGGCGTCGATCATGACTCGCCTCCCCCGCCCTCGATCTCGAGGCCCGCCGAGCGCCTGCCGAAGACGATGGCGCCGATCATCGCGACCAGAAGCACCACCGAGACGATCTCGAACGGCACCAGGTAGGTGGTGTAGAGCACCGCGCCGATGGCCTCGGTGTTCCCGATCTCCGCGCCGCCCACCGTTCTCAGAGCCGTCCCGTCGCCGTGGCCGGAGACCAGCACTCCGAAGATGAGCGCGAAGGCGATGAGCACGCCGAGGAGGACGCCGGCGACGACGGCCAGCGGTGCGAGGCGCGACAGAAAGGCCTGCTCGGGCGCCAGCGTCTTGACGTTGACCAGCATGATGACGAAGAGAAAGAGCACCATGATGCCGCCGCCGTAAACCAGGACCTGGACCGCACCCAGCAGCTCGGCGTGGAGCAGCAGGAAGAGCGCCGCCACCATCACGAACGTGAAGAGCAGGGAGAGTGCGGCGTGAACCGGGCTCTTGAACACCAACACCCCGATGCCCCCCGCCACCGTCAGGACGGCGAGGCAGTAAAAGAGGATCTCGGCGAAGTTGACAACGAGAAAGTCCATCCTCCGCGTCTCCTATTCTTCCGTCGCCGCAGCGGCGGCAGGCGGTTTGGGCTTCTTGCCCAGGGGATCGGCGGGATCCTGGCCCGCGGCCGGAGTCTTGACACCGGGAAACGCCTTGACACCCCGCCAATCGGAGAGCCTCTCCTTGTCGAAGTAGAGCCCATCGTTGCGTTCGTAGGTCGAGGCCTCATAGGTTTTGGTGGTCAGCCAGATGGATCGTGGTTCGGTGGGACAGGCGAGCTCGCACAGGCCGCAGAACATGCAGCGCTTGACATCGATGTCGTAGCGATCGATGACCTTCTTCTTCTTCTTGGTCTCGGGGTTCACATCGACGTGGTCGCGAATGTAGATGATGTCGATGGGACACGCCTTGGCGCAAAGGCTGCAGTCGATGCAGCGATCGAGGTCGTAGCCGAACATCCCGCGAAAACGGTCCATCGGTTCGACCCGCTTCTCCGGATACTGAACGGTTTCCTTGTGGCGGAAGAAGTAACCGCCGGTGACCGCCATCCCACGGAAGAGCTCGATGGGCACGAGCTTGTTGAGGAAATCCATGAAACCCATCCCTATCCCCAGACCCTGAACACCAGGACGCCGATACCGACCAGCAGGACGTTGGCGAGAGAGAGCGGCAGCAGCCACTTCCAACCCACCGCCATGAGCTGGTCGAATCGATAGCGCGGAAAGGTGCCGCGGAACCAGATATAGACGAAGATGAAGCACATCACCTTGGCGAAGTACCAGGCGACCGGCGGGATCCAGGCCAGGACGGGGAGCTGCCACAAACCGGCGAGGAGCGTCGGGAAGGGCGGCAGCCAGCCGCCGAAGAAGAAGATCACCGCCAGTGAGGACACGAGCAGCATGTTCATGTACTCGGCGAGATAAAAGAGCGCGAACTTCATCCCCGAGTACTCGGTGTGGAAACCGGCGACGAGCTCGGCCTCGGCCTCGGGCAGGTCGAAGGGGTTGCGGTTGGTTTCGGCGACCCCGCAGATGAAGTAGATGCCGAACCCTAAAATACCGGGGAAGACCCACCACCACTGGGCAGCGCGTTGTGACTCGACGATTCCGACCATGGACAGAGTCCCCGACAAAAGCAGCACCGAGACCACCGCAAAGCCCATGGGAACCTCGTAGGAGATCATCTGCGCCGCCGAGCGCAGACCGCCCATGAGCGAAAACTTGTTGTTCGAAGCCCAGCCGCCGAGGATGATGCCGTAGACCCCGATGGACGAGATCGCGAGGATGAAGAGGACGGCGACGTTGATGTCGGCGATGAACGGCTCGATGGTCATGCCGCCGACGGTGAATGTCTCCCCGAAGGGGATTACCGACCAGACGAGGAACGACGGCACGAAGATCAGGACCGGCGCCAGCATGAAGACGAACTTCTGCGCCCCGGCGGGCACCAGATCTTCCTTGACGAAGAGCTTGAAGACATCGGCGAAAGGCTGGAGGAGCCCCTTGGGGCCGACCCGATTGGGGCCGAGTCGCACCTGCATATAGGCCAGGACCTTGCGTTCGAGAAGGGTCAGATAGGCCACGATCAACAGGAGTGCGGTGAGGATCACCACCAGCTTGACCACGGGTAGAATGACGAGCTGAACCACTGGGTCAGTCATCGGTCGATCTCTCCCAGCACGATGTCCAAGGTGCCGATCACCGCGACCATGTCGGCCACCAGGTGGCCCTCGACCATGGCGGGCAGCGCCTGCAAATTGATGAATGACGGCGGCCGGACCCGGCAGCGGTAGGGCTTCGTTCCTTTTTCGGTGGTGACCACGAAGTAGCCGAGCTCGCCCTTGGGCGCCTCGACCGAGGCGTAGACCATGCCTTCCTTGGCCCGCAGGACCTTGGGCGCCCGCGCCATCACCGGTCCCTCGGGCAGCCGGTCGAGGCACTGTTGGATGATCCGCACCGACTGCCGCATCTCCTCGACCCGGACGAGGTACCGATCATAGGTGTCGCCGTTGGTTCCGATGGGAACCTCGAAGTCGATCTCCTCGTAGTGATCGTAGGGAAAGACCTTGCGGATATCCCAGCGGATCCCCGAGCCGCGCAGCGGTGGACCGGTCAGCCCCCACTCGATCGCTTCTTCCGGCGACACGATGCCGATGTCGATGGTGCGCTTCTTCCAGATCCGGTTGTCGGTGAGCAGGGTCTCGTACTCGTCGATCTTCGCCGGAAACCCGTCGGCCACGGCGCGGCATCGATCGACCCAGCCATCGGGCAGCTCGAACGGCACGCCGCCGATCTTCATGGTGTTGAGGGTCAGCCGGGCGCCGCAGTACTCCTCGAAGAGGTCGAGGATCTCGTCGCGATCGCGGAAGTTGTAGAAGAACGGCGTGATCGCGCCGATATCGATGGCGTGGGTGGCGAACCAGACCAGATGCGAGGCCAGGCGCTGGAGCTCGGCGAGGATCATCCGGATATAGGCGGCGCGCGGCGGGATGGTGATCCCGAGGAGCTTCTCCATGGTGACGCAGAAGCCCTGGTTGTTGGTTGCCGCCGCGACATAGTCCATCCGGTCGGTGTGCGGAATGCAGGCCGGGAAGTCCATGGTCTCGAAGAGCTTCTCGGTGCCGCGGTGAAGGTAGCCGATGATCGGCTTGGCTTCGACGATCTTCTCACCGTCGAGCTTGACCAGAACCCGCAGCACGCCATGGGTTGCCGGGTGCTGGGGTCCGAAATTGACCTCCATCTCCTCGACATCGAAGAGCGGTGTCTTGGGGCCGCTCATGCTTCGCCCCCTTCGTCGTCGTTGACCAGCGGTCCGCCACCCGAGGGGTAGACATCGGGGTAGATGGCGGCGCCGGTGTCGATCCCTTCGAGCGGGAAGTCCTTGCGCAGGGGGTGGCCGTTGAAGCCCTCCCAGGTGAGGATGCGTTCGAGGCTCGGGTGGTTCGCGAAGACGATGCCGTAGAGATCGTAGACCTCGCGCTCCATCCAGTTGGCCACCTTCCAGACCGCGGTCACCGATTCGATGATCTGATCCTCGGCCACCGCCGCCACGAGCCGGAGGCGGAACTCATCGTCGAACCGGTGCATCCAATAAACCACGTCGAACCGGCCCTCTTCGCGCCCGGGCCAGTCGATCGCCGTGAGATCGACGAGAAAAGCAAAGCCCCGCTCCTTCTTGAGGAAGCTGCAGATCTCGACGACCTTCGCGGCCGGGATCGTCACCGTCAGCTCACCGGCGAAGCGGCCCGCGGCGAGCACCGATCCCTCGACTCCTTGTGCCAACGCGACGACCTCGGGATCGTCGGCGGCGTCGGTCCGCTCCGGGGACACCGGTTTGTCTTCCCACGGAGGTTTGGGTTCGGCATCTTCTTCCGGAGCGTCCGCGGCATCGGTGGCCTTCTTGGCCGCAGCCTTGGCCTTGGCGGCGGCGATCTTGGCCGCCTTCTCCTCATCGGTCAGCTTCGGTTTGGCCTCGGCCGGCGATGGCGTGGCGGTGTCGTCGGTGACCGGCGCGTCTTCGGGGATTTTGGGAGTCTCGTCTGTCACGGCTGCCTCACGACGCTTCGGTCTTGGCGATGGTTCGCCGATCGATCTTCTTCTGGAGTTCCATGATTCCGTAGATCAGCGCCTCCGGCCTCGGGGGGCAGCCTGGAATGAAGACATCGACGGGAATGATCCGGTCGACCCCCTGGGTGACCGCATACGTCTTGTAAGGCCCGCCGCACGTTGCGCACGAACCCATGGCGATCACCCACTTGGGATCGGCCATCTGGTGGTAGAGCCGCTTGATCATGGGCGCCATCTTCTCGGTCACCGTGCCGGAGACGATCATCAGGTCGGCCTGGCGCGGCGATCCGCGAAAGACCTCGGCGCCGAACCGGGCGAGGTCGTTGCGCGAATCCAGCGTCGCCATCATCTCGATGGCGCAGCAGGCGAGCCCGAACTGCATCGGCCACAGCGAACTCCGCCTCGCCCAGTTGAAGAGCTTGTCGTAGGTGGTGGTGATGATGCTGGGTTTGAATCGGTTCTCGATCATGCCCATTCCAGGGCCCCCCTCTTCCACGCATAGACGTAACCGACGAGCAGGATCGCCAGGAAGATCACCATCTCGACAAAGCCGAAGAGCGCCAGGCGATCGAAGCTCACCGCCCACGGGAAGAGGAAGATGGTTTCCACGTCGAAGACCACGAACAGCACGGCGATGACGTAGTAACGGATGGAGAACCTGGTATCCAGGGCGAAAGAAGTGGGTTCGACGCCGCACTCATAGGGCTCGGCCTTGATCGGATCGGGCGAGCCGGCGCGGATGACCTTGGTCACCAGCAGAAGGAGAATCGGGATTGTGATAGCAACGACGGAAAAGACCAGGATCGGTACGTAGTGCTCCATCAACCCTCCTTCGCATCCGTAAAAACTGCGCACACCACGGTTGTCATTCTAGCCTCGCTGAGTGGACTGTCAAACCGACCGGTGCGGGCTCGCACCGCCCCCCCGCCTTCAGGGTTGTGAAAAATAGCATAACCAAGTGCATCGCGCGAGACTGATCTCCGCGCGAGCGTCAATTCTCTGTCACAGCGCGCCCCGGTCTCCGGGTCGCCACATCTTCGGCCGGCTGCGGCTGAACGTATGAGCGGCGGCTGCCGCCGGCACGCCGGGTCGCACCACCCCGACCAAACCTGCTCGAGCGGATGGAACTCCCGCGCTCTCGGGGGCTCGTACTTTCCAAGGAGGCACCCCATGAGCACCGATGGTCGACCCCGCAGTCCGCAATCCTGGGAACACCTGTTGGAAGAGGACCCCTACGGCGGCCGCCGCTTTCGCCTCGGAATCGCGGCGGCGGTGATCATCCACGCCGGGATCTTCTCCATCACCTGGCCCACCGTCGCCCAGGCGCCGCCGGCGGAGCCGGAGCCGGTATTGATCCCGGTCCGGCTCGTCAACCTGATCCCTCCCGAGCGCGAGGTCGAGCCCATTCCGATCGAGGTTCCGGTGCGACCACCGCAGGGGCCGCCGATCATCTCGACTCCCCCGGAGCAACCGGCCGAACCCGTGATCCGCCAACCGACTGAAGCGCCGGAGATACCGGAGGGGCCGGTCGTCTTCGTCCCACCGCCGGTCGAGATCGAGCCGCCACCGGCGGTCGAAGAGCAGACCGTCTTCCAGGCCGGCTTCCATGTCGCTCCACCGACCATCGCCCTCAAGGTCGAACCGCGGTACACCGAGCCCGCGCGCCACGCCGGAATCGAGGGCGCGGTCATCCTCGATCTCATCATCGACACCGACGGTCGGGTGGAGTCGGTCACGGTGTTGAGGGGCCTCCCCCTCGGTCTGACTCAACGCGCTGTGGAGGCGGTCGAGCAGTGGCGCTTCGAACCGAGCACCTACAGGAACCGCCCGGTGAGAGTCCGCTACGTCCTCACCGTCAACTTCAACCTGAGGTGAGGGATTTCACCAACGGTCCAGAAAACGCAGGATCCACTCCATCCTGTGAGCATTTCATCGGCGCGCGATTTTTGAAACACGAAGGGCACGAAGAGCCACGAGGAAGCCACAAAGAGAGCCCTTTTGACCGATCACAATGACTCCGGGTCAACCGGGAGGTCCACTTCAGTTTCGACCCGTAGCCTTGCCCTGCGCAACTCCATCGCGAGGCACGCTTGATAGCGTTGATTCGAGCGAACCCGGGCCGAGGGATCGATGAACCTGAATCGCAGAGTGAACGATGGTTTTCCCGATTGCCTCGATTCGGTCTCGTTCCTTGTCTTTCATTTGACGACTCCGAGGCTGCCCATGGGCGGCAGGCCGGCCCGTCGGTCGAGGCTCCGGTAGGCGATGGCCTCGGCGACGTGGGGGGCTCGCACCCGATCATCGTCGGCGAGGTCGGCAATGGTCCTCGCCACCCTCAGGATGCGGTGCCACGCCCTCGCCGACAGCCCGAGGGCGCGGCTGGCGTGCTCGAGCAACCGCCGGCCGTCGTCATCCGGACCCGCCCACTCACGGATCGCCTCCGAGCCCATGTCGCCGTTGGACAGCGGTCCGCCGGGTCCGAACCGGTCCCGGGCCCGCCGCCTCGCCGCCGCCACCCGCGCCGCCACCTCCGCCGAGGCCTCTCCCCGGCGATCCCGCGAGAGCTCGCGCCACGGCACCGACGGAACCGTCACCTGGAGATCGAGCCGGTCGAGCAGCGGACCCGACAGCCGCGACCGGTAACGGTCCACCGCCGGCGGCGTGCACACGCACTCGCGCCGCTCATCGCCGAGATATCCACAGGGACAGGGGTTCGCCGCCGCAACCATCTGGAAGGCGGCCGGGAAGGTCAGGGTCGCCTGCGCCCGGGCGACCGTCACCGTCCGATCCTCGAGGGGTTGCCGCAGACCCTCGAGGACATCGCGGCGAAACTCGGTGAGTTCGTCGAGGAAGAGCACGCCGTGGTGCGCGAGCGAGACCTCGCCCGGTTGCGGGCTCGAACCGCCGCCGATGAGAGCCGCGTTCGAGATCGTGTGGTGGGGCGCGCGGAAGGGTCGCCGCGCCAGCAGGCCGCGCGGCCTCGGCACCCGGGTCGAGACCGAGTAGACACTGGTCACCTGGAGCGCCTCCTCGGACTCCAACGGCGGCAGGATCCCGGGCAACCGCCGCGCGAGCATCGACTTGCCGCAACCGGGAGGGCCCATGAAGAGCAGGTGGTGGCCGCCCGCTGCCGCGACCTCGAGGGCGCGCCGCGCCTGCTCCTGGCCGACGACGTCGGAAAGATCCGGTTCCGCGGCTGTGTCGTGGTCCTCACCGCCTTCGGGTTCATCGATCTCGGGGGCGGCGCCGTCGCGCAGATACCGCACCACTTCGCCGAGGCTCCCGGCGCCGATCACCCGGATCCCGGAGACCACCGAGCCTTCGGCGAGATTCGACCGCGGCAGGATCACCTCCGCCACCCCGTGCCGGCGGGCGGCGAGGACGATGGGCAGGACCCCGCGCACCGGCTGCAAGCGCCCTTCGAGGGACAACTCACCGACCAGGAGCCGGTCTTCGAGCGCGTCCATCGGCAGGTATCCGGCCGACGCGAGAAAGGCCAGAGCCATCGGCAGGTCGAGGGCCGCCCCTTCCTTCCTCTCGTCCGCCGGCGCCAGATTGAAGACGGTGTTGGCCGCCTCGGGCTGGCGGCCGAGATGTCGTATGGCCGAGAAGATCCGCTCCTTGGCCTCGCGGACCGCGGGATCCGGCAGGCCGACCACTGTCGTCGACGGCTGCTGTGCCCGGATCCGGTCCACCTCAACGGTCACGAACAACGCATCCACGCCGCGCGGCGTGGCAGAATATGCCTTCGCCAACATAAAACTTTCCCTTCAGTTGTACAGCGTGGAACCTAATCAGTATCGCTCCGGAACCCCATCGGGTCAAGCCGATCCCGGAGTCCGCGACCGGGCCGGCGACAGCGGCGTGGTCGCCACCCTTCAATCATCCCTCTTGCGACCACGCCGCTGGTGCGACGCTGGGCCGCCAAAGGCGGTCCGGAAGGCCGTAACCCCGGGGAATCCCCTGCCGCGCCAATTCCCGATTGTACCGAGCCGCAACGGCTTCCTGCGGGCGGGACGCCCGCACCACAATGGGCCACCCGGAAGGCCGGACCTCCGGGAAGCCGCGGCAGCGTCAGCGACAGGGGCAGCGACCGCATCCTCCTGGGGACTCGCGTTCAACGCTTCGGCTGCATCGATGCCCCTGAAGGTGGGCCCAGGCCCACCCTACGGCGGTCCATTCCAACATTCGACGCCGGTCCGCTACCTACCCGGAAACATTTCCACCCCGAAAACGTTGTTATAATCAGAGTTCGATTGTTGAACCTTGGGGGTGTCCTGGGTTTGACGGGGAACGTTTCCGGTAGTCGGCAGCGTGTCGAGGTCCTCACCGCCTCGTTAATAAGGTGGGGGCAAAACTTAACTGCCAATAACGACTACGCACTGGCTGCTTAGGTAGCCACGTCAGCCTCGAGATCTCGCCCATCGATCTGAGGTCTGGCGCTATTCTGATGGGCTGGGTCACGGCGGCGCCCGAACGCAGTGACCGAGATTTTCGGGCTGGCCCCAAAGAAGGTCGCCGGACGACCGACCACGGGGCGAGATCTTAATCGCCGGCTGCACACGGAGAAACCGGCGACCGGAGTTCCTCGGACGTGGGTTCGATTCCCACCGCCTCCACCAACAATTCCCCGCGAATCTCGGATTCGCGGGGAATTGTCGTTTGGGTCGCGGACTCGCCAAAAGGGCGTGCACTCACCTTCGGCTCGAGCTTGAGCTCCCGGTCTCTGCCATCGACCCGGAGGCGACCTTCCGCTACTCCCAGACCGGCAGCCGCCCCGGCGTGTACGGTGCGCCGGCCTTCTCCAACTCCATTTCCAGGTTGTGAATCCGGCCGTCGACCTGCCGGAGGGCGTCGAGGACCTCGCCGAAACCGTCGTACGCCTCCCGGTAGGCCCGCTCGAAGGTGCCGGTGCTTCCCGAGGTCGTGACCCACAGCGACGAGACGATCATATCGGTCCTGCCCTTGAGCGACATCCGGGGCTGGCCCTCGTCCATCACCAGGAGATCGTCGCCGTTGAGCCGCTCGTTGACCTCCCGGAGCTGGGTTTTGATGGCGGAGATCTCGGCCAACCAGTCCCCTGCGACGCCGGAGACGCTGAGGACGGCCTGCTCGAGATAGGGCAGGCCTTCCTTCAGGCGGCCGCCATGGGCATCGGCGGCCGAGATCGCCCGGGACAGGGCGGCAACCTTCTTGTTGAACTCGTCCAGGGCCTCGCGGTCGGTGGCCGAAAGGCTGGCGATGTTGAGCGGGTTGCAGGTCAGGTCTTCCGGCCCGTCCACCTGGCTGAGAGATCCCTCCCGGTACCGATACATGGCCACCCGGTACTTGCCCGGTGGAACCATGTAGCCGAGCTCCGGCGAGTCCCAGGGGGCGGAGTCGCCGGCCGGCTTCAATGAGATCGGCCCGAACGGACTGGTTCGGAAATCCCAGACCACCCGCTGAACACCGGCCTTGACCGGTGTCTTGATCGCACGGATGGCCCGCCCCTCCGAGTCGGAGACCACGAAGAGAAGATACGGCTCCTCTTCGGTGTCTTCCCTCTTCCGGACCTCATAGCTCGGCAGCTCGACATCCTCACCCGCCTCCTGCAGCTTCTTCTCCGCCTCGTTGCGGAGCTTCTTCAGCGACTTGTAGTCCTCCTTGACGTAGTACGTGATCACCGCCCCCACCTCGGGATTCGGTGCGGAGTAATCGCTCGCTCCCTGGAACCCGACGCCCGGGAAGCCCAACGGGTCGGCCTCGACGAACATCACCGCATCCGCGACCGGGAAGAGGGCGGCGGGTGCTTCCAGGATCTCCGGGGTGAGTCCGCGCAACGGCGAGTAGTCGTCGAGGATGTAGACCCCGCGGCCGAAGGTGGACACCACCAGATCATCCTCGTCCCGCTGGAGATCCAGATCCATGACCTGGACCGAAGCCGGGATCCCGGCCTTGAGCTTCACCCACTCGATCTTCGGAGTGTTGGAGACGAAGACGCCGGTCATGGTGCCGACGAAGAGCAGGTTGGGGTCGATGTGATCGACGCCGATGGTGTAGGTCGAGCCGTGCTCCGGGAGGTCGGCGCTGATCGAGCTCCAATGCGCTCCCCCGTCCGTCGTCCGGTACAGGTACGGTTTGAAGTCGCCGGCAAAAAAGTTGGTGCAGGCCGCGTAGGCGACGTCCCTGTCGTGCGGCGACGCGACGATGTGGTGAATCCGGGCGAACTCCGGGAGCCCGTCGAGCTCGGCCTTCGTCCAGGTCTCGCCGCCGTCGTGGGTGAAGTGCAGGAGCCCGTCTCCCGACCCGGCATAGAGACGATTCTCGTCGAGAGGCGATTCCGCCAGGGTCACGATGTGCGCAAACGAGGCCTTGGAGACCATCTCGTCGATGCTCCAGCTCCGGTCCATCAGCCTGTGCAGCTTGGTCGGGACGCCGCGGGTGAGGTCGGGACTGATCTCCCGCCAGCTTTCTCCCCGGTCCTCCGAACGCAGGACGATGTTGCTCCCGTGGTAGAGCCGCTTGTGATCGTGGCTCGAGATGATCAGCGCCGCGTCCCAATCGAAGCGGTAGGCCCGGTCCCCCGGCTGTTCGTAGCCGCGGAGATACAGGCGCTCGCCGCTTCTCCTGTCATAGCGCACGATATTGCCGAACTGCGACTGGGAGTAGGCGATGTCGGGGTCGGTCCAGTCCACCACGGTTTCGAAGCCGTCGCCGCCGAGGGTGAAATACCAATCCGCGTTACGGATGCCGCTCGAGTTCACCGTCCGGGACGGACCGCCGAGACTGTTGTTGTCCTGGGTGCCGATATAGACGTTGTAGAAGGGCTTGGCCTTGTCGGCGGTCACTTTGTAACATTCAGCGAGGGGCAGATTGGCCTTGAAGTCCCAGGTTGCGGCCATGTCGAAGGACTCGTAGACGCCGCCGTCGGTTCCGGACAACAGGTGGCGGTTGTCGGTCGGGTCGATCCACAGCGCGTGGTTGTCGACGTGCTTTTTGTCCTCGCCGAGGCGCGACCAGGTCTTGCCTCCGTCGGTGCTGACCTGGTTGAAGATATCCATGGCGTAGACGCGGTCGATGTTCTTGGTGTCGCAGAAGAGCTTCTGACAGTAGAAGGGGTAGGAGGTGACGTAGTCGCTCACCCTGGACCAGCTGGCGCCGGCGTCGGTGCTCCTATAGGTGCCTTTCTCCTTCTTCTCGTTCGCATCGACAACGGCGTACAGCACATCCGGGTCCACCGGGGAGATGTCCATCCCGATCCGCCCGACCATCTTCTGCGGCAGCCCGCCCTCGAGCCGTTTCCAGGTCGCGCCGCCGTCGACGGTCTTGTAGATTCCGCTCTCGTCGCCGCCGGTCACGATGGTTGTCAGAAAGCGCTGCCGCTGGTGCGCCACCGTGTAGAGAACATTGGGATCACGCGGGTCCATGTGCAGCTCCCAACACCCGGTGTGGTCGCTGGGATGGAGCACGTTTGCCCAGGTCTCACCGCCGTCCGTCGTCTTGAAGACCCCCCTGTCGCCGCCGGATTGCCGGTGCGGCCCGTAGGCGGCCACCCACACGGTGTTCGGGTCGTCCGGGTGGACGACGATGTCGCCGATCTGCTGCGACTCCCTGAGACCCTTGTTGACCCAGCTCTTGCCGCCGTCGGAGCTCTTGTAGACCCCGTCGCCGGGCACCAGGTACGAGTGGGCGTTGTTCTCGCCCGTGCCGACCCAAACGGTGTTCGGGTTGGACGGATCCAGGGTGACCGCGCCGATGGAGAACGACGACTGGCCGTCGAATATCGGCGTGAAGGTCGTGCCTCGATTGGCGGTCTTCCAGAGCGATCCATGCCCGGAAGCGACGTAGTACTCGGAGTGATCCCGGGGGTTGACTTCGATGTCGACGACGCGGCCGCCGGTCACCGCCGGCCCGATGCTCCGGAAGGCGAGCCCGTCGAGAGCGACCTTTGCAAGCTTGCGGGGACCCTCCTTCTCCGTCGCCGCCCCGGCCTTGGAATCTCCGGCTTTGTCTTTCGCGGCGAAGACCGAGAACGGTTGCAGGAGCATGACGCAGAGGACGGCAATGGGAAGCGTGGTCTTTTTCATGCCGGAGATCATAACGCGCGGACTCACAATCGCCACCCGCCCGCGCCGAGGGAGATATGGCCCTCGCGTCCATTCATTGCTAAGCTGTCGCTGGATTGCTTCACTGAAGCGATACCTCGATGGGACCGACCACGAATCACGGCTCGTGATCGGTCGGGCCCGCCGGTACAAAAATGAGAAAAGCACTGATATTCAGTTTTTTGTTCCTCCTGACGGCGAGCCTCCTGCCCGCTCAGGAAAGCATGCATACAGTCGAATTCCAGTACGCGGGCCGCAGCGTACTGGTCCCGAAGCTCGGCAACAGGGTCGAGGTGATCCCGATCCTGGCTCTCATCGGCGCCGGTGCCGAGTACTCTCTTTCCGCCGGCACGTATGTGGTCGCCCTGGGCGAGCAGCGGCTGCAGTTCACGCCGGGCCACAAGCTGGTCCTGGCCAACGGCGTCCTGCTCAACACCAAGGAAGCGGCGGTACCGTCACCGGGTGGGATCGCGGCATCCATCAGTTTTGTCGACCAGTCGCTGCTCGGTCCCCTGGGATTCCGGCTCGAACCGATTCCGCAGGGTTACCGCATCGCTCCCGGCGCCCGTTTCGCCGACCCGGTCTCGGTCCGACCGGCGGCGGCCGACTTCGCCGCGACGACCACCCTCGTGCTGACCCTCGACCGGGCGACGGCTGCCGTCGCCGAGCCGGCCGAGGACGGCGGCATCGTGGTCCGTTTCGACGACAGCTCGCCGAGGCTGGATCCGACCGCCCGTCTGCAATCCAGGCGGGTGCGGTCGATCACCAGCAACGGCCGCGAAGTCGTGATCAAGACCAGCCCCGACATCGGTCTCCTGAACTCGCACCTGCTCGACGATCCGCCCCGGGTGATCATCGAGTTGGGCGCCGTCATTCCCAAGCCGACACCGGCCCCGGCCCAGGCCCTCGAACGCAGCGGGCCTCCGCCGATCGTCATCGATCCGGGTCACGGCGGAAAAGACACCGGCGCCGTCGGCGGCAACGGCCTCACTGAACGTGATCTGACCATGGCCGTGGCGCAGCGTCTCGCAGCCGAGCTCGAGGCCCGTGGTCTCGCCGTACGGCTGACCCGCGACGACGGCGAAGGCCGGGCACTCACCGACCGCACCGCCCTCGCCAACCGACTCGAGGCCAAGCTCTTCGTCTCGCTCCACGCCAACGCCTCCACCTTCTCGTCGGTCAGGGGCGCCGAGACCTACTACATGAGTCTCGATGCTCAGGCCACCGACGCGGCCGCGGCCGCCACCGCCAAGCTCGAGAACGAGGCCGGCGAGGCGAGTGACGAACGCTCGGACCTCGATCTCATCCTGTGGGACCTGGCACAGACTTCGGCCCTCAACGAATCGGCCGAACTCGCGGTCGCGGTCCAAACCCGCCTCAATGCCCTGCTTGATCTCCGCGACCGCGGGGTCAAGCAGGCGCCCTTCGTGGTTCTCACGGGGGCGACCATGCCGGCCATCCTGGTCGAGATCGGTTTCCTGTCCAACCCCGCTGAGGCGAGCCGCCTCGCACGGCCGGAACACCAGCAGGAATTGGCTCGCGCCATCGCGACGGGCATCGAGGCGTTCCTCCGCTAGTTATGAACCGCAGGGTTTTTTGGATCATCGCGGCAGCGGGAGTGTCCCTGGCACTCCTCGTATGGCTGCTCGCCGGACCCGGCCGCCGCGTGGTCAACCGGCAAGAGGTTGTCGAGATCGATGCACTGCCGACTCCGACCCCGGCGCCCGAACAGCGCGTGATGCTGCTCTTCGGCGGATCCGACGGCATGCTCCACCCCGAGTTGCGCAGCGTACCCATGCCCGCGGAGGTCCACGAGCGGGTGCGCATGGTGGTTCTCGAGGTGCTCGCGGGTCCGACCGGTGACCTCCAACCGGTGGTCCCCTGGCCGGCGGAGCTCAACGTCGTCTTTGTCGACAACAAGGGCAACGCGTTCATCGATCTCAGCGCACCGCCCGAGCCCCTCACCGGCAGCCACACCGAGTTGCTCCTCGCCTACGGCCTGGTGGACTCGATCCTGCTCAACTGCCCCGAACTGACTGCGGTTCAGATCCTCTTCGGCGGCCAAGAGGTCCCGACGCTGACCGGGCACCTCGATTTCTCTCGACCCCTGGTGCTCAACAAGCGCTTCATCGCCTCATGAGTCGCCCGATCGGCGTCTTCGACTCCGGCGTCGGTGGGCTGACCGTTCTGGGCGCCCTGCGGCAACGATTCCCGGCCGAGGACTTCGTCTACCTCGGCGACACCGCCCGTCTGCCCTACGGCACCAAGTCGGCGACCACGGTCCAGCGCTATGCGGTCAACGCCGCGGCGCACCTCGAGGGCCACGGAATCAAGCTCCTGGTGGTGGCGTGCAACACCGCCTCGTCCTATGCCCTCGATGCCCTCGATCGCGCGGTGTCGATCCCGGTTGTGGGGGTCGTCGAGCCGGGTGTCCGGGCCGCCATCGCCACCGGCGCCGCACGCATCGGCGTCATCGGCACCGAAGGCACCATCCGCTCCGAGGCCTATCAACGGGCCCTGGCGGGACGCGCCGCCCCGGTCGAGGTCGAAGCCGTGGCCTGCCCGCTGCTGGTTCCCCTCGCCGAAGAAGGTTGGGGCGACCACCCGATCACCGATCAGGTGGCGGATTACTATCTTGCTCCGCTGGTCGCTTGGGGGGTCGAGACGGTGATTCTCGGCTGCACCCACTATCCCCTGCTGAGGCCCTCTCTTCAGCGAGTGGTCGGCCCCCGCATCCAATTGGTCGACTCGGCAACGGCGGTGGCCGAGATGGTCGCCGCGGATCATTCCGACCTGCTCTCGCCCGGTGACCGGGAAGGCGCGGTCCGCATCGAGCTCACCGACGCTTCGGATCGCTTCCTGCGGATCACCCGCTCGATCCTCGGCCGTGACCCCGAGGAGCTCGAGGTCGTCGACATCGATCAGGCGTGATCAGAACTTGACGAGATAGTCCTTCGCCTCGAGGCACACCGAGAAGGC
>JAHECW010000050.1 GCA_024641545.1 Acidobacteriota bacterium
GCGCAAACATTCTACTCATCGAGTACGAGAGAAGTTCCGTCGACGGTGTCCGGAACGCCATCGCTGGAATGGGCCACCGCCTCGAGGTTGCCGGTGATTTGAACGCCGCGGTGGAGGCCTGTGCCCACTTCGAACCCAAGATCGTCATCATCACCTCAAAGCTGCCGAACCTTCCGGTCGGGGATGCCATCACCCAGCTCCGGGGTCGGGCCGGACTGCGGGTCACCCCCTTTCTGGTCCTGCTGGCGGGATATCGGGGCGCCGATTCCCGAGCCGATGCCCAGGAGTACGGCGCTCAGGACATTGTTGCCCCGCCATTCACGGTCGAAGAAATCCGCCGGAAGATCGATGGCCTGATTCAGGCATCGGCCTCGATTCTCACGACCCAGGCGGTGCCGCAGGAGACCCTCGACGCCCTGCGTCGGGGAAAAGCCGTCGGCGACGGGAAGTCGTTCAGCTCCGATGATCTCTTTGCGGACATCCTTTCCGATGTCGAAAGGGACGGAAAGGCGGAGAAGGCCGAAAAGGCCGCCGCCGCCGCGACATCGCAGGCGACGTTGAATTCGAGGGTCGACGATGCGTTGGCGGGCATGCTCGGCGATTCGGACCAGGTCCGCGAGCGGCCGCGGTCGAAACCGAGTGCCGATGTCGACGCCATGCTGTCCGAGACCCTTGCCGGGCTCGAGCTTCAGCCATCGCCACCGCACAAGAAGAAGGCCGCGAAAGCGCCGGCCGAGCCGACCCCCTCCGCCGTTGAGCCGCCGTTGACTTCCCGGATTGATCCCGAGGTGCGCCAACCGAAGCCCGAACCCGCCGCCGAACCAACGGCGGGAAAAAAGCCGTTGGACAAGGGGAGTTCTCCGGTTCCCGCTGGAACGACCTTCGGACAGTACGTCCTCGAAGAGCACATCGCGACCGGCGGGATGGCCCAGGTCTACAAGGCTCGCATGCTGGGTCTCGAGGGATTCCAGAAAACCGTCGCGATCAAGAGAATTCTGCCTCACCTCACGAACAACGACGAGTTCGTCAGGATGTTCGTCGATGAGGCGAAGCTGGCGGCCCAGCTCAACCATCCCAACATCATTCACATCTACGATCTCGGCAAGATCGACAGTTCTCACTTCATCGCCATGGAGTACATCGAGGGCCGCGATCTGCGGTCGATTCTCGACCGCTGCCGCGACCGCGAAGTTCAGGTGCCGGTTCCCCTTGCGCTGTATATCGTCAACCTGCTCGCGAGCGCCCTCGACTATGCGCACAAGAAGCGCGACTTCGACAATCGCGACCTGGGATTGGTCCACCGCGACGTCTCGCCGCAGAACGTGCTCATCTCCTCCGACGGTGAGATCAAGCTCTGCGATTTCGGCATCGCCAAGGCCGCCTCCAAGGCGTCGCACACCCGCGCGGGCGCCCTCAAGGGCAAGCTGCAGTACATGTCACCCGAGCAGGCATGGGGCAAGGACATCGATCACCGATCGGATGTCTTCTCCCTCGGAGTCGTGCTCTATGAGATGTTGACGGCGCACAAGGTCTTTGCCGGCGAATCCGAGCTGTCGATTCTCGAACAGGTCCGCAACCCGGTGGTGACGGCTCCGTCGCGGATGGTGCCGTCGATTCCCGGCGAGGTCGACCGGATCGTCTTGAAGGCGCTCTGCCCCGAGCGGACCGATCGTTATCAATCGGCATTGGATCTCCAGCGCGAGTCCGACGCCGTCCTCAAAAGCCAGGGCTGGGAACCGGATACCGCAGCTCTGATCCGCTTCATCGGCGAGCTCGAGTCCGGCGCCGAGATCACGGATTATCCCGCCACCAAGTCGGTGACGGCCGCTGGTGCCGCTCCACCGGTCGCACCACCGGCAACGACGCCGGCGCCGGCGCCGAAAGAGGCTGTCAAGCCGCCGGTGTTGGCCCAAACCGTGGCGGAGTACGAAAGTGTCGACACCCCGGCGAAGCGCGGCCCCGGCGCGACGCTGTGGATCGCCATCGCGGCGGTCGTGGTCGCGCTCATCGCGGGATGGTGGTTCTTCATGGGTCCGGGCGCCGGCGGGGGCGACTCGGCCGGACAGCCGACGCCGGTGCCGACCGCCGCGGCCGTGGAGCAGACGCCGACCGTCACCGATGGTCTGATGGACGAGGCGGAGCTCTTGGAGCGTGCGCGTGAGGTGGCGGCGGCCGAGATGGCCAAGCAGGAGCAGGAGCTCAGAGATCGGCTCGAAAAGGAGTTCCCGACACCGACGCCGCTGCCGCCCACCGAGACCCCCACCGAGACTCCGACCGTGACCCCGACTCCGAGTCCGACGGCGACCCCGAGGCCGCCGACACCGACCAGGGTGCCGCCGACGGCGACGCCGATCCCCAACACACCGACGCCGGTTGTTCACGAGGGGGACATCGTCGAGGCGGGCCCGGACGTGGTCGCCCCCGTTCTCCTCAACCGGGTGAATCCGGTGTACCCGCCCCTCGCGCAACGCGCGGGGATCAGCGGCGAGGTCACGGCACAGCTCCTCGTGGGCATCGACGGTCAGGTCGAAGACGTCCTGAACATCGAGTCGAGCAAGACCGGCGTCGGATTCGAGCGCGCCACCGAAGAGGCGGTGCGGCAGTGGCGATATCGACCCGCAACCAAGAACGGTGTGAAGGTCCGAGTGTGGGTCCGAATCAAGGTAAATCTCACGTTGAACTAACTGTGGAGGAAGAGATGGCTTCAACTCTGACCGATGACCAACGGAGCTTCTACCAGGATGCGCGCTCGCGCACCAAAGCCGAGATCGACGACTTCCAGAGCCAGATCGATGCCGAACTGGCCAAGGTGAAGGAACGGATCGCCGACCTTCAAACCGGCCACAAGGCTGCGCGCCAGATGTATGATGCGGCCTGTGTCATGCTCGGCGAGCCGAACGAACTCGAAGAGGATGAGGGCGAGGACTAGGATCTCGAGCCTGTTCTCGTCAGCGCGACCCCGGCAGCCCCGGGGTTTCGCTGACTGAGAGGACCGGTCCTCGAGCGCCAATGACATCCGGAGCTGTTGGGGCGAACGCACCGATCGGAGAGAAGCGGAGGGCGGCAGATTTGACGGCGCAGACCGAGGGCGTGCCCAAGGGGCTATGGATCAAGTGCGATGCGTGCCGGGAGATCCTGTATCACCGGGAGGTCTCGGCCAATTTGGACGTGTGTCCGCGTTGCGGCTATCATTTTCGGATCGGCGCCGCACGGCGGCTCGATCTCCTTTTCGACAACCAACGCTACAAGAAGTTCTTTGGCCGGATTCAATCGGCCGACCCGCTGAATTTCGTCGATTCATCGCCCTATCGCGATCGGCTCAAGACCTACAATCGGAAGTACTCCGGGTCTGATGGCGTCGTGGTTGCCCAGGGTGAGATCGAAAAGCAGGGCGCGGTGGTGGCCGCCATGGAGTTCGGGTTCATGGGTGGGTCCATGGGTTCGGCGGTGGGCGAGAAGATCACCCGCGCCATCGAACGCTGTCTCGACCGGAAACTCCCGTTGATCGTGGTCTCGGCCTCGGGCGGCGCTCGGATGCAGGAGGGCATTCTGTCGCTGATGCAGATGGCCAAGATCGCCGCCGGATTGGCGCGCATGCGCGACCGGCGCATCGCCTATATCTCGGTTCTCACCGATCCGACCACCGGGGGTGTCACCGCCTCCTACGCCATGCTTGGCGATGTCAACATTGCCGAGCCGGGAGCGCTCATCGGTTTCGCGGGTCCGCGGGTCATCGAGCAGACGATCCGACAGAAGCTGCCCGAGGGTTTTCAGCGATCGGAGTTTCTGCTCGAGCACGGCATGCTCGATCTCGTGGTCCCGCGCCAGGAGCTCAAGGCAACCGTCGCCCGATGCCTGAAATTCTTCCGCTGAGTCTCAGACATCGTCGGCCCGGGAGGATCCGCCCTCAGCTCGGACCCATCCGCGACGCGTTGGCCCGTCTCGGCGATCCGCAATCGGTCTACCCCTCCATCCTCATCGTCGGAACCAACGGGAAGGGATCCACCGCCGCCATCCTCGATGCGGTTCTCCAGGCGCACGGCGTGGCGACCGGCCTCACCACCTCGCCCCATCTGGTGGCGGTCGCCGAGCGGATCAGGATCCGCGGGCGGAACATCGACCGTGCCGATCTCGAGAGGCACCTCGAATCCTTGGCGATGAATGAGGATCTGACCTTTTTCGAAACCATCACCGGGGCCGCCTTTCTCGCCTTTGCGGAGGCCGGGGTCGAGGTCGCCGTTCTCGAGGCCGGAATGGGTGGAAGCTGGGATGCGACCCGCGTCGCGGGGAGCACCATCGCCGGCATCACCAACGTCGGATCGGACCACGCGGGGTGGCTCGGCAGGGATGTCCTCGACCGCGCCCGCGACAAGGGAGCTCCGCTGCGGTCGGCGTCCAGGGCGGTGATCGGATCCGGGGTTGCGGCCGAGCATGTCGCCGCCGTGGGATCGCTGCACGCGGTGCCGGCGGGTGAGCTGATCAAAGCCGCCGCCCTCGGAGACGGCCGGTTGCTTCTCGCCTGGGATGACGTCGCCATCGAGGTCCCCGTCCCGCTCGCCGGCGCCCATCAGATCGCGAATGTCCAGCTCGCCCTGGCTCTCGCGCGTTGCGCCGAAGCCGAGGGCCACCTCGTCCGGTTGGAGCCCGCGGCGGTCGCCGAAGGCCTCGCGAATGTCCGTTGGCCCGGACGGCTCTCCGAGCACACCGTCGGCGGTCGAAAAATCCTCGTCGACGGCGCCCACAATCTCGAGGGGGCCGTGGCGCTGGCCGCTCACCTCGGGCGCCAACCCGAGAGGTACAACCTCCTGTTCTCGTGCCTCGACGACAAGGACGTCGAGGGCATGGCCGATGTTCTTGCCCCCGTGGTCGGAGAGATCGCGGTCTGCCCGCTGGACGACGAAAGGGCGATGGCGGTGAGTCGAATCGCGGCCGCGTTCTCGAATACACTTCAGGCGCCGGACCCGTTGACGGCCCTGAACCGCCTGCCGGATCCGGTGGTGGCGGCCGGGAGCCTCCGTCTCGTGGGAGCGCTCCTCGAGGCGGCCGAGGAGGGAGTCGGATCATGAACGGCACCGTCATTCGCGATCGACGTTTCTTGGAGGACCAGGAGGCGGCACGCCTCGCCCTCTGGGCCGTGCGGTCCGCCGAAGCCGTTCGCCGCCGGACCGTCGAAGAAGCTGAAACGAGCTCACGGCTCGCCTTTCAGCGCGACCGTGACCGGATCCTCCACGCGCGCTCGTTCCGCAGACTCAAGCACAAGACCCAGGTCTTTGTCCCCCACACCGCAGATCATCCCCGGACCCGACTCACCCACACCCTCGAGGTGGCTCAACTCGGGCGAACCATCGCCCGGGCGCTCGGGCTCAACGAGGATCTGGTCGAGGCCGTCGCCCTCGGCCACGACCTCGGCCACACCGCCTTCGGCCACACCGGCGAGACCGTCCTCAACGAGATTCTCCACGGTCGCAACCCGGAGGTCGACCTGCCGCGAGAGGTGGTCGCCGGGACCGGCTCATTCAAGCACAACTATCAGTCCCTGAGAGTTGTCGATCTCCTCGAGTGGCGCTATGAGTTTCCCGGGCTCAACCTCACCGATCAGGTCCGCGAGGGGATCCTCAAACACACCCGGTGGCGGGTGGGCTTCGACTTTCCGCTCCCCGACCTCGAAGGGCTGGCGCTCGAGCGCCCGTGCCACCTCGAGGGTCAGGCGGTGGCGGTGGCCGATGAGATCGCCCAACAGACCCACGACCTCGAAGACGGCCTTCGTGCGGGGTCGGTGAGTTTCGAGTCCGTCGAAGAGCTCGAGATCTCGAAGAGAATCATCGCCCGGCTCGGTGACGGCTATCGTTCGGAAGAGCGTCGTTGGCTCCGTCAGAACACCCTCATTCGAGAGCTCATCGGTTTCTTCGTCACCGACGTCATCCAGGAATCGGGTGGGCGCATCCGGACCTTTGTCGATCGTCACGGGATCACCGATCACCAATCGTTCGTCGGCAACGCGCGGGACGTTTCCCAGACCACGGTCTGGTTCTCCCGCGACACCGAGAAGCTCTTCGACGAGCTCAAGGCTTTCATCTACCAGTTCATCATCAATCACATCGATGTCAATCGTCAGGATTGGCGGGCGCGCAAGGTCGTGACCGCCCTCTACCGAGCCTTCTGGACCAACCCTCTGACGATGCCGAGCTATGTCCTGATGCGGGCTCGCGCCGAGCTCGGATATTCCTATCTGCGCGATGTCCCGCTGGCATCGGTTGCGGATGAAGTGGCCGGTCGGTACCATACCTCGGCGGGCTTTGCCCGGTTGATCGCAGACCACATTGCCGGGATGAGCGATCGGTTTGCGCTCGAGGAGTTCAACTCCCTGGAAGCGCCGTCGCCCGATCAGAGATTCGGAGGGAGAAACCGATGATAGCCATTGCCTCGGATCACGCCGGACTCGTTCTGAAGGCCGAGATCTGCCGGCTTTTGCAGAGCCTCGGCATCGAGGTCGAAGACCTCGGCCCGCAGGATGCGAAATCGGTGGATTATCCCGACTACGCCCACCTCCTGGCTCAGGCGGTGTCGGATGGGCGGATCGAACGTGGAATCCTGATCTGTGGATCCGGCATCGGGATGTCGATGGCCGCCAACCGCCACCCCGGGGTTCGAGCGGCCCTCTGCCACGACGCCTACACCGCCGAAATGGCTCGCCGTCACAACGACGCCAACGTCCTGTGCATCGGAGAGAGGACCACCGGCCCGGGCGTCGCCGAACAGATCGTCCGGGTCTTTGTCGAGACCGAATTCGAAGGTGGGCGGCACCAACGACGGGTAGCCAAGATCGAGCGGGAGAAATCATGAGCCAGGATCTCAAGGGGCGTTTCTTCGATATCCACAACCAACTCATCGCGGCCGCGGATCCCGAGATCGCCGGCGCCATCGAAGCCGAACGCCGACGCCAGAACGAAGGCCTCGAGCTCATCGCGTCGGAGAACTTCGTCAGCCCGGCGGTGATGGCCGCCATGGGTTCGGTCATGACCAACAAGTACGCCGAGGGCTACCCCGGCAAACGCTACTACGGCGGGTGTCAGAACGTCGATGTCGGCGAAGAGCTCGCCCGCCGCCGCGCCTGTCAGCTCTTCGGCGCCGAGCACGCCAACGTCCAGCCCCACTCGGGCGCCCAGGCGAACATGTCGGTCTATCTCGCGGTGCTTTCACCCGGCGACACCATGCTCGGGATGGACCTCACCCATGGCGGCCACCTCACCCACGGCCATCCGCTCAACCAGTCCGGCATGCAGTACGAGATCGTCGCCTATGGAGTGCACCGGCAGACCGAAACCATCGACTACGATCGCCTCCGCGAGCTCGCGCTCGAGCACAAACCCAAGCTCATCGTCTGCGGCGCCTCGGCCTATCCGCGAACCATCGATTTCGCCCGCCTGCGCGCCATTGCCGACGAGGCCGGATCGCTGCTCATGGCCGATATCGCCCACATCGCCGGTCTCGTCGCAGCCGGTCTCCACCCGTCACCGGTGTCGCACTGCCATTTCGTGACATCGACCACCCACAAGACCCTCCGCGGCCCCCGCGGCGGGCTCATCCTGTGCGGCGCCGACTGGGCCGAGGCCATCGACAAGGCGGTCTTCCCCGGAATCCAGGGCGGGCCTCTCATGCATACCATCGCCGCCAAGGCGGTGGCCTTCGCCGAGGCGCTCGAGCCCGGTTGGAAGGACTATCAGAAGCAGGTCATCGCCAACTCGGCGGCGCTCTGTCAGGCCGTCGCCGGGCACGGCTGGCGGATCGTCTCGGGAGGCACCGACAACCACCTCTTCCTCATCGACCTCGGCGCCGATTTCATCTCCGGGAAGAAGGCCGAGCGCTGGCTGGGCCTGGCCGACATCACCGTCAACAAGAACACCGTGCCCTTCGACACGAGAAAGCCCTATATCGCCTCGGGCCTGCGGATCGGCACCCCGGCGATCACGACCCGCGGCATGGGCGTCGCGGAGATGAAGATCATCGCCGGTCTCATCGACCGGGTGCTCAGGGCCGACGAGGACACCGAAGACGAAGCCAAGCTCGCCGCCTTCTCAGCCGAGATGGAGGCCGTCAAGGCCGACGTCCACGCCCTGACCGCCAAGTTCCCGCTGTACTGATCGTCCCGCGTCCGAGTCCGAGTCCGAGTCCGTGCCCGAAACGCAAACCGACCCGCCCCCCACCCGCCCGCCCTCGGAAATCCCTGTGGAGGGTCGCTTCGCTCCCTCCCCCCGGATTTCTGAGGGGTGGAGCTTTTTGGCCATCGCAGCGTGGCCGGGAGAAATTTCAGGAACCGGTTGGGTCATCAGGATTGAGGGGTCGGTGTCAATTGGGATCTGCTTGGATTCAAGGGTAGGGTCTTCTGATGAGTCAATCGGATGCTGGAAATTCGCTGGATTTGATGTCGCGGGGCGGAATGCCCCGCTGAACGGGGTGCCACTTGTTGCATTGTTCGGGGGTTTGTATTTTCCGGCTCGGCCAAGCGAAGGGCCCGAACAATGCTACCGGTGGCTCCCTCGGTCCGACAGAGTGCGCCGTCAACTGCGATGGGACTGGGACGGAGCGCGGCGACGGCCCACCACAATTCGTTCGACGAATTGTATTGTCAGCGTCCCGCCAACCAGGCCTCGAACTCATCGGCGTGCATGACGTTGAGGATCCGCTCGCGCGGGATCTCGGCTTTCATGGCGATGGCGGACGCATAGGCGTCGAACTCGAGGTGTTTCGGCGCGTGGGCGTCGGAAGCGAGGAGAAAATCGCATCCCGCATCGACGGCGAGGCGGGCGAGGTCCCAGTCGAGATCCTGACGGCGGGGAAAACCGTTGATCTCGACAGCGACGCCGTGCTCGGCGCAGGCTGCGAAGACCACCTCCCAGCGGGCCCGGAGTCCGGGTCGATGGTGGAAGTGGCGCGCCCTCGGGTGGGCCAGGACGTGGACGCCCGGTGTCGAGATGGCGCGGATCAGTCGTTCGGTCTGGTCGCGGTCGGGGTCGAAGAGCCGGTGGACCGCGGCGACGACGCACTCGACCTCGAGCCGTTCGCCGTGAGGCACATCGAGGGTGCCGTCCTCGAGGACCTCGATCTCGAGGCCCTGGAAGACCCGGTGATCCTCGCCGAAGCGTCGGTTCCACCGATTGATCCGCTTGAGCTGGAGCCGCAGGCCTTCCTGGTCGAGCCCGGAGGCGACCTCGAGCCCGCGTGAGTGGTCGGTGACCATGGACCAGGCGAATCCGCGCCGTTGACAGGCACGGGCCATGGACTCCAGCGCGGTCTTGCCGTCGGAGTCGGTGGTGTGCCAGTGGGCCGCGCCGCGCATCCGGTCGGGGTGGAGCTCGGTCGGGCCGGTTGCGAGGGTCGCCATCATCTCGGAATGGCAGAGGTAGCCTTCACGGGTCACCCGGCGACGTGTCCGGGATCCCGTCGAAAGTCGTTGCACCGCCGCGTCGAGGGCGTCTTCTCCGGCGCATGCGGCGAGCTGGTCGATGAGAGGTCGGAGCCAGTCGGGCGCCTTTGAATGCGCGGCGCGGCGGCCGTCGCCGGTGGTGTCGAAGACCGCGTATCCGGCCTTGAGCAGGGCGATCCTGCGGTCGCCGGGTTCCTCCTGTTCGGACAGGGCGAACAGAGCCTCCGCGAGGGCGCGGTTCGGCGGACGGTCGGATCGGCGGAGGGGTGCGGTGCGTGAGCTCATGACCAAGAGAACAACCAGCCGAGCCTACCTTTGTTTCCGGTGCCGGGGCAAGGTGATGATCGGTACCGGTGCGGGGGACGGCGGGACCGGGCATCGGAACGGGTCGGTGACCGCGATCGAGTCTTTCCGGCGGCCGCCACCGCGCTGCCCGGCGCTCCGGCCTTCCGGGACGCGTGCGGCGACCCGGCGTCGCCCTGTTTCGCTGCGGGGAGAGATGCACCGGGGCGCTTTGCCGCGAAAGATGCCCGGCACGCCCCGGTGGAGGTTTGTTCCCGCGTGCTCAGAACGAAGAACAGGCCCCGGCCGCTTCCTCCGCCTGCGGCGACCGGTTTCGCCGGCCGGGAGAGGGAGAGGGAGAGGGAGGGGGAGAGCTAGCCGGCGCCGAGCCCGGCGATGTCGCCCTCGAGCTTGGACCGGTAGTGGTCGATGGTTCGCTGGTCGCCCATGATCATGTCGAGCTGCCGGGTGTGCATGAGCAGATAGCCGACGATCTTGACCAGATCCAACACGATTTCCTGCGGCAGCGCCGAAGCCCGGGCGGTGACCGTGTCTTCGATCACCTTCATGGCGAAGCCCTTGTCCGCGAGGATGTCGGCGATGAACTGGGCCCGGGCCGCCCGCCGCTCGATGTCGGCGGCCCCGCCCTTGAGCGAAAAGAGCAGGTAGTTTTCGCTGTCGCGGTCGCCGGCCAGGGTCTCGACCGTCGAGAAGTGGAAGCCGAAACGCGACTGGAGGTTCATGAAGTTCTTGGACACCATGAAGTAGTTGCGTTGGGCGTAGGGTTTCCTAAACGGCGTCGCGAGGGCCGGGTTGCGGGTGGCTTCAAAGAGCACCGAGGCCAGACCCGAGCCGCTCAAAGCCGGTGGTCCGTCCCAGGGAACGGCGATCATCCCGTCCCACAGCGCGTGCATCGGCCCGCAGCTGATCTCGTTGAGGTGGACGTACTTTCCTTTGACTTCTCCGGTGAAGCCGTCATCGAGGTTGAGCACCCACCACTGCATGGGCACATTGTGGTGGAGTTGTTTGGCGGCAAAGCGGGGGAACGAGTGTTCGCTGCCGAAGGAGAACATCTCGGCCACGGCCTTTTCGTGGCAAAAGCGGGTGATGTCGTGCAGGGTGCGGACGCTCGCGGGGCGGAACTCGGGTGCGTTCGGATCGAGGAGCGTCAGTGGTGCGATGTGAACCAAAGCGCGCCCGAGGACTTCGCGGACCGGACTGCCCGCCATGAGATTTCGCCGCTGGCGGCCGTCCCCGAGTCCCGGGATGAGGCCCGGGTGAATCGCCACGCCGTCGGCGTCCACGGTGATCTCTTCGCCTCGGCGGAGCACATCCAGGCTGCCCATGCCGAAGATCGCGGGGACGCCGAACTCGCGGGCGACGGTGGCGAGGTGACCGGCGATGCCGCCATGCTCGGCGACGACCGCGGCTGCCCGATCGAGCAGCGCGGCCCAACGGGGATCAGGGTAGTCGAGAACGAGCACCGCTCCTTCGGGCATTTTCAGGGCTTCGCGGTCGCTGTGCACCCATGAGACCGGTCCGCCTGCGATGCCCGGGCTCACGCAGACCCCCCCCGAGAGCAGAGGATCGCCTGCGATCGGCGCGCCGGCCGCCGCCGTGACGGTCGCCTGGTGCAGCGGGCGCGCCTGCAGGACAACGACTCGACCGTCGGAGGTCAGCGCCCACTCGACATCCTGTGCAACACCGAAGTGATCCTCGAGTCGAAGCGCGATGCCAGCGATCTCGACGGCCTTCTCATCGGTCAGCGCCGGTCGGCCGGCGACCTCCCCGGGAATCTCCTGCCGGGTGATGCCCTCCCCCGGACGAAGAACAAAGGCGGTGGTCTTGGCCGCGATGCGGCGGTCGACCACGGTCCCGCTGCTCCGGTCGACGATGAACAGGTCGGTTTCGAATCGACCGTCCACCACGGTCTTGGGCAGGCCGACGGCGGCGCTGATCCGGATCCGGCGATCGGTTGCATCCTGTGGTTCCGCGGTGTAGGCGACGCCGCCCACCGAGGCGTCGATCATGGCCATACAGCCGACCGCCATCTCGGTGTCCTCGTCGCGGAGCCCGTGCTGTCGCCGGTAGACCATGGCCTGCGGCGTGTACTTGCTGGCCGCGGTCTCGACGTAGGCGGCGAGCAGATTGTCCTGGTGGATGTTGAGCTGGGAGTCGTAGAGTCCTGCGAAGGAGGTGTCGGCCGTGTCCTCCCCGAAGGCGCTGGATCTCACGGCGAAGCCGTTTTTCGAATCCGATTCTGCACGGACCGCGGCCAGGGCGCCGGCGACGGCGTCGCGAACATCGGCGGGCACCTCGGCGGCGGTGATGAGCTGCTGCAGCTGCGAGCTGAGCGCGAAGAGGGCGTCGGGTCGATCGATCTCGACGCTCTGAATGAGACGACGGATCTCGGATCGGAGGTCGTTGTGATCGAGAAGTCGACCGTACGCGGCGGCCGTGATGACGAATCCGGCCGGCACCTCGAGGCCGAGGACGTTGTGGATTTCGCCGAGGTTCGCCATTTTCGCGCCGACCACGGCGCTGTCATCGCGACCGATCGCCGACAACGGCAGCACCAAGGGGGCGGTGATGATCGGTGTCGGCGGCTGGATGACGGCGTCCAACTCGCCGCGGATCTGGTCGAGACGCTCGAAGAGCTCGGCATAGGTGTCTGGGGCGAGCGCGTCGAGATGCTGGATCATGCGGTAGACGCGGACCGACAACGACGTTGCGGTGGAGACCACGAAGTCCATCCCGTAGGGTCGGGTGTCCGCCCAGGCCTGTTCCATCGCGGCCATGGTCTCCAGTGCGCGCTCGTTGGCCGCGAGCAGCACGCGGAAGCTGTGGTAGCGCTCACGAAAGAGAGTGCTCAACCGCTCGGTTTCCTCGGGCGAGAACTCCGGCTGCTTCGGACCCACCAGGCTGCGAAGCCACCCACCGATGGATTGAACGATCTTCGTCATCGCGGTCGTCAGGGGTCCCGGTGAGCGACGTGAACCACCGTTCTCACGTCTTCTGCTCGTTTGATTCCGGTGGCGTCACCCCGCGGAGGGAGCGGATCTTCTCCTCTTGGATGGCCTTTCGGCGGTGGGCGTCCTCGACCTTGTAGACCAGTTCGTCGATCCGAACCGGTTTGAGCAGATAGTCGAAGGCGCCGAGCGCCATCCCGCCGACCGAGGCCTCGAGGGTGGCGTGACCGGAGAGCAGAATGACCTCCACCATCGGGTGTCGTCGCTTGATGTTCTTGATGGCGGTCAGCCCGTCGGTGCCGGGCATCTTGACATCGAGCACCACGACATCGATCGTCGGGTTGTCCGCCAGGATCCGCATGGCGGTCTCGGCGTCGTTCGCCTGCCACACCGCGAACTGCCGCAGGGTCAGCCGCCGGGCAAGGGTCTCTACAAAGCTCGTCTCGTCATCGACGAGGAGCACGTTGATCGCCATCGTTCCTCCTCAACCCCGATGGCGGGGCACCACCACTATGAAGGTGCACCCGGCCCCCGGTCTGCTCTCGACCTCGATTCTACCGCCGAGCTTCTCCACGATGCCGCGCGACACCGCCAGGCCGAGCCCGGTGCCGTGCCCCTCCTGTTTGGTGGTGAAGAACGGCTCGAAGATCCGCTCGAGGTCCTCGTCCGAGATGCCCGGGCCGTCGTCGATCACGGCGATGCGGGCCCAATCTTCGTCGCCGCCCACCGTCAGCTCGATCCGGCCGTCCCGTTTGATCGCCTGCACCGCGTTGGTGACCAGGTTGAGCAGCACCTGGCGGAGCTGGTACGGGTCGGAGGTCACGGGAATTTCGGCGCCCGGGTCCTCGGTGACCATGATCTCGATCTCGTTCTGAGCCGCCGCCCTCCACGTCAGCTCCCGCACCTCGGCTGCAAGATCCCGGAGGTCGATGGCGCGGACCACGGCGTCCGGGGCGCGGGAAAAGCGGAGAAAGTTCTGGCTGATCCGGGCTGCGCGGTCGACCGCCGACTCGATTTTCTCGAGCGCGCGATCGAGCGCGCTCCGAAGCTCTTCGGTCGACAGTCCTTCGCGATCGGCGCGGGACCGCAACCAACCCGCCGACTCGGAAATTACGGCGAGCGGGTTGTTGATCTCGTGCGCGATGCTCGCAGCCAGCTCGCCCAGCGAGGACAACCGGTCGGCGACGATCATGTGTTCCTGGAGCTTGTCGGTGAAGGTCTCGTTCCGGCCCGTCTCGTCACCGCAGCGGCGCCGGAAGGCATCGTCGATCTTTTCGAGAAGCAGCGGCAGCTGGACCGGTTTGGTGAGGTAGTCGAAGAATCCGAAGCGCATCCCTTCCAGGGATGTCTCGAGGTCGGCGTGGCCGGTCAGCATGACGACCTCGACCCGGGGATGGCTCTCCTTGATGCGGCGCAGGGTCTCGATGCCGTCCATCCCCGGCATGCGGACGTCGAGAACGACGACGTCCACCTGCTGCCGGTCGAGGATCTCGAGAGCCTCGGGACCGCTCACCGCGGTCAGGGTCGGCAGCCCGCGCAGTCTGAGGCGCTGGCCGAGACTTTCGAGAAAGTCCGTTTCGTCGTCGACCAGAAGGACGCGGGGTGGATCGGTCTGGTTCATGGCCGCGTCGAGGATCCGCCGGCCCGGTTCAACCGGGGGCCGAACCGCGGCGGTGCCGGGACGCGGCGTCGATCCGTTCGAGGATGGCGTCGAGCCGGATCGGTTTGATGAGGTAGTCGAAGGCGCCGAGCTCGCGGCCGAGGTGGCTGAACTCCTGCGAGGCGTGGCCGGTGACCACGATGACCTCGATTGACGGGCAGCAACTCTTGATCTGGCGCAGCGCCTCGATCCCGTCCATCCCCGGCATCTTGATGTCGAGCAGAACCACGTCGATGGCGTCGGGATTGGCCTTCAGGTACTCGAGCGCGGCGCCGCCGCTGGTGACCCCGTGGGCCGCGATGCCGCGCAGCTCGATGCGCATGACGATCGAACGCAGGAAGTCCTCTTCGTCGTCGACCACGAGAAGTCGCACCGTCATCGACTCGGTCTCCTTTCCCCGCCGGCGAGCGGTCACATCTGCGTCCTCGGCAGCTGAACCCTGAACACGGTTCCCTCATTGGCGGCGCTTTCGAAGCTGATCGAGCCGCCGAGGCCCTTCATAATGGTATGACAGATCGAGAGCCCGAGCCCGCTTCCCTCGCCCGGCGCCTTGGTGGTGAAGAACGGATCGAAGATCCGGTCGTTCAGCTCCGCGGGGATCCCGCTGCCGTTGTCTTCCACCGTCACCACCACCGAATCGTGGGTGGCGTGGCTCGAAACGGTGATCATGCCGCCGTCGGGAACCGCGTCGAGGGCGTTGTTCAGCAGGTTGAGTACGACCTGTTGCAGCTGCGCCCGATCGCTCTTGATCATCGGCAGGCCGGGGTCGAGCCGGCGGTCGAGCTCGACCCCGCGGAAGGACGCCTCGCGCTCGATGAAGGACAACGCCTCGGTGGCGACGTCGTTGACGTTGAAGGTGTCCTGGTGCGGTTCCATACGGCGGGCGAAGCCCAGCATCCGGTGGGTGACGCCGCGGGTGCGATCGACATGGAGCTGGATCTTCCGGACGTTCTCCTGGAACAACGCGGCGTGCGGCGATCCGGCCAGGAACTGCTCGTCGATGAGGTCTTCCATGAGCCCCGCGAGCTCGCCGATGGCCGCCAGAGGGTTGTTGATCTCGTGCGCGACCCCGGCCGCCATGCGGCCCAACGACACCAGCCGGGCCGAGTGCGCGAGCTGAGCTTCGGTGGCGACTCGGTTGCGGTCTTCGGAGGCGAGCCGGCCGACGAGCTGGCGGGTGTGGTAGACCACCGCGCCACCGACCAGCAGGGACGCCGCCAACAACGCGACGAACTCGATTTTCAGCGCCTGTTGGAGCGGCGACATCGACTCTCGCGGGTCGCGGTCGACGACCAGCAACCAGTCCTTGCTCGTCATCCAGGCGAAGGCGGTCAGCACCCGCCGGCCGTCGGCACGCTCGCGGGACACCACGTTGACCCCGGGTGGTGCGATCGTGGTGCTGAACGGCGCGTAAGCCAGAATCTCGCCGCCGAAACGCGGCGGCGTCTGGTACTGACCGCCGCGGTTGACGATGTAGGCGTCGCCGGTGAGTCCGATCTGACCGCTGCGCACGAGCCTCGTGAAGACCTCGGAGTCGATGGTGGCGCGCAGAATCCACGGCTCCGGCCGATCGTCGCGGCGGACCGCGATCACGAAGTGGGGGACGCGACGAAAACCGAGAAAAACGTCGCTGACATGGACACCGCGGACCATCGTTTCCTCGAACCACGGCTCGCCGCCGTAGTTGTGGCTCTCGAGCCGGAAGGGTCCCTCGTAGGCGAGGTGGTCGCCGCCGGAATCGATAATGCCGAGATCGACGAAGCTCTGCCCGCGCTTGTTGAGGATCGTGAGTACCTTTCGCAGCTCCCCGGGAGTCGTGAGGCCGTCGAGGGAAGCGGCGTGGGCCAGGGCCTCGAGCATGGCGGTGCGTTCGGCGAGGAAGAGCTGAACGGCGCTGGAACGGTTGACCGCCAGGTTCTGCAGTTGGGCGCTCTGGTTCTGCTCCAGCGACGAGGCGAAGTAGAGGTAGATCGCCGCACCCACCAGGTAGAGGGGGATCAACGCCACCGCGAGCCCGGTCAGCGCCATGCGGCGGTACAGTTGCTGATATCGGGATTCCACGGTGTTGCTCAGACGTCTCCGCTGTGCCGCACCAGGTTCCGCGCTTCGGCGCGGCGGATCCGCTCCTCGTGCTCGGCCTTGCGGTGGCGGGCCGCTTGGAGCTTGCCGAGGAGTTCCTCGAAGCGGGCCGGTTTCTGGACGTAGTCGAAGGCGCCCGACTTGAGCCCCTCGACCGCGGTGTCGATGGTCCCGTGGCCGGTGAGCAGGATCACCTCGACCACCGGGTGGGCGCCCTTGATGGTCTTGAGCACCGAGATGCCGTCCCTGCCCGGCATCCGGATGTCGAGGATCACCACGTCGCATTCCGCCTGGTCGAGGGCAGCCAGGCCGGCATCGCCGTCGTAGGCCGCGCGGACCCGGTGGCCGGCCTCCTCGAGACGCAACGACAACATCTCCACGAAGTCTCTTTCGTCGTCAACGATGAGGATGTCGATGGGTAGTTTGAGCATGGCTGGCTCCTACAGTAAACCGAGAATACTCCACCAGATGCCGGCGGTCACCAGCAGCAGGAGGAGCAGCACCGGGGTCGCCACCAGTCCGGCCTTGGTCAGGTCGAACGAGCTGAACTGGCGGTATGAGTAGGCGATGGCATTGGGCGGACAGCCGATGACCAGGATCATGGCGAACGAGGTGGCGCAGGCCAGACTGAGGGCGAGGACGCGCGGGTCGACCCCCTCGAGTTGGGCCAACGGGATCACGATGGGAAGGATCAGCGCCGCCGCGGCGACGTTGGCCATGGCGTTGGTGACCAGGGCGCCGAAGATGCAGACGCCGCCGACGAGCACCAGCCAGCCCTTGCCCTCGACCAGCGGGAAGAAGAGGTAGGCGAAGTACGAAGCGGCGCCGGACGAGGCCATGGCGAGCCCGAGGCAGATGCCGCCGCCGAAGATGAAGAGCGCGGTACCCCACTCGAGGTTCTCGTGGATGTCGCGCCAGCGAAGGGCGCCGATGGCGACCAGTGCGCCGACCCCGATCATGCCGGTGACCGAGTAGTCGATGCCGTGCAGACCCTTGGTCAACCACGCCGCGAAGACCGCTCCGAGGACCATGATGGTCTGTTTTTGCAGACTGGTCCACGGCCCGGGTTCCTCGTCGTATTTCGGCAGCTGGAAGCTTGGATCGGGCCGATAGACGAAGTAGACCACAAGTACCGCGGCCGGCACCGTGACCAATGCCAGCGGAAGGGCGAAGACGATCCATTCGAAGAAACTGATCTCGATGCCGGTGAGCTCTTTCAGGAAGGCGGCGGCGACCATGCAGCGACCGCCGCCGACCAGGGTGCCCATGCCGCCGCAGGAGCAGGCGAAGGCGACCGACAGGAGCATGAAACGTGCGGTGTTGGTGTTGGGTTGGATCCCCGCCGCGCGCATCAACGGGATCATCGTGGCGATACCGATGGCGGTGGCGGCGGCGTCGTGCATCACCGTCGAACCGATCCCGAGACCGATGGAGAGGATGAAGGTGAAGCGGACGACGCTGGTGCCGGCTTTCTTGGCGATGGCATGACTCAGGCGCTCGGTGAGCTCGGCCTTCTCGAGCGCAATGGCGAGAATCAGGCAGCACATGATGAAGACCACCACCGGGTGCATGTAGGTCGCCCAGGCGGAGGTGAGGTCGACGATGTCGAAGGCGACGAGCAGGACGCCGATCATGATGGCGGTGATCTCGAGCGGGATCGGTTCGACGACGAAGAGAAAGATCAACGCCGCCAGCACGGCGAGAAAGCGGAAGGCCCTGGGCGACAGCCCGTTGACGTAGGTGACCTCGACATCAGCGCCGAGGTCGGCGGCTCGGCCGGTGAGCAGGGCGCCCGGCTCGAGCACCCCGGCAACCGCCTCGAGGCGATAGGTCTCCCCCTCCTCCTCCCCGGCGACGGCGTTGAACTGACCGGTCACGGCCGCCGCGAGACGGTGCTCGGAATCGCCGGAAACCTCGAAGATCGTGCCCTCCGGCCGCGGCAGCGAATGAACGAGGACGCCGATCAGGATTGCGACAACGATGAGGAAATACTTGTTGCGAAAGAACATGTGCTGGGCCCCCTTCGCTCCCCAACAATAGTGAACGACAACAGTGTCCCGCGTTTGTTACGGGATCAGTGAGCAGCGAGCTCGAAGCCCAGACCTTCGAAGATGTACATGATGGCGTAGCCGTACCAGACGGTGTAGATGACGTAGAAGACGAGCGAGAACAGGACGATCGCCCAGCGCTCCTTGATGTTCTGGGCGTTGATGCCGTAGTAGTTGTAGGCGCACTCGACGGTCTTGGCCTTGACCGTGTGGGTCAGATCGGCGGCCTTGAAGAGCTTCTGGCGGGTGAGGTCCCGTTCCATCTCGTTGAGCGCATTCCACCAGCTGAAAAGGGTCGCGCGGGCGCTCGTGCCGTACTTCTGTTCGAGCTCGTCGCCGCGGTTGTGGTAGGCCGCGTCCGCATCGGCAAGACAGGCGGAGAAGATGGTATTGAGGTCCCCTTGGATCATCAGGTTGTTGGCCTCGACCGCGGTCGCGATTCCGGTCTTGGCGAAGAGCGGCTCGATGGCGCTGGCGGCTGCTGCGTCGGCCATCTTGAGGTTGAGGGTGACGAGTTCGCTGCCGTGGCCTTCGACCAGGTGCGCGACCTTCGGGATGTAATACGCCGAACCCTTGGAGATCGAGTTGTAGAGGTTGTCGAGAGAGTCGAGCCCGTTTTTGCCCTCGAAGACGGGCATGAAGAAGATGACGAGAACCACGATGAAGCTCACGAGGAGCGTGATTCCGATCCCGAGCTTGGTGGTGTTGGTCCGGCTCATGACGTCACCTCCATCCCCCTGAGTCGGCCGAGGTTTGAGATGAAGGTGTAGATGACC
Source organism: Acidobacteriota bacterium (assembly GCA_024641545.1). Classification (GTDB taxonomy): domain Bacteria; phylum Acidobacteriota; class Thermoanaerobaculia; order Thermoanaerobaculales; family Sulfomarinibacteraceae; genus JAHECW01. The sequence continues at coordinate 19,239 of JAHECW010000050.1, forward strand.
CACACCGCGAATCCTCCGATGACGATGAAGAACGCCAAGATGCCGATGTTGTCGAGCAATGAAACGACCGCCGGTGAGAGCGAGATCACCTCGAGATCGCTGAGCTTGCCGGGCAGGGCGAAGATCCGGTTGATGAATCCGGCGAGCACCGCCATGGCGTAGAAGCCGCGGATCGTGATTCCCGGGACCACCTTGGTCACCATGGCGCCGATCTGGACCCCGACGAGCGAACCGAGCAGCATCCCCATGGCCAGGGTGTAGAAGATGAAGCCGTAGATGGCGTACTGGCTGATGGCCGCGAACCCGGCGGTGAAGACGATCTGGAAGATGTCGGTCCCGACCGTGGTCATGGACGACACCCCGAGGGTGTAGACAAAGATCGGGAAGGTCAGGAAGCCGCCGCCGACGCCCATGATGGCGGCGGCGAAGCCGACGAGGAATCCGCTCGCGATGAGGAACCAGGCCGAAATCTGGCGGCCGCCGGGAACCAGACTCTCGTCAAAGGTGATCATCGGCGGAGCGTTGATGGCCTGGAGTTTCCTCGGCAGGTTGCCGAGCTCGGCGCCCTCGGACTTTCCGCCGTGGGCGCTCCCCCCTCCGCCGGCGCTCTTGCGCGCCTTGAGGAAGTCCATCATCGCGTAGGCGCCGAGGCCGCCGAGCATGATCGAGTAGATGGTGGTGATGAAGGCGTCTGAGAGCACCGGGTTGATTTCGTACAGGGTCCGGTTGATCAACCCGCCGATGAGAGCGCCGCCGATGGCCCCGATCAGGAAGGTCATCGCCAACGGCACCGAGACGTTGCCCAGTTTTCGATGGATGACGCTGCCCATGATGGCCTTGGCGAAGATGTGGAAGAGATCGGTGCCGACCGCAAGGATGCCCTTGATGCCGGCGGACATGAGGGCCGGGGCGATGATGAACCCGCCGCCCGCCCCGATGCAGCCGGTGATCAGACCGGCGCAGAGCCCGATGAGAATCGACGCGATGAAGATGCTCGTCGAGTAGAAGGCCGGGCTGTAGGCCTTCTTGCCGCCGAGAACGTCGGGCAGGGTGTGACCGGCCGCGGCGGCGTGGTCGGCGACCTGGGCCGCCACTACCGGTCCGAAGATGAAGATCGGCAGCAGCAGCAGCAAGAGCAGGACGATCCGTTTGGGATCTCCGAGGATCCTCCGTGAAGTGTCCAGCTCCCACGCGGCGTGGGAGCGCGCCGCCGCGGTCATGAATTTTCCCCAGGCTGTAAAGAACCTCATTGCGGTGCTCCTCCTCGAAAATCCGCGCCGTGATCAGGTCGCGGTGATGGCTCTAAATCGTGGCTGCAGGCCTTGGGGGCGAATTGAAACGAGGTCACGACGCCCCCGAGGCGAGCGCGGCGGTGATGGTCTCGATCAGGCGCTCGAGACCGACTGGTTTGATCAGATAGTCGAAGGCGCCCTGGGTGATTCCATCCCGCGCCGCACGTTCGGAACCGTGACCGGTGAGCATGATCACGCGGAGCGACGGGTCCATCTTCTTGAAGACCTTGAGCACCTCGATGCCGTCCATGTCTTCCATTTTCAAATCGACGACCGCGAGATCGAACTCCCATTGCCTCAGGGCGCGAATGGCTTCGGTTCCGCTGCTCGCGGTGGTGACCCGGTAGCCGCGGCGGGTCAGCCGTTTGGAGAGCACTTCGAGATAGCCGACCTCGTCGTCGACCAACAGCAGCCGGACGGGTGAGGATTGCTCTGTCATGGCCGTGAGTTCAGTCGCCCCGGCGCAGCGCGATCAGCGTTGCGCGGGCTTCCAGGATCTTCGCCTCGTGCTCGCGCTTCTTGACCGCAGCCTGGTTCAGCTTGTTCATCAGCACGTCGAGATCACAGGGCTTCATCAGATAGTCGTAGGCGCCGTGCTTCATTCCCTCGATGGCCGACTCGACCGTGGCGTGGCCGGTCAGCATGATGACCTCGATGAGCGGGTGCGCCTCCTTGATGGCGGCGAGGGTCTCGAGCCCGTCCATTCCGGGCATCTTGACATCGAGGATGACGACGTCGGTCCGGGTCGCCCCGCTCCCGGCGAGGGTGTCGAGCGCCTGCTGCCCGCTGTGGGCGGAGTCGACCTTGACGCCGCGTTTGACGAGGCGCTTGACGAGGGTCTTGACGAACTGAACTTCATCGTCAACCACAAGGACTGATGGCTCGATCATGGGCCTTCTCTTTCGCTGGTTGGGTCGATTGGCTGGGCGGGTTTCGGAGATTCACGCGGAAATGAAACCGTGAAGGTGGTTCCCTGCTCGACCTCGCTCTCCACTGTGATGGTTCCACCGGCCTTTTCGACGATGCCGTAACAGATGGAGAGACCGAGCCCGGTGCCCTGGCCGACGGGCTTGGTGGTGAAGAACGGATCGAAAATCCGCGCGAGGTTGGCCTCGGGGATTCCCGCGCCGGTGTCGCGAACCTCGAGGACGACGGCGTGGCCTTCGGCCCGAGTGACGACGGTGACCGTGCCACCGGGTTTGTCGATGGCGTCGATGGCGTTGTTGACCAGGTTGAGCAGGACCTGCTGAATCTCGGTCGGCGAGGCCTGGATCTCGGGCAGGTCGGGGCTCAGCTCGGTGACGATCTGGACGTTGGCGTAGCGCGTCTTCTGCGACGTCAGGCCGATGACCTCCCCGACCATGTCGTTGAGCGCCACCGCCCGCACCGAAGGGTCGGTCTTACGCGCGAAGCTGAGGAGCTTGTAGGTGATCTCCTTGCACCGATCGCCCTGAGTTCGAATCTGACCGACGGCGCGCTCGATCTCGACCAGATTCTCCGCCGATGTGGGGTTGTCGTCGTGCAGGAGATCGTCGATCCAGCCCGCCTCCTGGACCATGATCGCCACCGGGTTGTTGATCTCGTGGGCGATGCCGGCGGCGAGCTCGCCGATGGAGGCCAACCGGCCGGTCTCGATCACCTGATGGGTCATAACGGTGCGTTCGCGATCGGCCTCGGCAAGCCGGGAGGCGAGGTTCCCGGAGACGAAATAGCCGACCGCGAGCGCGCCGGTTGCAACGACCAGAAGGGCGACGATCGCCAACCGGACCATCTTGCGAACCTCGTCGAGGGCGTCGGCCGTCTCCTGCTGATAACAGAGCAGCCACCTGCCCTGTTTGAGCGGTGCAAAGGTGAAGATCGACGGTCGGGAGAGGAGGTCTTTGCCGTCGGCGATGAAGATCCGGTCCGCGTGCATGGTGCCGTCGAGAATTTCGGCGTAGGGGGAACGATTGAGCGACACCTCGAAACGCGGGTTGGTCTGGAACTTCCCGTCGCGGCTGATGATGAAGGCAAAGCCGGTGTCGCCGATCCGGATGCCCTCCACCAGTGCGTTGAAATATTCGAAGTCGATGGTGGCCTTGACGATGTAGGTCTCGTCTCCGACCCGGCGCTGGGTGGTGACGATGAAATGCGGCGTACCGCGCAGGCCGGCGAAGACGTTGCTGACGTAACTCTCTTTGGAGAACGCGAGTTCGAACCAGGGAGCGGACGAGTAGTCGGCCTTCTCGAGGTTGAAGGGCCCGGCGTAGGCGATCTGGATGCCGTCCTCGTTCACCACGCCGAGGTCGACAAAGGCGCCGTGGTATTCCTCGCGCATCAGGTTGAGCACCTGACGGAGAAAATCGGGGTCCCGCAACCGTTCGATGGGGTGTTCACGGGCGATGATCCGGACGTCGCTGAGGCGGTCCGCGATGAATGAGTCGACGATGAAGCTCTGTCGTTCGATCATCACCGTGAGTTCGCTCTCGACCTTGTTGCGATAGACGACCTGGAACTGCTGCAGATTGATCGCGCCGGTGATGACGAGGGGTGCGAGGACGATGAGCGCCAACCCGATCACCACGGTTCGGACCCTGGGCCTCGGCGGATTCGAGCGTTCAGCGGTGTCCGGCGATGTCATGGCAACTCGGCCCCTTCCTCGCGACGTCCGGTCAGAACGCAAGCCTCATGCCAATCCGATCTGCAAGGTCAAAATGGGGTTTCTTGCTGCGACACCAATGAAATGTAGCGCCGCAGGTCGGTTGAGACAAGGTGTCCGGGAGCTTCAGGTGTCCGGGGTTTTTCCACCAGTGTCAGGATTCTTGACGGTTGCGGCCTCATGTGAGGCCGTACTTCCGCATCTTGGCAAGGAGGGTCGGTCGTGAGACGCCGAGCAACCGAGCGGCCCGGGTGCGGTTGCCGTCGGTGTGCCGCAAGGTCTCGGCGATGGTCCGCCGGATTACACGGTCGGTGATGGTCTCGAGGAGGTTCGGCGAGCTGCCGGTCAGGGCCTGCCGCAGGCCCTTGGCCAGAGCCTCGTCGAACTGCTGGAGCGGTTCAGCCGGCTGTTCCCGCGTGCCCCGCAAGAGCTGTTCGACGGTTTCCGGCCCGACCCGCTGCCCCCGGCTGAAGATCAGACACTGCTCCATCAGATTGGCGAGCTCACGAACGTTCCCGGGCCAGCTGTGGGCGCAGAGAACCGGGTAGGCCTCGGCGGCCAGCCCGGGGTTGCGGACGCCGAGACCGAGCGCGAACCTCTCCATGAAGTAGTCGCTCAGAATCGGCAGATCGTCAGGCCGATCGGCCAGTGGCGGCAGGTGGATCGGAACCACGCTCAGACGGTAGAAGAGGTCGCTTCGGAAGCTCTCCTCTTCAATCGCCGCCTCGAGATCCCGGTTGGTCGCCGCGAGAATCCGAACATTGACCGGAATCGGGTCCCTGCCACCGATCCGTTCGATTTTGCGGTCCTCGAGCAGGCGAAGGAGCTTGGCCTGGATCGGCAGGGGGACATCGCCGATCTCGTCGAGGAAGAGGGTGCCGCCGTCCGCCTGTTCGACCTTACCGATTCGGCGTTTGACCGCCCCGGTGAATGCGCCCCGTTCGAACCCGAAGAGCTCGCTCTCGAGCAGTGCCTCCGGAATGGCAACGCAGTTGACGACGACAAAAGGCCCGTCCGCTCGCGTCGAGTGCTGATAGATGGCCCGCGCGACCAGCTCCTTGCCGGTGCCCGACGCGCCCCGGATGAGGACGGTTGCGTCGGTCGGCGAAACCCGCCCGATGGCCTTGGAGATCTCCTGGATCGGTTTCGATCTCCCGATGATGGCTTCGCCCGCGGTGGTCGTGTCGGGTTGCGAGATCGCCACCGGCGACCGCATCAACCGGCCGGCTTCGAGACCCTGGGCGATGACATTGAGAAGGTCGTCTTCGTCGTAGGGCTCGAGAAGGCAGTCGAAGGCGCCGGCCTTGATGACCTGGATGGTCTCGTCGGCGCCGCCCTCGGAGGAGAGAACCACGACCGGCATCCTCGGTTCGACGGAATGAAATGCGGCCACCGCATCGCGGCCCGGGGTACCCGCCAGGGGCAGGCAGAGAAGGACGAGGCCGGGACTGCTCCGGCCGAGGTGCTGCATCGCCGCGTCGATGGTGTCGGTCAGGGTGATCTGGAGATCGGCGCGATTGAGGAGCAGCGTCTCGAGCCTCTCGAGGGCGAGCCGATCGCGGTGGACGACCAGGATCCGGTTCACGAGTCCGCCGGTGTGGCGATGGTGATCACCCTGCGCCCGGGGTGTGTCGGGCGATGGGCTCCCACCGCTCGGATTCCCGATCATAGGCCTGGATGGTGCCGGTGTGGAGGTCGTAGAGCCAGCCGTGGATCGTCAGGGTGCCTTCACGCTCGCCATCCGCAACGCAGGGGTAGCTGCGAAGATTGGCGATCTGCTGGAGCACGTTGGCCTTGATGGTTTCCGGGTAGATGTCCTCCTCGGCGGTACCGGAGGCGAGCACCTGCTCGCGCGCCGGTCGTGCGAACTCGAGCCATGACCTGATGTGGGGCTGCTTCTCCGGTTCGAGGTCGGCCGCGAGAGCGGCGATGCCCCCGCACTCGGTGTGACCGCAGACGACGATGTGGTGAACGCTGAGATGGATCACCGCATACTCGACGGCGGCGCCGGTGGCGCACGCCCCCGAACTCGCCGGCGGCACGATATTCGCGATGTTACGGACATCGAAGAGCTCGCCCGGATCGGCGCCGGTGATGAGCTCGGGTACGACGCGCGAGTCCGAACAGCCGATCCAGAGGACCTTGGGGTCCTGGCCTTCCTCGGCCAGGCGGTCGAAGACCGCATGGTCGGATCTGTACTTCTCTCTGAATCGGCGGTAGCCGTCAATCAGCTTTTTCGTCGGCATCCGGTACCTCCGTACGGCCCACCACGGCGTGACCTTTGCGCATCAGGGCGTCGGGATCGTCACCTGCATTCCCATCAACGGCCAGATGAAGAGGACGAAGATCGTCACCACCGCCATGAGCAGCAGACTCGCCGGGACGCCGGCCTTGAAGAATTCGCCCGAGGTGAACTGTTTGCTCTCGTAGGCGATGGCGTTGGGCGCCGCGCCGACGAGCAGCAGGAACGGCATCCCGGCGGCCACCAGGGCGCCGAAGAGGATGACCTCGCCACCGACCCCGAGATAGGGTGCGATCTTGAGCGCCACCGGCAGACAGATGGCGATGGCCGCCACGTTCATGATGAGATTGGTCATGATCAGAACGAAGAAGGTCACCCCGACGATGAAGACGATGGCCGGCGCCGTTTTGAGCAGGCCCACGGCGTTGATGGCCATCCAATCGGCGGCGCCGGTCTGGACGAGACAGTAACCGAGGCTCATGGCGCCGCCGAAGAGCAGAATGATGTTCCACGGGACGTTCTCGAGGTCGGTGATGTCGAGGATTTTGAAGACGAAGAAGAGGAGGGTCGCGAGCATGATGATGCCGCTCTTGTCCACCGCTTTGAGCGCCGGAATGAACGATCGCAGGCTCATGGTCGCGACGGCGGTGACGACGATTGTCGCTGCCAGGACTTCCTTGGTGGTGATCTTGCCGAGCTGGGCGTAGAGATCACGGGCACGTTCGCGCAGCCCCGGGATCGAAGCCCGCTCGGGTTTGTAATAGAGCATGAAGAAGCCCCACAGGACGAAGACCATCACCCAGCCGATCGGGGCCATGTACCAGGAGAGCTCGAAGAAGCTGATGTCGGTGCCGGTGATCTCTTTGTAAAAGCCCAGGGCGACGGCGCCGCGGGCGGCGCCGAGCAGGGTGATGATGCTGCCGGCGCCGGCGACATACGCCATGCCGATGAAGAGTCCCTTGCCGAACGTGGTCGGCTCGTCGCCCTCGTCGTAGAGGCGGTAGATGGCGACCAGGAGCGGGAAGATGGTGGCGGCCACCGCGGTGTGGGCCATGACCAGGGTCAACATGGCGGTCATGACGAAGCAGCCGAGATAGATCATGCTGGTCTTCTCGCCGACCAAGGCCAACATCTTGTAGGCCAGGCGTTTGGTCAGCCCGGTCTTGGTGAAGACCATCCCGATGACGATGGAGCCGAAGATGAACCACACCGAGGGATGAAAGAACTCCTTCATGGCGAGCTCGGGTCCGCCGATCGGCTCGGTCTCACCGACGAAGAACTTGTCCGGGCGAATCAGAAACAGCGCCTGGGTCACGGCAATGGCGATGCTGGTGACGCCGATGGGCACGACCTCGAAGACCCACCACACCGCGGCGAGAAGAAACAGTGCCAACGCCGCCTTGCCCTGGGCCGACAGGGTGAAGGACTCGCCCATGGGATCGATGGCGGCAGGCCACGGAGGCGAGAGGTAGACGGCGAAGAAGAGACCGAGACCAAGGAGGAGGAAGAAGATGCGTTTGGTGTCGATGGGTTTCGACGGTTTTTTGAACAGGCGGAGCCCGGGTCTCTTGCCGCGGTCGGCGGTCACGGTGGCGGCTTCAGTCATGGTCGCCGCCTTTCTTGGAATCGGCACCGGAGGTCCCGCCGTGCTCCATGACGAATTGGGCGATGATGTCGAAGATGTTGGTCATCAGCACCACGCCCACGACCTTGGTGCCGTCGAGGACGGCCACCAGGTCGATACCGTGGAAGAGCATCGTGGTGATCACCGTCGACAGCGAATCATCGACCTGGACCGCGCCGCGGATCGGGACCATGACCGTCCTGACCGATTCCTTGGAAGCGTCGAGGGCCGCCTTGGAGAAGAGCGATGTCCAGCGGATGAAGATCTCGCTCGGGGTGCTCCCGCCGAAGGGGATGAGCTTTTGGATGTGGGCCGCCGTTTCGCGGTCCTCGCGGAGGTGAGGAACCAGGCCTTTGAGGAGTTCGCGGCGGCCCACCACCCCGACGAGTTCGTCATTGGCGTTGCGAATCAGAAGATAGCGCGGCAGCATGAAATGGCCGTCCTCGAGCTTGACCGCCGAGGCGCTGAGAGCCACGATCGCTTCCCGGATGTTGCAGTTTCCCTGACAGTTTGGATACTGCTCGAGGGTCAGCATGACATCCGACGCCTTGGCGTCCTTCGATGACAATGCGAAGCCGGGATCGGGCGAGAACTCGAACGTGTTCACCGAGCCGTCGTCGGTGTGGATCTTGGTGACCCCGCGGATCTGGCCGACAAACTCGATCAGCCTGTCGCGGTTTGCCTCGAACGACCGGTCCCCGACAAGCTGGACCTCGCCGTTCTTGACCGACACCCGGGCCATGTCCGGGGTGAAGGCGGAGTTGAAGAAGAGCTCGGCCTCGATGCGTTTACACAGCGCGAAATCCTGATAGTCCCGGATGCACTGGGGCGTCGGTTGGCGGTCCTCGCTGAGCATGATCTCGGCGATGAGATTCGCCGCGGTTTCGAGGCTGACCTGATCAAGTTTGACGACAAGATCATAGAGATCGGGGTCGTTGACATCGGCGTCGAAGATCTGCCGACCCCAGTGGGAGCGGTGATCGTCGGCGGTGCGGATGTGTCGGACCGCCTGGTCGCGGGTCAGGCTCAGCCTGTGCATCGCCGTGTCGATCCTGAGCTCCATCGGAGCGACGATTCGGACCTTGAACGCGGAGCACAGATCCTGGAAAAGGAACTGCCCGGCGAGGCCGTGGTAGATGCCGTTGCCATCCCCGAGCAGCTCGGTGATCGTTGCGGAAGTGGCGAGCAGGTATCGGGTCTTGCGCTGGGTGAAGCGCTCATAGAGGTTGGCCGGAAGATACAGACCACGGAGAAGCTCTTCCTCGGTCATCCGATAGGCCTTGGCGGCTGCGACCGACGTCTCCTCTTGACCGAGAATGGGCCAGCCAAGCTTGCCGTGCAGCAGTTCGGCGAGGCGCGTGCCGCCGCTGCAGATTCCCCGAGAGATGGTGATGATCGGCATGGGATCTACTCCTGGTCTTCCGACGTCGGGGGTTCGAGGCCTCGACCTGTCGGAGGGATGCGCTCCTCGCCGGGACTCTCACGGCGCAGCGATCCCGGCGTGCTGAAGGACTCCACCGAAATCCGGTGTCGTGCGCCACTGAAGGGCCGCAGGCGTGATGGCATACAGCCATAGGCCATCCACTCTAGTGGTTTGAGAAATTTTTCTCAAGGGTTGTGCGGCGGCAGTTTTCGCTGAATCGGGGGGGGGACAGACCGGAAGCGAAAAAACAACGCTCCGCCGGACGACGGAGCGTTGGGCCGAGTGGGTGGGGTCAGTACCGGTCGAGGTAGCGGTCGAGCTCCCAGCGGTGGATTTCCTTGATGTACTCCGACCACTCGGTGCGCTTGTTGAAGACGAAGTGGTCGAAGATGTGGTCGCCGAGAGCCTCGCGGAGAAGCGTGTCCTTTTCGAGAAAGTCGAGGGCCTCGTCGAGGCTCGCCGGCAACTGGTGGATCTTGAGGCGTTTCTTCTCCCGCGCCGACATGTCGAAGATGTTCCTGTTGACCGGTTCCCCGCAATCGAGCCCGCGCTCGATCCCGTCGAGTCCCGCCGCCATCATGGCGGTAAACGCGAGATAGGGGTTGCACGAAGGGTCCGGTGTCCGGACCTCACAACGGGTTCCGATGCCGCGACGCGCCGGGACGCGAATCATGGGCGAACGGTTCTTTTCCGACCACGCCACGTTGACCGGCGCCTCGTAACCGGGCACCAGTCGCTTGTACGAATTGACCAGCGGGTTGGTGAGGGCGACCATGCTGCGGGCATGGTCGATGAGGCCGCCGATGTACGCCCGGCCGATATTCGACAGCTGCCACGGACCGTCCGGATCGTAGAACGAGTTCCTCCCGTCGAGGGTGAAGAGGGACTGGTGGACGTGCATCCCCGATCCGTTGACGCCGGCGAGGGGTTTGGGCATGAAGGTGGCGTGCAGGCCGTGCATGAGGGCGACCTTCTTGACCACGAAACGGAAGGTGACGACCGCGTCCGCGGTGGCGACGGCATCGCCGTACTTGAAGTCGATCTCGTGCTGGCCCGGCGCGACCTCGTGGTGGGCCGCTTCGACCTCGAGACCCATGGCCTCGAGGACGAGGGTGATGTCTCTCCGTGCCTCCTCTCCGAGATCGCGCGGGCTCAAATCGAAGTAGCCGCCGGTGTCGTGGGTGGTGGGAACCGCCGCTCCGTTGGCGTCGCGCTGGAACAGGAAGAACTCGGCTTCCGGGCCGGCCATCAAGGTGTAGCCCATGTCCTTCGCCTTGGCCACCACCCGCTTGAGCGCGCCCCGCGGGCAACCCGCGAAGGCGGTTCCGTCGGGCAGGGCGATGTCGCTGACCAGGCGGCAGACCTTACCCTGGTTGGCCTCCCACGGGAAGATCTGAAAGGTGTCCAGGTCGGGAACGAGGAGCATGTCGGACTCCTCGATCCGGGTGAATCCCTCGATCGACGAACCATCGAACATGATCTGGCCGTCAAGCGCTTTCTCGAACTGGCTCTCGGGGACCTCGACGTTCTTGATGATGCCGTCGATGTCGGTGAACTGGAGGCGCATGAAATGGACCTTTTCGTCCTTCACGCGGGAGAGAATATCGGAGGCGGAAATTGGCATTGTGCAACCCCTTTGTGCGACGTTCTGCAGATTTTCTGGTTGTTTCCGACCGAAGTCAAGTGAAATCTGGCAATACTGGGAGAAAATGAGATGCGTTTCGCGTCTTCTCGGTTTGGTTCGGCCTACGATTCCTGTGTCTTCCCGGAGCCCCGGCCTTCCGGTCCGCCTGCGGCGTCCCAGCGTCGCGCATTGTGGTGCGGGCGTCTCGCCCGCAGGGTGCCGTTGGGGTTTGGCGCCATCGGGCACGGGCGCGGGAAGGGCACGCGGCTTCCCGGAGCCCTGGCCTTCCGGTCC
>JAHECW010000220.1 GCA_024641545.1 Acidobacteriota bacterium
GGGAAAACTCGATGAACTCGGCGATCATGTAGAGCATGAAGTGCCACGCCACCAGGAACAATATCGAGTTGTAGCCGAAGGAGTTGCCGATGATCGGGTTGACGATTTTCCACGGCCGTCCCAGATCGAGCAGCAGTGCCCCGGCGTAGAACACATACGCGAGAAGACCGTTGAGCACCGTCGCCCGCACGATGGGTCGGTAGCGCTCGGTCCTCATGACGTAGACCGCGAAGGTCACCAGGTAGGCGCCGCCGGCGAAGGCGACCCCGGTCACCACGTCGAAGCCGATCCAGAAGCCCCACGGAGATTCCTGCGTCAGGTTGGTCACGGACCCGAGGCCACGAGCGAAGCGGATGACGATGAGCACCGCGCCGAGGACCATCACCGGGATCGAGACCAGATTGAAGGGTGTCACGAACGGACGGCGCGGTTTGATCTCCGCGATGATGGAGCGGACGAGAATCCGCGCGTCCTCGATACCCACCGGCCTCGCCGTCGCAAACGCGCCGCCCCCGAGCATCACGAGTTCTCCCGGTCGCGCGACAGCCGGTGCAGTCCCGCGAGGAGCGTCGGCACCGCCAGGAACACGACCGGCACGCTGTACAGGAACTCCCGGGTGAACTCCGGGTACGGCGTGGTCCCGAGGTCGGAGGGGAAGCCGAGCTGCTCGAAAGGCGCCGCCGACAGGTACAGCCAGCCCGTCCCGCCGACCTCGTGCTCGCCGTAGATCTTGTGGACGTAGTGCTCCGGGTGGTTGTAGATCCGCACCCGCGCGACTTCGAGCAGTTCGCGCTTGCTGCCGAACATGAGGGCGTCCACCGGGCACGCCTTGACGCAGGCGGGGATGTGGCCGCGCTCGAGCCGGTGCCAGCACAGTGTGCACTTCTCGATCCGGGGCACCGGCGAGTCGTACTCGAACCGCGGAACCTCGAACGGGCACGCCACCATGCAGTAGCGGCAGCCTATACACTTGGATTCGCGCCAGATCACCGGGCCCTCGCGGGTCTTGTACATGGCGTTGGTTAAACAGGCCGCGGTGCATGCCGGTTGCCAGCAGTGCATGCATTGTTGCTTGACATACACCGTTCCGGAGTCGGTCCGGTAGCGGTTGACCACCGTACGTTGTCGGGTAGTGGTGGTTCGCTCGATCTCGAGGGCGCCGTCGTTGATCACGTCCGGTACATCGAGGCCGTGCGCCTCGCTGCACGCAACCTCGCAGGACCGGCAGCCGATGCATCGGGTGGTGTCCACCAACACGCCGATGAACTCGATCTCCACCGGCTCGCTGTCGGCCCGCGCCGGCCGCGAGCCGGCCGTCAACGCAGCGCCGGCAGCGCCGGCCAGCCTCAGGAACCGTCGGCGGTCCATGACGTCTCCTCATTCCCGTCATCGCGCCAGGCCCGCTTCGGGCCCGAGTGGCACGAAACGCAGCTCGCACTCGCTTCGACGCCGGTGCCGATCTCGTGGCAGCCCCAACAGCTCGCGTGGATCACCACCTTCGAGCTCAGGGTTTCGTCGGTGCAGTGCACCGGGCAGTGGTGGCAGGCCGAGCAGGACATTGCCTTCTGCGGCACCTCGCTCGGGTGGTGGCAGGTCGTGCAGTCGATCCAGAAGTCGGCGAAGTAATCCCGGTGCGGAATGTCGAGCATGCGGGCGTTGGTTTCGTGATGGCAGCTCTCGCAGGCGATTTCCATGTCGTTGAAGTGGACCTTGTGCGGGAAGACCACGTCACCGACGGTCGATGAGAACACCAGTTCGGGAGTGATTTCTCGGCCGTCGTCAGCCGTCGCCGGAAGGCCGAGCGCGACCACAAGCGTTGCGAAGGCGGTGGCCTTCCATGCCGTTTTCACGACGTTCCCTCGCCGACGGAGGGGTGCGGCCGTGTCCGAGGCCGAGACATTCCTTCCCCGATGAGGCACTCTGAAATCCCCCTTTCAGCGCTGCCGACGCACAGTCATCCCTACCGAACGGCGGGATCAACCACTTTGACGATTGCTGCGTTCTGACTCTGAACTATTTCAAGAGTCGTGCCAGACGGGATGAGCTGCCGTGGCCGGGCAGCGCCTGCGTTTCCGTAACCGGCTCTGGAAACCTTCAGCGTCAACGTCGTCCGGCTGCTCGCCGGGAAATCACGGCGAAGCGGGAAGGTGGCGGAGGTCGCCGCAACGGACCGAGCCGGGGTGTGTCATGGCACAGTTGGAGGTGGCGCACATTGTGCGCCGACACACCGTCCGCGGAGCGCGGGGCGCCGAGTGCTGACCGGGAGCAAACCCGGTGTCTCTTCCGAATTGGTCTGGTTGCGGTCGTCTCGTCTGTTCGAGCTCGAAGCAGCGGCCGAAGACACGCCCTCGATCGTGGCAAGGGTTCACCCGGAAACCTGGTCGAACGAATGTGGGATCGAGAAGAACTGGTCGGCCGCCTTCCTCGAGGTCCTCGGCCACCACCACGGACCGGACGAGGGCACGCAGAGTCTGTTCGCGGTGGCCGATCGGCGCTGAAACGCGGCTCGCGGGTGGCGGTTTCGGGGACCGACGGCGGCGACGGTCTGCGCCAGGCATTCGAGGTCTTCGACCTCTCCCCGAAGGCCGATCTGGTGGTGCTCTCGGGCTGCGACACCGCGCTCGAACCCGAGGTTTCGGGCGGGGGAATATGGGCCTCACCCGCGCCTTCCTCTACGCCGGCGCCGACGCGGTGGTCATCTTGCTCCGGCCCGTCGAGGACCGCGCGACCCGCGAGCTGATGACCGGTTTCTACCGCCGCCTCGAACACGCCGAGCCGGCGACGGCGCTGCGGGACGCCAAGCTCGAGCTGGCGGCAAAACCGGGCTTCGACCACCCCTTCTACTGGACGCCATTCGTCCTCGTCGGCGGGCTCGAACGGCCGCCGCGGTGACGGGCGGCGAGCGCGAGGCTTCGATCGCAGAGGCCGCCCCGCGCTGCGGCCTCCGCACCACTGACAAAGGCGACGATCCGGATCAGTCCGGAACGATCCGGATGAAATCCTGCCCGGTGACGGCGGTCCCGTCATACGTCGAGGCTTCGAGCACGACCACCGAGTCGCCGATCTCGAGCTCGAGCTCGTCGGTAACGACATGGCACATCAGGTCGTCCAGGCCGTCGCCGTTCACGTCCTCCGGCTGAGCCAGGTAACGCTTGCCGTTGCCCACCAGCTTGACCGACGCGCCGGAGACGCTGATGGTCGCGGGGTCCACCATGGTCGCGTCGAAGCTCGGGGAGCTCAGGATGGCAACCGGGATCACGCCGGCCGAACCCAGGTTGATGGTGTTGGTGTCGCTGCCGGGCTTGACGTCGATGGCCACGGTCAGGACAAAGAAGGTGTCGAAGCTTTGGACCGCGATGGCGGAGCCGTCCGCCAACCGGACGTCGACGCCCTCGAGATGGAACGAGCCCCACACGCCCTCGGAAGCGCTGAAGTCGACATCGCCGAGAATGAGGCCGGCGCTGTCGACGACGAAATAGCGAAACGGCGTCGGCTCGACGCCCATCCGGGTGCTGCCGAGATCCGAGATGTAGCTCACCACCGCTTCGCCGTCCGCCGGGCTCCAGAGACCGGGATCGACGATCCAACGGAAGGGCGACGGCTCGACGCCCATGACCTCGCAGCCGGGGCACGTGATCGATCCCGAGCCGAAGCCGCCGGCGCCGTAACTCCTCGAGTTCGCCACGAGGTCGACCCGGCGCTCGTTGGAGGCTGCGTTCTCGGTCAGGCGAAGATCGACCCGCGTGTCGACGAGGGTGAGCCGGTCATCACGATCGAAGCTCTCGAACATCTCGACGCCGAGCGACGACCCGTCGGGCAGCGTCAGCTTCACGTTCCCGAGGGAGAGCTGGCCCAGGGAGCCGGGGAAGGTCCCGCCGACGCCGACGAAGTCCAGCTCTCCCAGGATCGAGCCGTCGAGGCTGAGCGCCACCCTGAAGGGCGTGGGTTCGACCCCGGCGACCTCTCCGCGCGGGTCGAGGGAGAAGCCGGTCACTGCGATGCCGTCCGCGGCCGGTGTGAAGGACTCGTCGAAGGCGAGCCACTTGAACGGCGACGGCTCGACCCCCATCACCTCGCATCCTGGGCAGAGCAGCCGGCCGTTGGCGGCGATTCCCAGGTCGCTGTCGTCGGAAGTCGCGAGGAGTCCGACAACATCGTGCTCATCAACGGCGAGCGCGATGAAACGATCGAATCGGGTCCCCTTGAGGGCCACCTTGTCGGTGGCGTCGTAGACGTCGAAGGCCTCGAGGGCGACCGTCGGGCCGTCGTCGAGAACGATGCGGACGCCTACCAGCAGGAGCGATCCGAGCGGACCCGGATAGGCGGCGGTGGCGTCGCTGAAGTCCAACTCTCCGGAGCAATCCTCGCCGCAGTCGAGAAGGACCCTGAACGGCGACGGCTCGACCCCCATAACCTCGCCGCCGGGGTGCTCGAGATCAATGCTCAGGACCGCCGCGCCGACGGCCGGGGGTGCTCCGGCGAGATCGAGGGCCCGCCACCGGAACGGCGTCGGCTCGACACCCATGACGTCGCAGCCCGGGCAGAGAAACTCGCCGAACGAAAGGGCGTCCTCACCAGCGACTCCCCACAGGAGGTCGAGGTGGCGATCGCCGACGTCGTCCACCCGGATCGCGAAGTCCGCGCGGACCTTGGTGTGGGTGCCGGGTTTGACGACGATCGAGGTCCGGCCGACGATGCCGCGCAGGTAGACCTCCGTCGATCCGGGCAGCCGGAGGAAGAAGCTCCGGAGGTCGGGAAAAGCGGTCTCGTAGGGCGTCGGGATCTCCAGCGGCAGGGAGTCCGACTGAAAGGGTGTTCCATCGAGGTTCCACAACGCCACCTGAGCCCACGCGTCCCCCGCGGGCACGCCGGCCATCACGGTGTAGTCGGCGTAGCCGGTGCCGAGGTTGACGCCGATGACGCTGCTGTCCCCGGCGGGCAGCGCGGCCCCGGGGCTGCCTGCGGCCTCGGCGCCGCCAATCGTCAGGGTCAAGTCGACGACAGCCCCGTGGTAATTGCCCGCGGCGGTGGCGGAATCGAAGTCGGGCACGGTCGGGTCGAAGGTGTAGGTGAGGGTCCAGAGATCACCGACCGCGACGCCCTCGAAGGGGGCCGGCGGCACGGCCGGCACCTCGGTGATCTCGCCGCTGAAAGACAGGGTGACCAGCCCCTGTGCAGCCGACGGCGAAGCGACCAGGAGAGCACACACGACGACAAGCGCGGACACGCGTGCCCGCTTCGAGGTTGAACATGCCATGACACGCCTCCTCCTGTTTGATTCATGCTGTTGAGGTACAGTCGCGATTCTAGCACTTTTATTGGCAAGCGTGGCGATGGCTGCGCGGGTGTTCTGCACGCCGGGGGGGGGAGGCGAGGGTACAGCGTGGTTCGCTCATCTCGCGTGCAGGGTGGATCCGAGGGGTGGGCGAGGAGGGGAGGAAGGGTGCCTCCCTCCGCATCCTTCGCATTGTTGCTTTGCCCGGCTCGAAGGTGGTTCAGCCTTTGACCGAGGTGGCCGCTGCTCCGTCAAGCCAGGCTGCAGCGGAATGGCGTGCACTATGATCCCGGGAATGGCACCCACCGGCAAGGCGCACAACACAACGACAGACAAGGCCGGGACCGGCGAAGCGACCTTTGCCCGCGACCTCGGGCTCTTCGATGCGACGATGATCGGTGTCGGCGCCATGGGGTTCATCTCCGGTTGGATGCTGTGGTTCGCCTACACCGTCGCCTGCGCTCGTTACGCCCTCGGTCTCGCCGGCTACTTTTGGGACGCCTTCCACAAGTACATGCCGGTCTTGAGCAAGCACGTATTCGGAGCCGCCGGGTCCTACCTGCCGGTCGCCGCCGTCACCGTGCTCATCGCCTATGGGCTCAAGAAGATCCTCGGCTGAGCGGAACAGCGGGAGTCCCGATGGCTGCGAGGTGGATTGGCGCCACGTCCGCGCCTGCACACCTGTTGATCTGCCTTCGGTTGCTCTCTCGAGAGCCGGCGTCGCGAGTGCCGGCTGCGAACCCGGCCCGTCGCCCCTGACTCACCGACACGTCGACAAGTGGCTCCGCGGCACCTCGTGGACGGGTGTGTACGCGGCACGCATCCGTGTTGTCGTGGTCAGGAGCCGTTACCGAAGCGGTCCGCCCGAAACGGCGCCGCGTCGAAGCTGGGCGTGCGCCCCGACATCAGCTCGGCGAGCAGCCGCCCGGTCCCGGGAGCCGTCTTCAGACCCGTCATCTGATGGCCGGTGGCCAGCCACAGGTTCCGGCATCCCCGGGCCCGTCCGATCACCGGCATTCCGTCGGGCATACAGGGTCGCAGCCCGCGCCAGATCTGGGTCTCGCCCAACGGCTCACCGAGCGCGAGGATTCCCCGCGCACCCTTGACGATCGCTTCGAGGCGGCGCCAGTTGATGGACAGGTCCTCGCCGACGAGCTCGAGGGTCCCGGAGATCCGCAGGCTGTCGGCGTGGGGGTTGACGGCGATCTTCCGCTCGGCAAGATAGAGCGATCGGCGCGGATGGGGCCTGAGCGGCGGAACGACCAGCGAGTAGCCCTTCGCGCCGAGAACCGGGATCCGGACCCCGAGACGTCGTCCCAGAGAGCCCGACCACGCGCCCGCAGCGAGCACGTAGTCCTTCGCGGACACCCGACCGTGAGTCGTTCGAACCGCATGCAATGACGAGGAGTTGCGGTCCACCCCGAGGACCTCGACGTTCTCCACGAGATCGACGCCCGCATCCTTCGCCGATGCCGCCAACGCGCGAACCGCCGGATACGGCTCGCAGTGGGCATCCTGCGGGAAGAACAGCCCGCCGATCTGGCTTCCCCTGACGGCCGGTTCGCGCTCCCGCACCTCGTCGGCAGTCCACGATTCGAACGGCACTCCGAATCGCTCGGTCAGCGCCGCCGTCGACCGAGCGACCTCGATTCCCCGCGGCGTCTCGTAGATCGAGAGAAGCCCGTTGCGGGCGAAGCCGAAGGGTTCGGACCCCGGGGTGCGGGCCAGTTGTTCCCATGCGTCGACGCTGAACCGGGACAGCGCGACGAGCGCGGCGGCGCCCCGTTCGAAGGGGCCCCGGCGACTGGCGGTGAGGAATCGAAACAACCACGCGACAAGGGCCGGGTCGGCGCGAGGCCGGATGTAGAACGGGCTCTCAGGGTCCAGAAGCCAGCGCATGACCTTGTGGATCTGCCCCGGCCTGGCGAGGGGCAGGGCCATCGAAGGAGTCAACCAACCGGCGTTTCCGTACGAGCACGCGCCCCCGATCCGGTCGCGTTCGAGCACACAAACCGACGCCCCTTCGCGGGCCAGTTCGAGCGCGCAGGCAAGCCCGACCACGCCGCCGCCGATGACGGCGACGTCCGTTTGACGTGATTGTTCGTGCAAGATGTCTATCCCTCCGGTCAACCTGCGAATCGCCCCGGTTTTCGACTGACGAAACCCGGCGAGAAATCCAGGCCGGCGCCGACTCGACCGCGTGATTCTACGGCCGGCGACGGCGGTTGGGAATGGCCGCGACGGGGAATTCCGATCTTGACCGGCCGAATCTCGATCGGGTCGGGATGAAGAGGGGTGCCACTGATCACAACCTCACAACGCAACATTGCGCTACGCACCTGTTGCAACGAGGGCCGAGAGGAACGGCCGGTTCTCCCATCAGTCGGATTCCTGCCGGGTCGAGCCGGACGCCTGATCGCCCGGGGAGACCCGTCGCCCGTCTGGCTCGTCCTGCAACCCGGTTGCAGGTTCGAGGGGTTGTCGCCTGTCG
>JAHECW010000221.1 GCA_024641545.1 Acidobacteriota bacterium
AGGACCGCGCCGAGCCGTCGTCGATGTTGATCAGCCAGCCCCGGGAGCGCTCGGCGGGAGTCGAGCCGAATGCCACGAGCTCGGCTCCGCCGGGGAGCCACCCGATGGAGTCCATCAGGATCTGGCGAATGTTCGGCACCTCCCGCGACTCTCCGGCTCCCGTCGGGTGGAGCAGGATGCGAGGGGGATCGTCCCCGGTGAACGCCACCGCCCAGCGTGCGTCGGGAGAGAGTTCGTACCCGTCGCCACTCCCCAGGCGCACGGGTGGCGAGCCTTCGGTGCGCTGCAGATAGGTCGTGTACGGGGACGCCGATTGATCGCTGAGCAGGACCGCGCCGCCGTCGGGTGTCATGAAGCGGGCCACGGAGCTCTCACGGAGGGTGAAATCCTGCGGCGTCGGGCTGCCGGCACCGAGAACCTCCACGGCCCGCCGTGGGGTTTCCCGCCCGAGGAGCAATCGCCCCTCCCGCGACACGTCGAACAGAATCATGTCGGTCGGCGCGGCGAGCAGAAGGCGTTGCCGGCCCTCCAGATCGACGGCGTGCAGGGACAGGTGGCTGGCGGCATCCGCGGCCGTGAACCAGATTTCCTTTCCCGAGGGTGCCCAGGCCAGGCCTCTGACGCCGCCCGCCCAGATGTCGGTCAGGACCTTCCTGTTTCCGGACAGGTCGACAGCGGAGATGGCGCCGACGTCGTCGGCCCACAGTGCGTGATCGGCGAAAGCGACGCGGTCGCCACGCGGCGAGACTCGGACGTGGCTGATAAAGCCCGCCGATTCGTAGAGGACGTGTCCCGCCGGGAGCTCGAGCCGCTCGCGCCCCTCGACGCGACGCACGATGGCGAGCTGCGATCCGTCGGGAGTCCAGTCGGCCCCGCGCACACCATCGAGCACCGGACGCGCCCCGCCACCGAGAAGAGGGGCGCGGGCCAACATGCCCTCCCCCATCCACCCCCGGTAGGCGTGGCCGAGGGAGACGGCGAGCTCACCGGTCGACGAGATGGCAAGGAGCGACGCGTCGGGCAGGCTCACCGGAGTGGACTGGGGGGTGTCGAGCCGGGTGAAGAACAGCCGGATCGGCTGCCCGTTCCAGGCGGCGGCGTAGACCACGGTCTCTCCCTCGGGCGTGAAACGCGCGCTCCACACCGTCCCCTGCTCGTAGGTGAGCCGGGTGAAGGTGGGCTCGACCCCGGTCCGGCCGGCCCGATCGAGCCGGGCACCCAGGAGCCACCCCGCGAGCAGGCCCACCACGAGGGTCGCAGCCGCCGCGCCAAGCGCGACACCGAACAACCGCATCCGCGACGCCGGGTGGGCCCCCGGACGGGCGGCTGACCGGCCGGAGTTGCCGACCGCAGCCTCGAGGTCGAACGCGAGATCCTGGGCCGATTGAAAGCGCTCCGCCGGGGACTTCTCGAGACAGTGGTGAACGGTCCGCTCGAGGGCGGCGGGAAGATCGCCGTCCGGCCTCTCGAACGGGTCCTCCTTGAGGATCGCGGTCATGGTCTCCGCCGCGGTCGGTCTCTCGAACGCGCGCCGCCCGGCGAGCATTTCGTAGAGGACGCAGCCGAGGGCGAAGATGTCCGACCGCTGGTCGGCGGTCTCGCCGCGCACCTGTTCCGGCGCCATGTAGCCCACCGTGCCGAGAACCGCCCCGACATCGGTGGAGTGGCCGATGGTCGGGGAACTGGTGACGTCGCCCGACGCCGGCGGTTCCACCTGGCGGGCGAGACCGAAGTCGAGGATCTTGACCCGGCCGTCCGGAGCGACGATGACGTTCTCCGGTTTGAGGTCGCGGTGGACGATGCCCCTCTCATGGGCCGCAGCCAACCCGCGGGCCACCTGGGCCGCGATGTCCACCGCCTTCCGGGTCGGCAACGCCCCGGCCGCGAGGCGTTCACGGAGGGTCTCGCCTTCGACGAGCTCCATGGCGGCGTAGGCGGTTCCCTCGTGAAAACCGAAGTCGTGAATCGCGAGGATGTTCGGATGAGAGAGGGCGGCCACCGCCTTGGCCTCGCGCTCGAGGCGGTCGCGAGCCTCCGCACTTTCGGCCAACCGTGCCGGCAGCACCTTGAGCGCGACCTCGCGGTCGAGCTTGGTGTCCGTCGCACGCCAGACCTCACCCATCCCACCGGCGCCGAGCGCCGCGGTGATGCGGTAGTGCGCCAGCTGAGTGCCGATCATCGCGCCTCCAGATCGAGGTTCTGCGCCCAGTTGAGAGCGATCTCGATCCCGCCCCGCGAGCGCTCGTCGCGCTCGAACTCGACGAAAATGAAACGGTCACCGTCCGGCGCCGCGTCCCAGTTGATGGCCGGTGCGGTGGTGGTCAGGAACCTGCCGCCGAGATCCGGGATGACCACCTTCGGGGCGCCGATCCGGGGGGCGTCGCCAAGCTCGATGTCGACCTCCATCAACGGCCGCTTGGCGGTCCCGATCTCGATGTAGAAGAGCTTGCGGCCGTCGCCCGACCACCTCGGGTAGCCGCCGAGTCCGGGAGACACCTGCCACTTGCCCTCACCCTCGATCGGACGGAGGAAGATGCTCGAGGAGCCCGACCCGGGCGAGGCGTACGCGATCCAGCGACCGTCGGGCGAGATCACGGGACCGCTGGCGTGCGCCTCGAAGAGTCGCGGTTCGCCGCCCTCGCTGACGAGGAAGATGTCGGAGCTCTGGCCGACCTGGGTGTAGGCGAGGAGGGAGCCGTCCGGGCTGAAGGAATCGGGGAAAATCGGCGACACCTCACCCTCGGTGTAGGTGGTCGCGCCGCCCCGGCCGTCGGCGGACCGAATCAGAACCGAGGGATTGACGAGGTACGACAAATAGCCGATGCGCTGGCTGTCGCGCGACCAGACCGGGTACAGCCCGTTGCCGTCGAAGGTCAGCCGGTTCAAGGTCTCGGTCGCGAACGAGTAGACCCAGACGTCGCCGTCGACCCCGGAGCGTCCCTCGCCGATCGTCACGGCGACCCTGGTCCCGTCCGGAGAGAATCTCGGTTGGTGGAAGCCGCGGGGATCGAGGGGAAGACGGGAGGCCGTGCCGTCACGATCCACTGTAGTGAGCATCGCTTCGGTGTCGGTCACGGCGCCGGTCACCCAGACGAGCGTGCCGTTCTGGGACGTGGCGAAATGGCCCGCCCCGCTCGAAGGATCGCCTCCGAGGTCCTCGATCACGGGTGTCGGCCGCCCGACGACCTCGAGCCGGTCCGGGTCGAAGGCGGCGGCGTAGAGGATCCCGGCCCTCGAGAAGACCAGCGTTCGCTCGTCAACCCACCGGGCCATGTTGCCACCATCGACGATCACCTTGACGGTGTCGCGCTCCGGGTCCGACACGACGATCTTCGCATTGTCGTAGTTGTTCGGGCTGTCCATCATCCCGATGGTGAAGAGCACGGCATCCCCACCCGGAATCACATCCGGGAACCGATAGGTCCGCTCGCCGGCCTCGATGTCGAGATCCCGGTACACCTCCGGGGCCCCACCCGCGGAACCGACCCTGAGCAGCCCGCTGGAGTACTCGGGCGAGTACACGATCGACCCGTCGGCCAGCCAGACGCCGCCGCGAGCGGTCGGCGCATCGGCGAGCACGGTGGCCGACCCGCCCCGAACCGGGATCTTCCTGAGCTCTTCGTCGGCGAAGAAGGCGATCTCGCTGCCGTCGGGTGAAAAAATCGGGTTTCTCGCGCCCTCGGTTCCCTCCAGCGGCCGGATCTCATCGTCGCCGAGCCGCCGCAGGAAGATCATGTCGGTTCCATGCTCGACGTCTGCGGCGACGAGGGCGATGGTCTGGCCGTCGGGCGACAGACCGAGGATCGGCAGATCCATGAGCGAAAGTCGCTGATCCCCGTTCAACTCGACCGAAAACCTGTTGAGCAGCGGTTCCGGCGCCGACCCGGACCCTCGCCACACGAGTACTGTCAGGAGGACGGCCACGAGCGCCACCGACCAGGCGGCCAGCTCGCGCAGACGATGGGGCCGAAGCTCCGGTTCGGCGGCGGGCGGCACGACCCGGCCGCTCGGGTCCGCGGCGTCGGCGAGCTCGAGCCTGGCGTCACCGATCCACTGAAGCCGCTTCCGGGGCTCGCGCTCGAGACACCGGCCGACCAGGCGGCGGAGCGCCGGCGGCGTGTCCCTCGGCAGGGCCTCCAGATCGAGGGGTTCCCGGAGCACCGACGCCAGCACATCGGTCACTGTGTCGCCCGCGAAGAGCGCGTGTCCGGTCAGCATCTCCCACAGCACGACGCCGTACGCCCAGATGTCGGCCCGCCGGTCGACCGGATTGCCGCGCGCCTGCTCGGGCGACATGTAGGCCGCGGTGCCGAGGATCACCCCCATCGCCGTCGCATGTTGCGTCAGCGTCGGCGACAAAGAGGTGTTCGGCTCGTCCGACTCAGCCTCCCGCACCTTGGCGAGCCCGAAGTCGAGGACCTTGACCGTGCCGTCGGGACGGAGCTTGATGTTGGCCGGCTTGAGATCGCGGTGGATGATCCCGGCCTCGTGCGCCGCCTCGAGCGCCTCGGCGATCTGGATCGCGATGGCGATCGTTTCTTCGTAAGGGATCGGCCCGCGCGCGATCCTCGCGGAGATGTCGTCGCCTTCGACGAGCTCCATGACGAGGAAGGTGACCGCTGACGCGGTCAATCTTGAATTATGAATTATGAATTTTGAATTTCCGTCCGCACCCGTCCCGGCGTCCGCGTCCGAGTCCGAGTCCGAGTCCGTGCCCGTTTCCGGTGCGATGGATTCCAAACCGTACAGGTGCGCGATGTTCGGGTGGTTCAGGCTCGCGAGCACCCTGGCCTCGCGTTCAAAACGAACCAAGCGCTCCGGATCTTCGGCAACATCGGCCGGCAGCACCTTGAGCGCGACCTCGCGGTCGAGCTTGGTGTCCGTCGCACGCCAGACCTCACCCATCCCACCGGCGCCGAGCGCCGCGGTGATGCGGTAGTGCGCGAGAGCGGTGCCGATCACGACGGGCCTCCTCGGCCTTGCCAATTGACCACCACGATGGGCGGCTCCGGCGGGTCCTCGTTGGACAGGGCTCGGTAGAGCAGTTTGCTGCCATCGGGCGCGGGATCGAAGAGCTGGTAGAGCCGGGTCGCCGCATAGCCGCCGAAGAGCACCTCGGGATCGCCGATCTCGATGGCATCCTCCCCGGTCCGCACCGAAACCACGACAAATCGACCGGAGGTGTCCTGGTACAGAATCTCGCCCGTGGCGGCGATCCACCTCGGCCAGAGACCGCCTTCGGTGGAGACCTGCCAGTTGCGGCCGTCGGCCGTCGCGGGGGTCAGGTAGATCTCGAACCTCCCCGATTCATCGGAGGCGTAGGCGACCCACCTGCCGTCGGGTGAGAAGGCGGCGTGATCTTCGTTGAACCTCGTCTCGCGAAACGGCTCCGGATCACCGCCCCGCTCGAGATCCAGGATCACGAGATCGCTTCCCCCCGTCTCACTCTCCCTGGTCAGGAGGAGGCGGCTGCCGTCGGGGGACTCCGAGGTCGGCGTCATCGGCCGGTCGCCGCTGACGATCAACTCGGGTTCTCCGGTCGTTCCCGGGGTCAGGCGGTAGACCTCGAGCTTGCCGCTGCGATTGGAGACGAAATACACCTGGCGGCCGTCCGACGACCACACCGGGGAGAGATCCTCTCCGTCGTCGAAGGTGACCCGCGACCGCAGACCACGCTGGACATCGCAGATCCAGAGATCGTTGGTCCCGACGGTCATGCTGGAAACCGGAACGGCGACTTTTGACCCGTCCGGTGACACCGCAAGCGAGAAGTACGACGCCACATCGCCGACCCGGCCGATCGCTGTGCCGCTGCGATCGAGCCACACCAGCTCACCGAGGGTGTGCTCCTCGCCCTGCTGGAAGATCAGCACCTCCTCGGTCACCGAAAACACGCCGCGGGCGGCTCCCTCGATGACCATGACATCATCGACGAACTCGATCTCGTCGCCCGAGAGCTCGAGGCTGTCCGCGTCGAAGAAACGCGAGACAAGGGTCCGGCCGCGGAGGTAGAACAACTGTCCGTCGACGTAGGCCGCCGCGACCGGGGCGCGAAGAACTTCGACATCGGTGCTGCCGTCCAGGGAACCGATCTTGACGATGTGGGCATCCGGCCCTCCGACGTTGCGAGCCAGATAGAGAAACCTCTGACCGTCGGGCAGGAACTGCGGGTGCCGGTGGGAGTTTTCGCCCGCTTCCCGGTCGATGAAGGTCAGCACCCGCGGCTCGCCGCCATCGGCTGAGATCGCCGAGATCGGTGTGTTGGAGTCGTCGGTGAAGATGATGACGCCGTCGCGGTTCCAGGACCCCCCCTTGCCGTTTCGTGACACGCACAGGGTTCGAACCGGCCCGCCGTCGGCCGAGATCACCCTGAGCGCCGCACCGGAACGGGTGAAGAAACCGATCTCGGTTCCGTCCGGCGACCAGAACGGATACTGGGCGCCCTCGGCTTCCTCGAGATACCGGGTCTCGACCGAATCGAGATCTCGCACAGCAAGATGGATGACTCCACCCACACCGCGAACGGTGAAAGCCACCCTGCGGCCGTCGGGCGACAACACCACCGGCCCCGGTGCGAGACCTTCGAGGTGGAAGACCGTCCCTTCGGGAGCCGGCACGGTGAAGCGAACCTGCCGCAACTCGGGTGCGGCGCCCTTCGAGTTCCACAGGCCCACCGCAACGGCGACGGCCGCCATTATGGCGGCCATGACCCAGGGCAGTAGCCGACGTGCGGTCGACCGCTCCGCCGGAGCCGGAGCATCCTGCGGACCACCTTCGGCTTCGACGAGCTCGAGCCTCGCATCGCCGAGCCACTGGAGCCTCCGCTGCGGGTCCCTCTCGAGACAGCGGCGAAGCAGCCGCCGCATCGAAACCGGCGTTTGAGACGGCAACTGATCGAGATCGGGATCGCGGGTCAGCACCGCCGCCATGAGATCCGTCACCGTCTCGCCCTCGAAGAGCTTGGCTCCGGTCAGCATCTCCCAAAGCACGACGCCGAAGGCCCAGACATCGGTCCGTCGGTCGACCTTCTTGCCGCGCGCCTGCTCGGGCGACATGTAGGCCGCGGTGCCGAGGATCATCCCCGCCGCGGTGGCGTGCTGGGTCATGGTCGGCGACAGGGAAAGGCTCGCGTCGCCCGGATCGGTCTCCCACGCCTTGGCGAGCCCGAAGTCGAGGACCTTGACCGTGCCGTCGGGACGGAGCTTGATGTTGGCCGGCTTGAGATCGCGGTGGACGATCCCGGCCTCGTGCGCCGCCTCGAGGGCCTCCGCGATCTGGATCGCGATGGGGACCGCTTCGTCGACGGGGATCTGCCCGCGGGAAATTCTCTCGGAGAGGTCCTCGCCTTCAACGAGCTCCATGACGAGGAACGTGACCGCTGACGCGGTCAATTTTGAATTATGAATTATGAATTTTGAATTTCCGTCCGCACCCGTCCCGGCGTCCGCGCCCACGTCCGAGTCCGAGTCCGTGCCCGTTTCCGGTGCAATGGATTCCAACCCGTACAGGTGCGCGATGTTCGGGTGGTTGAGGCTCGCCAGCACCTTGGCTTCGCGGCGGAAACGTTCCAGCCGCCCAGCATCGCCGGCGAACTCGGCCGGGATAACCTTGAGCGCGACCTCGCGACCGAGCTTTTCGTCCTCGGCG
>JAHECW010000222.1:0-4367 GCA_024641545.1 Acidobacteriota bacterium
GCGAGGCCACGAAGCCGCCGAGCAGCAGGGCGCCGACCTGGCGGATGGTGGCTCGGCCGCGCCGCGCGAGTCCGGGGATGTTGATGTAGGCCCGTCGCCCAGCCCGCCGCCTCGATTCCGGCGGTCGGCCCCCTCCGGCATCGGGGGTCGTCGACGGGGTCTCCTCCATCAATGGATCCCCGATTCCGCCATTACCGATTGCGGCCGTACTTCTCGTGCGAGGAAACCCAATCGAGCGAGGAGATCGCCGATCCGAGGGAGATCTCTCCTGCGAGCGCGACCCCGGCGATGATCTCAGCCAGCTTCTTGACCTTCCCGCGGCCGACACAACCCATCATGGCCAGACACTCCCGCTGGGTCGGCAGACCGGTTCCGCCGCCGAAGGTGGCGACGATCAGCGACGGAATCGTGAGCGCCATGTAGAGGTCGCCGTCGGGCGTGAGCTCGGAGTAGAGGATGCCGGCCGACGACTCGGCGACGTTGGCGACGTCCTGCCCGGTGGCGATGAACATGGCGGTGATGCCGTTGGGCGAGTGGGCGCCGTTGTTGTTGGCGCCGGACAGGAAGGCACCGACGTTGGCGATCCGAGAGTGATACTGGAGGCTCGTCGGCTCGACCCGCATGTGCTGGACCAGGACGTCGCGCTTGACGACTGCTTCCGCGATCACCCGCTTGCCGCGAGTGCGCATGATATTGATCTGCGAGTGCTTCTTGTCAGTGGCGAGGTTCGACTCGAGGTAGAAAGCGCGTACGTTGTCGAGGTTGTCGAGCATCCACGAACAGGCGGCGAAGGTCGCGCGACCGACCATGTTCTGACCCGCCGCGTCGCCGGTCGAGTAGTTGAACCTCAGGTACGCGAAGCGGCTGGCGAGAATGATGTCGATGTCGAGGAGCTTGGCGACGCTCGACGTGGCCTCGGCCGCCTGGCCGATCTCCGACATATGGCCGAGCACCCAGTCTCGGAAATCGCGGGCTTCGCGCGCCGAGTCGAAGACGAACACCGGCGCGCGTTGCATACGGTCGTCCGACACCGTGCAGGTGACACCGCCGGAAAGGTTGAGCACCTTGATGCCGCGGTTGTACGACGCCACGAGGGTCCCCTCCGTGGTCGCCAGTGGGACGACAAAATCGCCCTGGGCGTGCTCGCCGTTGATCCTTATCGGTCCGGCGAGACCGATCGGCACCTGCGCCACGCCGACGAAGTTCTCGATGTTGCCGCGAGTCGCCGCCGGGTCGAACGAGAACTTCGTCAGGTGCTCCAACTCGACGCTGGCAAACGAGCGCGCGAATTTCTGGCGCTTGCCGATGATCTCTTGGTTGTAGTCATCCTCTTTGTCGTAGGGAACGGTGATCCGTTCTTCCTTGGCTTCCCGGATCGCGTCCTTGACCGAGAACGACAGCTTCCCGAAGGGCGTGCTCTCGATGCTGACCGCGATGGTGTGCTTGCCGACCTGGAGTGCGGCGCCTTTCCACAGCACCTTCAGGACCTTTGCGAGCGGGAAGGCTATCGGCTTTTCGGGACTGACCTCACCGGGCGCGATGGTCTGGTCGGCCATGTTGAACACCACGTCGCCGAGCGGCAACGCCCTGCCGTCGATGGCGATCTCGTGAATCCCGGTCACCACGGCGTCGCTGAGCCGGTTCTTCAAACCGAACACCACGCCCTCAGGCGTGTTGTCGAGACTGCCGTGGGTGAAGAGTTGTTTGAGCACCAGCGACGGGATCTTCACTGCGAACCTCCCCGGGAACTACCGAACCGGGTGCCATCTGTTCACCACCGGCTCCTGGCGGTCGTCTGTCGAATCGCGCCCGCATTGTAGCAGTTTTGGTGCCGTGACACCGGGCCGGGCGGAGACCTTGTCACTTCGCCTTGAGACGCGCAACGAGCTCGCGGAGCGCCCCCTGCAGCTCGGGCTCGAACCAACTCTCGGCAAGCCGTCGGGTGTCGCCGGCGCGCCGGCGCCGCATGTCCTCGACCAGATCACGCCGCAGGCGGACCCGGGTTTCGGCGAGCGCACCTGCCGGCGATTCGAGCACGCCTTCGCACCACTGACGGGCGCTCTCGACCACGGCGTCGGGCTGCACGACCTCGTCGATCAACCCGATTGCCAACGCCTCCCGCGGGTCGACCAGGCGACCGGTCACACAGAGGTCCTCGGCCCGACGGTGGCCGACCGTCCACCGCAACAGCGAGGCCACGGTTTCGGGCATCGGGATGCCGATCCGCACCTCGCTGAGACCGATGCCGAACGGCCCATCCGCCATCACCCGGCGGTCGCAACACATCGCCAGCACCGCGCCGCCGGCCGGGCTGTGGCCGGTGATCGCGGCCGCGATCGGTACGGCCGAGGCCGCCACCGTCTCGAGAGCGTCGAAGAATCCCCCGATCGCGCGCTCCAGCGAGTCTCGTTCGAGGCCCAGCAGATAGGGAATGTCGAGGCCGGCAGAGAACATACCCTCCCGGCCTGAGACGATCAGCGCCCTCGCACCGCGTCCCGGCGCCTCGCGGACCTCGCGCGCCAGGAGGTCGAGCAGCTCGGGAGACATGGCGTTGACCGGCGGCCGGTCGAAGTGGAGCTCGCAGATGTCGCCGTGCGCGATGCGTCGGATCATATTTTCCCCTGGCCGGTATTTTACGACGGGAAAGTCGCGGCGATGGGGACAGATTGAAGTTTTGAGTTTTGAGTTTTGAGTTTTGAGTTCCCACCTACCCCCCCTTCTCCGGAGGGTGGTGGAAGATCCGAATTCCGAAATGACATGACGACGGGCTGGCCTCGGCAGCCCAGTCGGAATGTCATCCCGAGCGAGCGCAGCGAGAGAGGGATCTGGGCGGGCGGGGAAGGCCCAGACCACCACCACCCAGATCCCTCGTCGGGCCCGTGGGGCCCTCGCTCGGGATGACAATGAATCGCCGATTGCGGGCGGCCGGAAACTCCTCATTCTGAATTGCTCGGGAGGGCTGGGCGGGCATTCCTCATTCCTCATTCCTCATTCCTCATTCCGCGGGGGGTGTCCTCTCCAGAGGTCGGGTCGCACCCCGGTCGAGACGCAGAAATCCCTCGCACGGGGCTTCAGTGGCGGCCCGCAGTGGCATCATTGTTGCTATGAGCGGGGTCGAGGCCCGGTGGACTGAGATCTCCCGGGAAAAAGGAGGAACGATGCGCCAAACCATCTACCGCGCGCTTTTCGCTGCCGCCGCCATCTTCGCGCTCGCCGCCGCCGATGTCGGCGCCCAGGGCAACTGGCAACCGGGCGACTTCGGGGCCGTGCGCTTCCGCCTCGGCATCCTGCAGCCGCAGGCGGACTCTCAATTCTGGGATGATTACTTCAACGATTTCAACGGATCCGCCGCCGACTTCGACGACATCGTGTTCGGCTTCGACTACCTCTGGTGCAACCCGCGGCAGGTCGGGCTGCTCTTCGGCGGCAGCTATTACGAAGGATCGACGACGCTCGGCTACCGCGACTGGGTCGACGACAACGAGCGAGACATCAACCACCTCACGACCCTCCGTCTCAGCGACCTCACAGCCGCCTACCTGTGGCGGTTCGGCCGCTCGGGAGCGCGTCCCTACATCGGGGCCGGCGGCGGATTGCTGTGGTGGCAGTTCCGGGAGGACGGCTCGTTCATCGACTTCGGCTCCCCCGACCTCCCCATCATCTTCGCCTCGTATCTCGCGGACGGAACGACCTGGGAAGTGTTCGGTCTCGCCGGCATCGACGTTCCCCTGGCCTACCGGTGGAGCTTCTTCTTCGAGGGCCGTTACCGCTGGGCCGAGGCCGACCTCAACCGCGATTTCTCCGGCTTCGGCACGATCGACCTTTCAGGGGTCGAGTTGACCGGTGGGATATCCTGGAACTTCTGAAGCCAGATCGAAATCATATGAGCGAGGCCCCGCGCAAGCGGGGCCTCGGTTGACCGGCGGGGTTCGCGCCTCCTACCAGAGCTCTCCCATGTCCGACCGCCTCTGGTACTCCCGCTTCGGCTGCGCCTGACTCACCCTCAAACGCCGCCCATCGACCTCAGATCCGTCGAGCGCAGCGCGCGCCGCCGCCGCCATCTCCGCGGTCTCCATCTCGACGAACCCGAAACCGCGAGACCGGCCGGTCTCGCGGTCGCGGAGAACGACCGCATTGACCACGGTACCGTGCGCCGAGAAAGCGGCTTCGAGCTCGCTGTCACCGACACTGTAGGGGAGGTTCCCGACAAAAAGCCTGTTCTCCATCGCTGCTCCTTGCGTCCCACAGATCGGCAGCCCGGCGCGGCTGTCTCCCAAGACCCGACCGCACCACCGTCGCACTCTCAAAAATAACACGCAAAGGTCCACGAGGCAAGAGTTTCCGAATTTCTCACCCGAAGACCGCCA
>JAHECW010000222.1:4377-7001 GCA_024641545.1 Acidobacteriota bacterium
ACGTATAATGCGATCACGGTTCGGATCAGGGAGGCTGCATGCCGCAAAAAGACGGCAGCTCCGCGCTGCTCACCACCCGGCTCGAGACGATGCTCGCGTGGACCCGCAAGAACAGCCTGTGGCCGCTGCCGTTCGGCACCGCCTGCTGTGCGATCGAGTTCATGTCGACGGTCTCGTCCCACTACGACCTGGCGCGTTTCGGGGCCGAGGTGGTCCGGTTTTCACCCCGCCAATCCGACGTGATGATCGTTGCCGGTACCATCACCGACAAGATGGCACCGGTGGTCAAGCGCATCTACGACCAGATGATGGAGCCCAAGTACGTGATCTCGATGGGCGCCTGCGCGTGCACCGGCGGTTTCTACCGCGCGTACCACGTTGTCCAGGGTGTCGATGAGTTCATCCCGGTCGACGTCTACGTGCCCGGTTGTCCGCCCACTCCAGAGGCGCTGATCGAGGGAGTCCTCAAGCTCCAGACGCTGATCCAGACCCGACAGACCCAGTACGACCTCCAGGCTGCGAAAGGCGGATGGCGATGACCCCGGAAACGCTGGCCGAGCTGATTCCCGGCGGCGCCGACCTCGAGATCGCGGCCGCGGCCGACGGCTTCACGGAGATCAGGGTCGATCGCAGCCGTCTGATCGAGGTGCTGCGGACCCTTCGCGACCACCCACAGCTGGACTGCAATCTGTTGCTCGACATCTGTGGCGTCGATTACCCGGACCGAGAGCATCGGTTCGAGGCCGTCTACCACCTGACGAGCCTCGCCACGGCGAACCGCTTCCGCGTCACCGTCCCGTTGGCCGAGGACGAACCCCACCTCCCGTCGGCTTACGGGCTCTGGAAGGCGTCCGACTGGTTCGAGCGCGAGGCCTGGGACCTGATGGGCATCAGCTTCGACGGCCACCCCAACCTCAAACGGATCCTGACGCACGAGGCGTTTCAGGGCCACGCCCTGCGCAAGGACTACGACCCCGAAAAACGATGGATTCTGACCGAGGCCGAAACAATGGTTCCCGACTGGGTCGACGAGGAGAGCGAGGACGGCGACCACTTCGAAACCCAGATCCTCAATCTCGGCCCATCGCACCCGGCGACCCACGGCACGCTGCGGATCGTCGTCCGGCTCGACGGCGAGGTCATCACCCGGGCCGAAACCGAGATCGGTTACCTCCACCGCTGCTTCGAGAAGATGTCCGAGACGCACGGCTGGAACGAGGTGATCCCCTACACCGACCGCCTGAACTACTGCTCGGCCATGAACAACGGGGTCGGCTACGCGCTCACCGTCGAGCGGATGCTCGGCATCGAAGCTCCACCCAGGGCCCAGGTGGTACGGCTGATCCTCTCTGAGTTCTCCCGTCTCATGGACCACGCGGTGTGCCTCGGCGCAAACCTCGTTGACCTCGGCGCGTTGACCAACTTCTGGTACTTCTTCCAGCCGCGGGAGGAGATCTACTCGCTGCTCGAGGCCTGTGCCGGCGGCCGTTTGACGGTGTCCTACACGAGGATCGGCGGCCTCGCCCACGACGTGCCGCAGGATTTTTCCGAACGCGTGCGGCGCCTGCTCGAATACATCCCGAAATTTATCGACGACGTCGACCGGCTGGTGACCAGGAACCGCATCTTCCGCGACCGCACCGAGGGGGTCGGCGTCATTTCTGCCGCGGAGGCGGTGGCGTGGGGCTGGACGGGCCCCTGCCTCCGCGCCTCGGGGGTGCCGTTCGATCTTCGCAGGGAGCTTCCCTATCTCGGCTACGAGAACTACGAGTTCGATGTCCCGATCGCCACCGCCGGCGACTGCTACGCACGCTACCTGGTGCGGCTCGAAGAGATGCGGCAGAGCCTTCGCATCATCAGACAGGCGATCGAGCGGCTTCCCGACGGGCCGGTGATCACCGACAACCACCACGTGGCGCTGCCGCCGAAGGACAAGGTGTACTCGGAGATGGAGGCCCTGATCTGGCACTTCAAGCTCATCTACGAGGGCATCAAGGTGCCGGCCGGCGCGGCCTACGCCGCCACCGAGGGCGCCAACGGCGAGCTCGGCTTCTACATCGTGTCCGACGGCAGCGGCCACCCGTATCGGGTCAAGGTCCGACCACCCTGCTTCGCCATCTTCCAGGCCTACCCCCACATGCTCGAGGGGCACCTGGTGTCGGACGCGGTTGCCATCCTCGGCAGCCTCAACATCATCGCCGGCGAGCTCGACCGATGAAAACCACCACTGTCGTCAACGTCGACCGTCCCCGCCGCACCCTCGGCGAGTACCTCTACGTGTGGCCGATCGTCAAGGGCCTGGGCGTGACCCTCCGCCATTTTCTGCGCAATCTGTTCGGCCAGCGGGACGTGGCCACCATCCAGTACCCCGAGGAGCGACGCGACTACTCCGAGCGCACCCGCGGTCGCCACATCCTGACCACCAAGGAGGACGGTACGCTGCGGTGCGTCGCCTGCTACATGTGCGAGACCGTTTGCCCGGCCGCCTGCATCACCATCGTCGCCGGGGAGGACCCCGAGGCTGCCGTGGAGTGGGAGAAGCTGCCGCTGAGCTTTGAGATCGATCTCCTGCGGTGCGTTTTCTGCGGGTATTGCGTGGACGCCTGCCCGAAACAGGCGCTGAT
>JAHECW010000222.1:7011-7627 GCA_024641545.1 Acidobacteriota bacterium
TCGTCACCCGCGAGGAGGCGGTGGTCGGCATTGACGAGCTCAAGCAGAAGGGCCCGATCGAGGACCAGGACCTCGGGTACCGGCCGTACTACTGAACGTTCAACGTTTGAACGTTATAACGTTGAACGTTGAGATGGTCGAGGATCTTCGCCTTCGCGACGCGTTGAGTGCCTGCGGCCGGTGGTACGATGAAATGGTAAGCCACCCAACGAGGAGGATTGGCATGAACCCAAATCCGGAGCGAGTTGAGACGTCGTCGACGATCGAAGAGCTCCGTCTCCAACACCAGGACCACGAGCGCCGACTCGAGGAGCTGTTGCAGCTTCCGCGGCTGACGCCCGAGGAGGAGATGGAAGTGAAACGTCTCAAAAAGCTCAAGCTCCACCTCAAGGACCAGATCGAGCACCTGCGACGAGCATCCACGACCTGACGTAGTACACTACCGCTCATGATTGCCCCGGAGGGCTGGCCCTTCGTCCTGGTTCCTGTGTGCGCGGGAGGTCTGCTGTGGCTGGCCGGCTGGCCGCGGCTCGGCGTGCTGTTCATTGCCGTCGGGCTGTTCGCGCTGGTGTTTTTCCGCGATCCCGAAAGGTCCTGTGATGGCGACGAGCTCACG
>JAHECW010000223.1 GCA_024641545.1 Acidobacteriota bacterium
CTCAAATTGGGAACGCCCTCCGACGGACAACAAAGAACCGGGAGACACCATGCTCGATACCGGAATCAGCTTCATGCGATCACTCTGCGCCGGGGAGATCGAAGAGGACGTCCTCTTCCCGTACCCGACCCTGTCGGATGACGAGCGCGAAACCCTGACCGCGGTGGTCGACGCCGTCGATGCGGTCCTCGAAGGCCGCGCCGAGGACTTCCGCAGCTGGGACGTCGCCGGTGAGATGCCCTCGGACTTCATCCAGGAGCTGCGCGAGTTCGGCCTCTTCGGTCTCGTCATCCCGGAGGCCCACGGCGGGATGAACTTCGGCAGCATGGCCTACTCCCGAACCGTTCAGCAGGTGGCGCGCCACGACGCCTCGGTGGCGGTGACCGTCGGCGCCCACTCGTCGATCGGGATGCGCGGCCTCAAGCTCTACGGCACCCGGGAGCAACAGGAGCGCTACTACCCGGCCCTCGCATCGGGCGAAATGATCGCGGCCTTCTGCCTGACCGAGGCGGAGGCGGGCAGCGACGCCGCGTCGATCAAGACCCGCGCCGACGAGAAGGACGACCATTTCCTCCTCAACGGGTCCAAGATCTGGGTCACCAACGGCGGCATCGCCGACTTCTTCACCGTCTTCGCCAAGACCGGCGATGCCGAGGCGCGTTCGAAGCTCAGCGCCCTGATCGTCACCCGGGACATGCCGGGTGTTTCGGTGGGCGCCCACGAGGACAAGATGGGCATCCGGGCCAGCTCGACCTGCACCGTCTACTTCGAGGACGTCAAGGTGCCGAAGGAGAACCTCCTCGGGCCTCGCCACGGCGGTTTCAAGGTCGCCATGAACATTCTCAACAACGGCCGGTCCGGGCTTGCCGGCGGCTGCGTCGGCGGGATGAAGACCCTGATCGCGCTGGCGGCGAAGCACGCCACCGAGCGCCACCAGTTCGGCCAACCCATCGGCAGCTTCGGGCTCATCGAGCAGAAGATCGGCCACATGGTGGTGGACTGCTATGCCACCGAGAGCGCCGTCGGCGTCATCGCCGCCCTCGCCGACCGCGGCTACGACGACTTCTCCATCGAGGCTGCGATCACCAAGGTCTTCGCCAGCGAGGCGCTGTGGCGGAGCGCCGACGAGGCCCTGCAGATCGCCGGCGGTACCGGGTTCATGCGCGAGTACCGTTACGAGCGGGTCGTCCGCGACTGCCGGATCAACCGCATCTACGAGGGCGCCAACGAAGTGCTCCGCCTGTTCATCGCCCTGAGCGCGCTCAACGACGTCGGACAGCGGCTCAAGGACATGGCGGGCTCGCTGCGCGGCATCTTCGACGACCCGATCAAGGGCTTCGGGGTGCTCTACGAGTACGCCAAGCAGCGAGCCACCTGGGCTACCGGCGTGCCGGTCGGTAACCCCCGCATGTCGAAGGCCCACGTCGCGCTGCGGGTCGAAGCCGAGATCTTCGAGGACACCGCCCGCGACCTCGCGGCGATGACCGATCGTCTGCTCCGCAAGCACGGCAAGGGGATCATCGGCAAGCAGTTCGCCACCCGGCGCCTGGCCGACGTGATGATCGATCTCTTTGTCCTCGGCTGCGTCATCAGCAGGGTGACCGCGGCGATCGAGGCCAACGGCCAGGACGGGGCCGCCGAAGAGATCGAGATCGCAAAGGTCTTTGCCGGCCAGGCCGTCGGCCGCGCCAAGCGCAACTTCCGCAAGATCGACGACAACGACGACGAGTTGGTCAAGCACCTCGCCGAGTCGACCTACGAGCGCGGAGGCTACGGCTGGGACGTGCTCTAGGTGCGTCTTGGGACCGGGAACGCCGTCGGCGGACAGATGCCCCCCCTCCGGTCGCCGTGAATCCCGCCGTCGGCGGCGCCGAGACCACGGGTGGGGCGGGCCGCGACCGGCCGGGCGGCGTATGATCTCATCGTGACCAAACGCCAACACGACGTTGCCAACACCCGTCTGGCCGCGGCTCGGTTGGTCGGGGCGGGAGGGATCGCGGTCCTCGGCCAGTTGGCGGTGGACATGCCCGGGGGCTATTTCGGCGCCGCCGCGACGGTGACCGGATTCGGGCTCATCTTCACCGTCGGCCTCTCTGCGGTCGCCGTCACGGGTGCTGCGCTGATTCTCCGCGGCTGGCGGATCGCCCGCCCGGCGACCCTGCTGGTGGTGTTGGCCGGTGTCGCCGTCTTCCTGCCCGCGGTGGCCTCGGATCCGGTGATCGCCGGCGGCACGATGCTGTGGAACTTCGCGCTGCTCGGCCTCGCCGAGCTCGGCCGGGTCTGGGACCGGCCCGTCGACGACGATCCGTTGTCGCGCTGGTTCGAGCGCAATGGGCCCGCCGCCCGTCACCTCGTGCTGGTCGCGATCGTGGTGTCGACTCTCGTCCTCGGTTACGGCGTCGGGCACCGGCTCGGCGCACTGCTGCTGTGCGTGGTGCTCGATCTCGTGGCGGTGGCGGTGTCGGGCCCGATGTTCGTTCAGATGTGGCGCAGCGGGTCGAGGCTCCCTCCGATCGCCGCCGCCGCCCTCGTCGCCGCGGCGATCGCGGTCGTTTCGCTGATGCGACCGACTGCAGCCCTCGCCGTGATCGGCGCCTACCTCGTGTTCGCGCTGGTGGTGCTGATCGTTCGGACGCCGCTCTTCGAGGACCTCCTCGGCCACTTCCTCAAGCATCCGGGATTGCTGGTGACAACCACGTTCGTCATTCTGATCGCGGTCGGTACCGTTCTGCTCAGTCTTCCGGCGGCGGCGCCCGCAGGCCATCGGATCGGACCGACCGACGCCCTGTTCACCGCGACCAGCGCGGCCTGCGTCACGGGCTTGATCGTGCTCGACACCGCGAGTGGCTTCTCGACCTTCGGCCAGGTGGTGATTCTCGCGCTGATCCAGATCGGCGGTCTCAACATCATGGTCCTGTCGACCTTCGCTGCGATCATTCTCGGTCGCGACCTCGGGTTTCGCGGCGAGGCGGCGCTCGGGAGCGTGCTCGACCTCAGCTCGCCGGCGACCGCCTATCGGCTCGCGACCTTCATCGTCCTGGCGACCGTGATCGTCGAAGCCGCCGGCGCCGCTCTTCTCGGGCTCGCCTGGAGCGCAAACGGGGCCTCGCCCTTCGACGCCGCGTGGAACGGCGTGTTCCATTCGGTGTCGGCGTTCTGCAACTCGGGGTTCGCCCTGCAGAGCGACTCGCTCCTCATGTTCAATCAGAGCCCTCTTGTTCTGTTGGTGTTTTCCGCGCTGATCATCCTCGGCGGGTTGGGCTTCGCGGTGTTGGCCGGACTCTGGTGGCGCGTGCGCGGCGGTTCAGCGGTCGGCCTCGGTGTTCACATTCGACTCGTCATCGTGGCCTCCGCGGTCCTGATCGTCGTCGGGTGGGCGCTCTACCTGGGTCTGGAGTGGGACCGATCCCTCGCCGGCCTCGATCCCGGAGACCGCGTCGTCAACGCCCTGTTTCAGAGCGTCACCACGCGAACCGCCGGGTTCAACTCGGTGCCCCTCGACAACCTGCAACCGGCGACGATGTTGATCGTCATGCTCCTGATGTTCATCGGCGCTTCGCCGGGCGGAACCGGTGGCGGCATCAAGACCACGACCGCCGTCGTGCTGCTCGCCGCCATCCCGGCGATCGCCGCGCGATGGTCCGATGTCGTGGTCATGAAACGGCGGATACCGCTGTCCACGGTGTTCCGAAGCACCGCCATCGCCGTGGTCGGGATGGTGATCGTCCTGGTCACCGTCGGTCTTCTGCTGGCGACCCACGACGTGCCCTTCGAGTCCCTCCTGTTCGAGGGGTTCAGCGCCTTCGGAACGGTTGGCTTGTCGGTCGGCGCGACCGCCTCGCTGAACGGTTTCGGCAAACTGGTGATCGTGGGCGCGATGTTGGCGGGCCGGATCGGGCCGTTGACCCTCGCCCTGCTGCTGGGACGGACGAGGACCGCACATTTGAGTTATCCTCAGGCACGAATCATGGTGGGTTGACATGGCGGACTTTTGTGTCATCGGGCTCGGGATGTTCGGCCGCGCGGTTGCACTCAGCCTCACGTCCCACGGACAGGCGGTGCTCGGCATCGACTCCGATCGGGACGAGGTCGACCGGATCGCTTCGGAACTCGACACCGTCGTGTGTGCGGACACGACCGACGAGGAGGCCCTCCGAGAGCTGCGGGTCGAACGCATCTCGTGTGCCGTGGTGGCGATCGGTGCGCAGTCCATGGAAGCGTCGATTCTGACCACGACCCTGCTTCGACAGCTCGGCGTCTCGCAGATTGTGGCGCGGGCGTTGGGGCCGTTGCACGCCCGGGTGCTGCGCGCCGTCGGCGCCCACCGGGTCATCAACCCGGAGCGGGAGATGGGGGAGAACCTCGCGCTGCAGCTTGCCCAACCGACCGTGCTCGAACGGTTCGACCTCGGCGACGAGGTCGAGGTTGCAGAGCTCGAGGCGCCACGGGCCTTCATCGGCCGGACCCTGGTCGAGCTCGGCGTTCGTCGTCGTTTCGGCCTCTCGGTCGCAGCGATCCGCCGCGCTGACAAGGTTTTCGCCACCCTCGACGGCGGCGAACAGATCCGTGAGGGCGACGTCCTGATCGTCATCGGTGGCTACAAGGCCATCGCGGATCTCGCGGCGCTGGCCTGACATGGACCTGAGAACGCGGATCCTCGTCGGCTACGGCTACATGGTGAGCCTGATCGTGGTCAGCGCCGTGGCGGCCGCGCTCGGTTTTCACCACCTCGGGTCCCGGCTGTCCGAGGTTCTCGAAGCGAACTTCGCCAGCATCCGCTGGTCGATGGAGATGGTCGAGGCACTGGAGCGCCAGGATTCGGCGCTGCTCGCCGCCCTGCTCGGCGACGACAACGCGAACCGAGCCATTTCGGAATCCGAAACCGCGTTTCTGAACGCTCTCGAAAGGGCCCGTTCGAACGTGACCGAAGACCGCGAGAGCGACGTCATCGACCAAGTTGACGCGACCTACGAAGCCTATCGGGAGGCTCGCGTGCGGCTGCTCGCCGAGCCCCACGAATATCCCCTCGCAGCCTACAACGAAGAGGCGTTCCCGCGTTTCGACGCCGTCAAGAGCGCGGTCGTCGATCTGCTCGACGTCAACCACCAGGCGATGGTGGCGGCCGACAACGAGGCGCGAGCCGCAGCAAAGCGGCGGGCTGCCGGCCACGGTCTGGTCGTCCTCGTGGCCCTGCTGTCGTTTGCGTGGCTGTCCCGCGCGCTCCGGCGCGAGGTTCTGGTTCGTCTGACGAGCCTCCAGTCAGCCGCAAAGGCGATGGCCTCCGGCGATCTCGAACGGCGTGCCGACGCCACCCGGACTGACGAGCTCGGACTCCTGGCGGAGCAGCTCAACAGCCTGCTCGATCGCGACGTGGAGCTTCGGGGCCGGATGGACGTACGACTCGCCGCCGCCCGCGACATGGTCCTCGGCCTGCTGGCGGCGACCGGCGCTCCGAGCGTCCTCTTCGCGCCCGACGGGCGGGTCGTGGCCTCGACCGTGACCGACGCCGAAACCGAGCCGGCGCGCGAGGCGTTGAGCCGGTTCCGATCCGGCGGCGAGAACGGCGATTCGGCATACGAGGTCGCCGCGCTCGCCGCCGGATCGCGGTCCGTCGGTTGGCTGGTGAGCCGTCGTCGCGGAGATGACAAGTAGGCGCCACGCGAGGGCGCCGCGTTCACACCTGCTGCAGGGTTCAGTCGCACGCGATCGGGAGCACCGCGGCGGGCCGAAAAACGCTGCGACGCACCCCGTCGAAAATACCCATCGTCTCGCCCTCGTACCGCCACCGGTTCGTGGTTCAGCGGCGCGGCCCACCCGTTCGCGGGGTAAACTGGATCGCACGAGGAGAGAAACATGATTTCACAGGGCACACCGATTTGCGACCCGACCAAGCTCGGCCCGCTGAGTCAAGAATCGGTGGTCGCTCCCGGGCCGGTCCGCGTCTTCGCAGGCGAGGAGCGGTTCCTCTCCAGGCGGAAGCTCGACGAACGCGAG
The DNA here is from genome assembly GCA_024641545.1 of Acidobacteriota bacterium. Lineage (GTDB taxonomy): Bacteria > Acidobacteriota > Thermoanaerobaculia > Thermoanaerobaculales > Sulfomarinibacteraceae > JAHECW01. The sequence continues at coordinate 5,995 of JAHECW010000223.1, forward strand.
CGGATGTGGGCCGCGGCGGCCCCGTTGCTGGAGCGCGTCGTCGATAACGACGAGACTGTGCTCTACGTCCTGCCCGGCCTCCACATCCCAGGGATCTTCGACCAGCTCGGTTTCGGCGTCTGGTGGACCATGTTCTTCCGCTCGGTGCTGGTCCTGACCGATCGCCGGTTGGTCGAGATCTCGACCCCCGACTGGAAGAAGGCCGGCACCCGGATCTGCACCTACGACTGGATGCAGCTGAAGAAGATCAAGCTCTCCATGGCGACCCTCAGCGTCACGCCGGTGGAGGGACGCACCCAAAAGTGGAAGCTGCCCGTCCGCGGCGACCGTAAGCTGCTCAGGCTGCTGGTTCCGATGCTGACGGCGCTCCTTCCCGTCGACGTGCACGCGCCGCAACCGGCGCCGCTGTGGTGCTGCCCCGAGTGCGGCTCGGCCGCAGCGAAGCACCCCACCAGCTGTGCGAGCTGCGGGACGGAGTTCAAGCGACCAGGGCTCGCCGTCGCCCTGGCCCTGGCGTTCCCCGGGGCGGGCCTGCTGTACGCCGGCCACCCGGTGCTCGCCCTCTTCGACCTTATCGGCGAGATCTTCGCTTTCGTCTTCGTCGCGGTGATCTTCCTGAGCGCCCCTTCGATCCCCGAGGCACTCATCTCGGGAGTCGCGGTCGGTCTCTTCCTTTTCGTGCTGACCAAGGCCGAGAGCGCCCACCTGGCGACGACGCTCGTCAAGCGGACGATCCCCGAGTCCGACGCCGGCCGCTGGAAGAAGTTCGCCGTTGCTGGGGCGATCGCAAGCGTCGTGCTGATGGCTCTCCCGCCCGCGTTCTCCGGGGTGTGGGCCGAGCGCCTCGACCGCGATCTCGACCTGTCCGCCAATGCGTACGGCTGGACCGGCGGTTTCGACCAGGACTCTTGGGTCTTCGGCGCCGACGAAAACCAGCGGTCCGAGTGGTTGCGCGACGACGGACCCGCACTCTTCGTGTTTTCGATGCCCGCCACGGAGACGGTCAGCGAAATCGAGGCCGTGCTCGCGCAGGAGGGGATGCGGACCGAGAAGAAGCTCTTCGCCGGGTTCGAGTGCGTCCAGGCGGTAGGGGAGAGTGTCGACGAGGAGGGCAACCCGCTGCTTTGGGTCCGCTGGTTCCTCTTCGACCGCGAGCTCGGCGATGTCCACATCGTCGCGGCCTCGGTCTGGCCCGACGACCTCGCCCTTCTCGAACCGCAGCTCGAGGACACCGTGCGGTCGGCGGCCTGGATTCCGCTCGACGGCTGATCGCTCGACCGGAACCCGCGTCGCTCATCTCGGGTCGGCACCCCGCCGGCCGACGTTCTCAGTCAGCCTGAGCGCTGCGATGCGACGACCCGGTCGAGCTGTTCCGAACACGTCGACAGCATCCCCCGAAGGTCGGAGCGCCGCTGAGTCTCCGCCGCCTCGCCAACCTCGTTGGGGGACCCTTCGACTCCGCAGCCTCGGCGGCTGCTGCGCCCAGGGTGACGGAAGACACGACCGATCAATCTGAGATCAAATCTCTGGTATAGTCGGTCAACCGCCTACGAAAGGTACAACCATGGACGACGACACCAGGGTTCCGGGTTCGGACGATGAAGAAACCCAGCTCCAGGAGG
>JAHECW010000051.1 GCA_024641545.1 Acidobacteriota bacterium
CATGGTCTCGCCCGTGAACGGTCGTCGGCCGGTGAGAATGGCGAAGAGAACGACCCCGAGGGAGAAGAGATCCGACCTGCCGTCGATCGGCCGAGCGGTGATCTGCTCGGGCGACATGAAATTCGGGGTGCCGATGAACTGGCCGTCGGTGGTGAGGTTCGACGATTCCATCCGCGCGATTCCGAAATCGGCGATCCGCGGGCTGCCGTCATGGGTGAGGATCAGGTTCCCCGGTTTGATGTCTCGGTGGATCACCCCCATGCGGTGGGCATAGTCGAGGGCGACGGCGACATCGGCGACGATGCGGGCGGCCTCGGACGGGCGGAAGCGGTGGCCGGAAGCCAGGATCTGTTTCAGGTCCCGGCCCTCGATGTACTCCATGGCGATGTAGAGCACGCCGCTCGAGCGGTCCTCACCGACATCGTGCACGGTGACGATGCCGGGGTGGCTGAGGCGACCGGCGGCCTGGGCCTCGCGGAGGAAGCGTTCGCGGAACTCGTCGGCGACATCGACATCGACATCGAGCCTGAGGGTCTTGAGCGCCACCTTGCGGCCGATGAGGGGGTCGCGAGCGAGGTAGACGATGCCCATGGCGCCACGGCCCAGCGTCCTCTCGACCTCATAGCGACCGATATGCGTTACGGACATCGAAGTAATTCTATCGCTATTTGTCCGCCCGGCGACATGCCGATCTGGCGTCCGTCAGGCCGAAACGACGCTGCGAGCGACGAAAGCACCGGCTTGGTCGTAGGCATGATCTTTGCCTAATGCCGTGTGAGGCCTCATGGCCTGCGGGGGGATTATGGAAAACAAAGAACTTGAGAACCAGGTGGATCGTGCTGCCGCTCGGCTCGGCGAGGTACAACGTGCCGTTTCGGAGGTGATCGTCGGTCAAGAGCGATTGGTGGAGTCGCTGCTTGCGGCGCTGATGTGCCGCGGTCACGTGCTCCTCGAAGGCGTGCCCGGTCTTGCCAAGACCCTGACGGTGCGAACCCTCTCCACGGTGGTCGGGGGGAGCTTCCAGCGGCTCCAGTTCACCCCGGATCTCCTGCCCGCCGATGTCACGGGGACCCAGGTTTTTGATCCCCGGACCTCGGAGTTCGTGCCCCACAAGGGGCCGATCTTCGCCAACCTGATACTCGCCGACGAGATCAACCGGGCGCCCGCGAAGGTGCAGTCGGCGCTTCTCGAGGCCATGGAGGAGCGGCAGGTCACGATCGGAGAAACCACCGACCCGTTGCCCGAGCCCTTCGTGGTCCTGGCGACGCAGAACCCCATCGAGCAGGAGGGGACCTATCCTCTGCCCGAGGCGCAGCTCGATCGTTTCCTCTTCAAGGTGATGGTCGACTACCCGTCGGCCGAGGAGGAGCGCCGGGTCCTCGAATTCCACCTCGCCGAGTCATTCCCGAAGCCGAGGCGGGTCACCGATCTCGACACCCTGATGGAGCTCGAATCGGTCGTCCGCCAGGTCTACCTCGACGAGCGGATCCGCAGCTACATCGTCAACCTCGTTGCGGCCACCCGCGCGCCGGCCGAGGTCGGCCTCGGGGATCTGGTCCCCCTGATCGGCTTCGGGGCGTCGCCCCGCGCCTCCATCGCGCTCGCCCTCGGCACCCGTGCGTTCGCCCTGGTGCGCGGTCGCGCCTACGTGACCCCGGAAGACGTCAAGGAGCTCGCCCCCATGGTGCTGCGCCACCGAATCGTGCTCACCTACGAGGCCGAGGCGGAAGGGGTGACCGTGGAAGAGATCGTGGATCGGATGCTGCTGGCGGTGGAGGTCCCTTGAAACGACGGCTGGCCGCCTATTTCGGACGTCCGACTCCGGTCGATCCGGTGCACGGGGCCGGCGGCGAGCTGCGGGCCCAGGTGCGCCGGTTGGAGATCCGCGCCCGGCGGTCCATGGAGGCGGGTCTCGCGGGCCAGTACCAGAGCGCGTTTCGGGGCCTCGGCCTCGAGTTCGAGGAAGTCCGCGAGTACCGCTACGGAGACGATGTCCGCACCATCGACTGGAACGTCACCGCACGTACCGGCGATCTCCATGTCAAGAGGTATCGTGAAGAGCGCGACCTCACGGTGCTGCTGCTCGTCGACCTCTCGGCGTCCACCCGCTTCGGCTCCGGGGTGATGACGGTGCACGATCTCATTGCCGAAGTCTCGAGCCTTTTCGCCCTCGCGGCGGCCCGCCGTGATCGAGTGGGCGCCATCCTCTTCGATGATTCCCTGCGCGCGGTGATCCCGCCGCGCCTCGGCTGGCGGCACGGACTGCGGGTGGTGCGTGAGGTGCTCGGCGCGGTGCCTGCCGGGAGGGGAACCGCCTTCGCCGATGCCGTGCGCGGCGCCGGTCGCCTGCTCCATCGGCGCGGGGTCGTCATCGCCGTGGTGGATCGGAGCTGCCCTCTCCCGCGGCGGGAGCTGCTGGCCCTGTCCGCGCGCCACGAAATCGTCGTCGTCCGCGCCGCTGACGAGTTGTCCCGCACCGGAATTCCCGGTTCGCGGCTGCCGGTGATCGATGCTGAAACGGGGCGTCCGGGAGTGGTTCGCGGCCGGCCCAAGGAGGTCTCCGACCGGGTTCCACCGGGCATCGACACCATCGATCTGGTCACCGACACCGATTATCTGCCGGTGGTTCGGGCGATGCTCGAGAAGCGGGAAAAACGTGTCCACTGAGCGCGTTCTCCGCTCCCTGCTCGTCGGGCTGATGGTGTTGTCGGCGGCTCTCGCCGCCGCCGAAGACCCCGCTCTGGAGCTCGAGGCCTCGCCGTCATCGGTGCGCGTCGGGGATCGAGTCGAGGTCCTGGCTTCGGCCCGCGGCGGCGACGGTTGGCTGTGGGGCGAGCTGACGGTGGCCCTCGATCCGGGTGGTGACTGGGAGTTGATCGACGGCCCGTCCGCGGTCGCCGGGGCCCGGCCGCCGGCATGGAGGCTGGTCCTCGCGCCCCTGGCCCTCGGCGAACCGGCGTTGCCGCCGATCAGCGTGTCGGCGCGGTCGGCCGATGGCGAGACGGTTGAGATCGTAGCCGGCGACCCGCCGGTGGTTTCGGTTGTTTCGATTCTCGCCGACGACGAGGAGCAACCCGCGCCGGCGCCGCTGCGCGACCCCATCGGGGTCCGCGGTTTCCCGTGGGAGTGGGTGCTGCCGATCACCGGTGCGCTGCTTCCGCTGCTCGCCGGCGCCGCCTGGTTGTGGCGCGGTCGCGGCCGGCCGGCGATGGCCGGCCGGGTCAGCCTGCCGCCCTTCGCCGAACTCGAGGCGTTGGCTTCGGAGCTCTCGACCCGGGTCGGGCGGGAGTCCGCGGACGGCGTCTGCGATCGGCTCGCCGCCGGTTTGCGCCACTATCTCGAGCGGCGGACCGGCGAACCCGCCGAGGAGATGACCTCCTACGAGCTGCGGTTGCTCGCCCGCGACCGGGGGTGGCCGGAGATCTCCCAACGCCTGGTCCAGCGGGTGATGGGGGTGGCCGACGCCACTCGATTCGGTCGACGCCCATCCACCGATGAGGAGCTGCAGGGAGCGATCTCCCAGGCCCTCGACGCGGCCCGGTCGGTCGAGGCTCACCTCGATGAGGCACACCGAGCCGCGGCCGAGGCGGAGGCCGCCTCATGATGCGCCTCGCGTCACCCCTGTGGCTCGGGCTGATCGTCGCGGCCGCGGTGCTGTTGGTGGTGTGGCTGCTCCGCCGGCGCTGGCAGCGCTTTCCCTTCCCCGATGTCGCCGCGGCCCTCGGTCGCGCCGGCAGGTTCCCGGAGCGCACGGTGATGGCCGGGGTCCTGGCCGCGGTCGCGCTGGCGCCGCTCGCGGTCGCCCTCGCGCGGCCCCAGGAGGTCCTGTCGCGACGGCTCGAGCGCGCCGAAGGGGTCGATCTCGTGGTGGCGTTGGACATTTCGGGATCGATGTCCGCCCTCGATTTCGAACCCACCGATCGCCTCGGGGTGGCCAAGGAGGTCATCGGGCAGTTTCTCGACGGCAGGACCAACGACCGATTCGCCCTGGTGGCCTTCGCCGGCGCCGCGGTGACCCTGTGTCCCCTGACCCTCGATCACACGGTCGCCCGGCACCTGCTCGACGAGGTCCGGATGGGCAGCCTGCCGGATGGCACGGCCATCGGGCTCGGGCTCGGTACGGCGGTGGCTCGACTCCGGCGCTCGGAGGCCGATTCGAAGGTGGTGGTTCTGGTCACCGATGGTTCCAACAACACCGGCCAGCTCGATCCCATCAACGCGGCCGAGATGGCGGCGGAGCTCGGCATCACGGTCCACACGGTGCTGGTGGGTCGCAGCGGGATGGTCCCCGTGCCGGTCCCGGTCCGCGATCCGAGAACCGGCCGGGTGACTCAGCAGGTGCGGCAGATGGAGATGGAGATCAACCCGGAACTCCTGGCCGAGGTCGCCCGCATTACCGGAGGGAGCTCGTTTCGAGCTCGTGACTCAAAGGCCCTCAAAGAGGTCTTCGAGGCCATCGACGGGCTCGAGAAGACCGAGTTCACCTCGACCAAGCTGGTGCGGTATCGCGAGCGCTTCGAGCCCTGGGCGGTGGCCGCGCTGGTGGTTCTCCTCCTCGGAACAGCCCTCGAGGGCCTTGCCGGGAAAACCCCATGGTGAGCTTCGGCGAATTTCGCATGCTCGGCCTGCTGGTGCTGCCGGCGCTGGCCGGCGCCGCGGTCGTCGCCCGCCACCTGGTCCGGGTGCGGCTGCAGCGGGGTCTGGCCTCGCCCGCGGTGTGGGATCGGGTCATGGGAGGCCTGCCGGCCACCGGGTTGGTGCGGATGCTCCTGTGGTGCGGCGCCGCCGTCATGATCATCCTGGCCCTGGCGCGACCCCAGTGGGGTGAGCTCCCGGGTGAGGAGAGCGTCCGGACCCGTGATCTGGTCCTCGCCCTCGATGTCTCGGACTCGATGCTCGCCACCGATGTGCCGCCATCCCGGATGGCGCGGAGCATCGAGACGGCGCAACGGTTGTTGCCGCTGCTCGAGGGCAACAGGGTCGGGGTCGTGGTTTTCGCCGGCGACGCATATCCACTGGTGCCCCTGACCACCGACCTCGACGCGGTGGCCGCATTCCTCTCGGGCATCTATCCCGGAATGGTGGCGAGGCCGGGGTCCGATATCGAGCGGGCGGTGGCGGCGGCCCTGGAATTGCTGCCTCCCGACGGGGAGGGGAGGGTGGTGGTCCTGGTGACCGATGGAGAGAATCTGCAGGGCAACGTCGATGCAGCGGTGTCGGCGATCAAGGACGCGGGCGTCGGCGCGCTCACCGTCGTGGCCGGTACCGAGAGGGGCGGTCCGATCCCGGTCGAGGGTCCCGACGGCGCCGTCCACCACAAACGCGACCGGAACGGTCAACCGGTGATCACCCGCGCCCACCCGGAGGTGCTCGCTGCGGTGGCCGATGCGGTGGATGGGGCCTCCATCGACCTCGCCGATCGTGATGTCGTCGGTCAGTTGGCGCGCATCGTCGATTCGCTCCGTACGAGGGAAGCCGAGGTCAGCCGGAAGGTGCAGAGGGTGGAGCGGTTCCCGCTCTTTCTCATGCTTGCAGCCGGTTTCCTGGTGGCCAGCTTCCTGCTGTCGCCGTGGCGGCGGCTCGCGGCCCTGACGGCCGTGGTCGCGCTGCTGTTCGCCGCGCCGGTCGGGGCGCAGCAGGGCGCGCAGCAGGCCTCCGTTCCGCAACCGCAACCGCCGCCGATGGCCGCCCCGCCGGCGGCGACGGCGGATCAGCCCGCGCCGGTGGTCGAGCCGCCGACCTGGCAGCGGGTCGTTCCCGGCGGGAGCCGGCGGATGGCCCGTCAGGGCGTCACCCGGTGGCTCGGTGGAGAGCTTGAGGGCTCGGCCCGGTCCTTTGCCGGGGCGGCGATGCTCGATCCCGAGAATCCCGAGAGGCTCTATGATCTGGGAACGGCGCTCGGAGCGGGGGGTCAAGTCGAGGCGGCGATTCCGATCCTCGAGCAGGCCTTCGCGGGTGGAGTTTCCGACGCCGCCTACAATTCGGGCACGTCGTCGCTGCAGGTCCAACAGGCCGAAACCGCGGTGAAGTGGCTGCGTCAGGCGGTCCTCATCGATCCCGATGATCTCGATGCCAAGCGCAACTACGAGCTCGCGCTCGCACTGCTCGAAGAGCAGAAACAGCAGCAGGAAAATCAGGATCAAGACCAGGAAGACCAGGAAAAGGAAGAAGAGCAGGAGCAGGAGCAGGAGCAGGAACAGGAGCAGCCGCAGGAGCAGCAGAATCAGGAGCAGCAACCGGCGCCGACGCCGACTCCCTCCGACAGCGAGGCCCTCTTCCAGGCCCTCGAACGCGCCGAAGCCGAGGCGCGCGAGGCGATGCAGTCGCCGACGCCGCAGGCGACCACCGTGGAGAAGGACTGGTGACGATTCGCCTCCGTTCGGCCCTCGGCATCCTGGTGTCGGGGATTCTGGCCGCCGCGGCGGTCCAGGCGGCCGCCTCGGAACCGGGCCTCGAAGTCCACCTCCAACCGACGAGGTTCGGTGTCGACGACCTCGTCCAGCTCACGATTCGAGTCACCGAGCCGCCTTCCGATCTCCAGGCCCCGAAGCTCGGCGAACTGAGCAACCTCGAAATCGTCGGCGGTCCGTCCACCGGTTCCGAGTTCAGTTTTGTCAATGGCGTGGCCTCGCGTTCGCAGACGTTCACCTTCGTCCTGCGCGCCCGTCGACCGGGACCGGCGTCGGTGGGGCCGGTGACCGTGGGTGCAGGGGGCAAGGAGCTGCGGGCCGACCCGGTCTCGGCCGAGGTCGTCGAGGGGAGCGTCGCCCCGCCGTCGAGACGCGGCCGCCGCTCGCCTTTCACCAGTGATCCGTTTGCCGACCTCGTCCCGCGTCGCGCGCCGCCGCAGATCGAAGTCGCGCTCCGCCACGACCTCAGCACCCGGAAGGCGGTTGTCGGTCAGCCGTTGGTCGCGACGGTCTATCTCGACTCGACGGTGAACTCGCTCTATGACTTCAACTGGCGCACGGCGCCTTCCTACCCGGGCTTCTGGGCCCAACGCCTGGACAACCCCGATCAGGTCACGCCCGAGATGGTCGAGATCGAAGGGACCAGGTTCTTTCGCTACCGGGTCCTGCAGTCGGTGCTGGTCCCCCTCAAGGGAGGATCGTTCGAGATCCCGGCGGTTGAAGCGACGATCGGCGTGCGCTCAACGGGGTTCTTCGATTCCGGCCAACTCGTCGAGCGTTCGACCCCGGTGCGCACCATCGAGGTCGCGGCGCGACCCCCGGCGCCGGATGGATTCTCGGGTGCGGTCGGTGATCTCCACTACAGCGCGAGCATCGAGCCGGCGGTGATCGAGTACGGTCAGTCGGCGGTGATGACGATCGAGCTCAAGGGTCGCGGCAACCTCCCGCTCGTCGAGGCTCCAACCCGGTTCCCCAGCACCGACGACTGCGAAATCTATCCGCCGGAGGAAGCCAGCCACGTGCAGGTGGACGAGACCGGCATCCACGGCTCGAGAACCTGGCAGATGACGGTGGTCCCCAGGGGCTCCGGCCCGATCGAACTCGGATCCGTCGATCTCTCGGTCTTCGACCCCGCGACGGGTCGCTACGCCAGTCAGACCATCGGCCCGCTGGTGCTCACGGTCGGCGCTCCGCCGCCGACGCCGACCCCGGTCGTGACCCCGGCCCCCGCCGACCGGCCGGGGGTCGAGCAGACCGCGGCTGAAGGACGGGACGCGGCGGCCGGACTCCCGCCGTGGTTGTGGATCGTCGGCGCTCTGGTCCTCGGTGTCGGTGCGGGCGCGTCGGCGACCTGGGTGCTCGGGCGACGGGCGCGGATCGCGCTGCCGCCGCGGCGGTCGGATCAGAGCCCCGCCGACCGGGCGCGCGAGCTCCAGCTCACCCTCGAGCGCTGGTGGCTGGATGCCAGATCCAAGAGCCGTGGCGCGGCCCTCGAGCAGGAGATGCAGGAGCTTCGGCGCGATCTCGAAACCGTTCGTTTTGCGCCGGGGCGCGCGGATCACTCGCACACCGTGGAGGATCTCGAGTCACGGCTCAAGCGCCTCATGCGCCGCGCATGACATCGACGGGGATCGCCGATGAGAATTTCCGGGTTCTGGTGATACACTGTTCCGATGCAGTCTCCGCGGGTCTATAGTCTTCCAATAGAAGATCTTGAGCCGTTTCTCGATCGCCGCCGTTACTCGGCCTTTGCGGTCTCTCAGCTGGCCGTGACCTCGTTTCTCGGCGAGATCCTCTCCAAGGCCAACGACTTCGTGCCATCGAATTCCGGGTCGATCCTCATGGATCGGCCGTTCGAACGAGGCTCGACCCCGGCCAACACCTCGCTCTACTTCGTCGCGACCTTCGGGTCCTCGGCGCAGACCATCCTCGGTCGTGACCTCAGGGCCGATCGGGGGGTCGCGGGTTATGTCTACCGCACCGGCGAACCGTATGTCATGAATGATCCGGCGAACGACCCGACCTTCTACTCCAAATTCGACGAGGGCACCGATTTCAAGACCACCTGCGCGATCGCGGTGCCGGTGCGCATCGAGCGCACCGTGTGTGGGGTGCTCGAGTTGGTCAACCGGGTCGATGAAGGCGGCTACTCCGAACGCGACCTGCAGATGCTCGAGATCTTCGCCCGCTACACGTCGGTGTCCATCGAAAACCTGCTCGACGCCCAACGGGCCAACGAGATGGCGCGGCGCGACGATCTCACCGGTCTTTACAACGACCGTTTCTTTCACCACCGCCTGACCGAGGATCTCGTGCGCGCCGACGTCACCGACGGGACCGTCGCGCTGCTCTTCCTCGACCTCGACAATTTCAAGGCGGTCAATGACAACCATGGCCACCTCGCGGGTTCACAGGTGCTCAAGGAGTTCGGCTATCTCCTCAAACAGACGGTCAACGTCGAGCGCGCGACCCTGGCCCGCTATGGCGGAGACGAGTTCGTCGTGATTCTGCCCGGTCTCGATCTCGAACGGGCAATGGCGGTCGCGGCCGATGTCCAGTCGGCGCTGGAGACGACCCAGTTCCTCCAGGGGAGCTTCTCGTGGTCCGACGGGCCGGTCTATTGGCGGGAGCCCCTGACCTGTTCGATCGGGGTGGCGGTCTATCCGATCCATCTGCCCCGGCAGGGAACCACGGACATGAAGAAGAACCTCCTCCTGCGCGCCGCCGATCTCGCCATGTACGACGCCAAGGCAGCCGGTAAAGACCAGATCCACATCGCTGACTAGGCAAGGCGCCATTTTGGCAGAGTTGGTCGCCGGCACAAGCGGGAACTTTGGCACGGTGATTGCTGTTACCAGGGACGAGACCGGGTCGCGCGCAACGGCGGTCCGAGAATCCCGGGAGGAATCATGGAACGCGAAAGACAGAAATATTACTCACTGGCGGCCATCGTGGTCGCAGCGGTGCTCTTCGGTATGGTGATCGCCGGCGGTCTGGACCTGACCCCTCCGGCGGACGCCGACCGCCACACCCAGGTTCAGCCGATGATGGAGACCATCGCCGCGCCGGATTTCGCCACCTTGGCGGACCGGGTTGTGCCGTCGGTGGTCTCGGTGACGATCAAGGACGTCCAGGAACCGTCGGAACGCGGAGACCGGATGCCGAGGGACCCTTTCCACGAGTTCTTCCGCGGACCCCAGGCGCCGTCGGACGAGCCATCGGTGCGGCGTTCTGCCGGTTCGGGGTTCTTTATCTCGGCGGATGGTGAGATCGTCACGAACTACCATGTGATCGAGGACGCCGACACCATTCTCATCGAGCTTGTCGACGGCACCCAGTTCGAGTGCGAGGTCATCGGCCGCGACGAGGCGACCGATCTGGCGGTGATCCGCGTCGAGAAGCCCGAGCGCGACTTCGCCTATCTGGCGCTCGGCGATTCCGACACGGTGCGGGTCGGCGAGTGGGTCATGGCCGTGGGCAACCCGCTCGACATGGATCACACGGTGACCGTCGGGGTGGTCTCGGCCAAGGGCCGGGTCCTCGGGCTTTCCCGAGAAGGAACGTCATTTGAAAACTACATCCAGACCGACGCCGCCATCAACTTCGGCAACTCGGGCGGCCCGCTGGTGAACACCCGCGGTGAAGTGGTGGCCATCAACACCGCCATCAGCGCGCGCGGCCAGAACCTCGGTTTTGCGGTTCCGGTCAACACTCTGCGGCAGATTCTGCCGCAGCTGCGTGAAAACGGCATGGTTGTCCGTGGCTTCCTCGGGATCACCATCAACAATCTCGATCAGGACAGCGCCGAGGCGTTCGGGCTGAGCAGTCGAAACGGCGCACTGGTTGTCGAGGTCGCTCCGGGCCGGGCCGCCGACAAGGGTGGGATCCACCACGGCGACATCGTCATCGCCATCGACGGCGATCCCATCGTGGACACGCGGGAGCTCATCGACACGATCTCGGCCATGCCGCCGGGAACCGATGTCGAGCTCACCCTGATCCGCGACGGCAAGCAGCGCAAGGTCTCCGTCGAGCTCGAAGCTCGTGATGCCATCGGTGATTCGACGGCCCGCGATGTCGAGCCGTCCCGGGAAGACGACACCGCCGAGCGCCTCGGGATCAGCGTCAGCGAGTTGAGCTCGCAGATTCGACGGCTCTACGGTCTCGAGGACGAGGCGGCGGGTCTGGTGATCACCCGGGTGCTGCCGGTGTCGCCGGCCGCCGACGAGGGTCTCGTGCGCGGTGATCTGATCATCGAAGCGAACGGTGAAACCGTCGAAACCGTTGAGCAGCTGCAGAAGATCGTGGCTGCGGTGCCCGCCGGCGGGTATCTGCGGCTCTATGTCCAGCGGCCCCAGGCCCAGGGACGGTCGTTCTTCGCCATCCTCAAGCTCAACGACTGACGCCGAGCGAGCAGCGAAACTTCAGGGGGCGCACCAACCGGTGCGCCCCTTTTCGTTGCTCCTGCCCGCGTCCGATGACAGCGGCAGGGGCAGGGACAGCGGCCTCGGCAGGGACAGCGTCAGCGCTCCGAGCACGCCTAAGACCACCGCTCACCGGGGCGTGCCGGGTTTGACATTGTGCTCCCTAGACCCATCCGGCAGCGCAGAACCTTCCGCACAATGTCATACCGGGCAACCCACGGCAACGGCGATCCGGTGCATCTCTCCCGGCTCGAGATGAGGCCGCCGCTCGCGCGATCAGGGTGGTCGCAATCCTCCCCGCTCTGCCCTCCGACCACGCTGATCACGCGACGCTGGGACGCCGGAGGCGGCCCAGAAGGCCGGGGCTGTTGGACGGGGGCCGGTGCGGTGCAGAAGACCGCCTCGACAGAAGGCCATCCTGCGGGCGAGACGCCCGCACCACAAAAGGCGGGAGCTGAAGGTGCTCCCGATGTCCCTCCGACCACGCTGATCACGCGACGCTGGGACGCCGGAGGCGGCCCAGAAAGCCGGGGTTGAAGGAATCGCGTTCCGGGGCAGGTCCAGCTGACGGCTTCCCGTTCAGTTCGCCCCGCCCGCGGGCGGCTCCTGCGCCGCCGCCGGCGGTTCGGTGATCGGGCCGAAGTTCTGTTCGTAGAGCTTGAGGTTGTGGTTGAGCGCGCGCATGAGCTGTTTGGCGTGGAACGGATTCATGATGATGCGAGCGACCACCGGGATGTCCTGGCGCCCCGGCATGGTCCGACCGAAATCGAGCAGGACCTCGGAGAAGTTGTGGGCGATGCTGACGAAGTTGGCGTACTCGCCGAGGGCGAGTTCCTTGTCCACGGTCAATCGGGGCACATTGGGTGGGGTTGACGGGTTGTCGCTCATGGAGCCTCCTCGGGTTCGCCATTGTACCCTTCCGTCTGATGGCTTCACTTGCTTCGCTGTTTGATCGGGCCGCGCGAGACCGCCGGCACGGCGCCGCCGAGATCGAGATCCGGCTGATCGCCGATCTGCTCGCTGAGCAGGGGCGCTGGACGGCGCCCGATCTCGCGGCGGGGGCGAGGCGGTTGCTGGTGGGTCAGCCCGCCATGGCGAATCTCCGCAATCTCGCCCGCGAACTCGCTCGCGGCGAGCCGGCGGCGGCCCGCGGCTGGCTGCAGCGGCGGTCGGTGCTGCTTTCGGAGCTTGACGAGCGGTTCGCCGCCGCCGCCGGACCCGTGATCGAGAGCGTCGGGAGAGTACTCACCATCTCACGCTCGTCGGCGGTTGCGGCGGTCCTCGAGGGGGCGTGGCGCCGGGGCTGGCGGGGTGAGGCGGTGGTCTTCGACGGGAGCGCCGCCGGGGGCGGTGCCGACCAGGCGGCCAGGCTCGCCCGGAGGATGGGTCGTGTCCACGCCCAGCCCGACTCGACCATGGCGAGGTGGCTCGCCGGCGACCGGATCTGCGTCCTGGTCGGAGCGGATGCCGTCAGCACCGAGCGGTTGGTCAACGTCAGCGGAACCTGGCCCCTGCTCGAACTCGCCGCAGCGCGATCGGTCCCGGTGGTCGTCGTAGCGGATTCCGGCAAGGACCTGCCGGATGACGAGATCGACGAACTGCTGGCCGAGTGCCCCGAGGCCGTCGAAGCGGGTTCGGGGCGCCGGTGGCCGATCTTCGAAGCGGTGCCTCTCGAGTTCGTCAGCCGCAGGATTCGTGAGTAGAATCGGCCATGCTTCCCTTCACCGTCACCCACAGCGATCGAGATTCCGCGGCCCGGGTCGCCGAGTTGGCAACCCCGCACGGCACGGTGCACACGCCGGCGTTCATGCCGGTAGGCACGGCGGGGACGGTCAAGGGGATGGCCGGGTGGGAGCTCGAGCGACTGGCGCCCGAAATGGTGCTCGCCAACACCTACCACCTGCTGCTCCGCCCGGGCGTCGAGAAGATCGAGGAGATGGGTGGGATCCACCGGCTGATGGCGTGGCCCGGTCCGATCCTCACCGACTCGGGCGGCTACCAGGTGTTTTCGCTCGCCGCCCGCCGCCGATTGGACGACGACGGGGTGACCTTTCATTCGCATCTCGACGGTTCGGTCCACCGGCTGACCCCGGAGAACGTGGTTGAAACCCAGTCGAGGTACGGCGTCGACGTCGCCATGGTGCTCGACGAGTGTCTGCCCTATCCGGTCGAACTCGGCAGCGCCCGGGAATCGGTCTCGCGCAGTATCGCCTGGGCCCGCCGCGGGCTCGACCGCGCGGAGCGGTTGAGGGAGGCCTCCGACGGCTGGCGGGGTGGGGTGTTCGCGATCCAACAGGGCTCGGTCGATGAGGATCTTCGCCGGCAATGCTCCGAGGAGTTGATCGGTCACGACTTCGATGGTTTCGCCATCGGCGGGCTGGCGGTCGGCGAGCCGTCGGCCGTCCTGCACGAGGCGGTGGCCATGGCGGCGCCCATGTTGCCCGCCTCGAAGCCACGCTATCTGATGGGTGTCGGCTACCCTGAAGATCTGGTTCACGCGGTTGCCTGCGGCGTCGACCTCTTCGACTGCGTGCTTCCGACCCGCTCGGCGCGAACCGGGAAGATCTTCACCTCGACGGGCGAGATCAACATCAAGAACGCCCGGTTCGCCGATGATCTGAGGCCGCTTGACGAGGCCTGCGGTTGCCCGACGTGTGCGAGCTACTCGCGCGCCGCGCTCCGCCATCTCTACGTCGCAAGAGAGGTCACATCGGTGGTTTTATTGACGGTTCATAACCTCACTTTTTTTCTAGGCTTGATGCGCGGGGCTCGGGAAGCTATCATGGCGGGCCACTACGGGCGGTTTCGGCAGCGGATCGACGGTATCCGCAATCAACTGCCGCGGAGCCAGGGGTCCGTAACGACAGCGAGGTGAGTCAATGGAAGGTGCAGCCGGGGGGAATCCCCTGTCCATGTTGTTGCCGTTTGTGTTGATCTTTGCGGTCTTCTACTTCATCGTCATCATGCCGGCAAAGAAACAGCAGAAGAAGAAGGATGCAATGATCGCCGCCCTCAAGAAGGGCGACCGGATCGTGACCAGCGGAGGCATCCACGGAACCGTGGCGACGGTCGAGGATCAGAGTCTCCTTTTGAAAGTGGCCGAAAACACCAAGATCCGAATCAGCAAATCGGCGGTCGCCGGCCTCGTGGGCAGCGACGGAACCGCGACCGAAGGCTGACCGGCGGAGGCGAGAGTGGAAAAAAAGGTATTGTGGCGAGTCATCGTGATCGTGGCTGTTGTCGCGGCTGCCCTGTGGTCGCTCTGGCCACCTGAGGAAAAAATCCGCTGGGGGCTCGACCTCGAGGGTGGAGTTCATCTGGTGCTTCAGGTCCAGACCGACGACGCCATCAAGGCCGAGTTGGACGACGCCGCTCAACGTCTGGTGAGCCTGGCGCAGGAAAAGGGCGTGGCCCTCGGCGCCACCGCGGTCGATGCCGAAACCTTCCGGTTCTCGGTGGAGGTGCCGGCAGGCGCCGACCGGGAGGCTCTGGAAGACCTGATCGAGGGGAACTTCCCCGACTACGACATCACCAGGGGCGGCACGAGTTGGACCGTGGCCTTCCAACCGAATATCGAGCGCTTCATCCGCGACCAGGCGGTGCGCAAGGGTTTGGAGACCATCAACAACCGCGTCAACCAGTTCGGGGTCGCCGAACCGGTGATCCAGCGCCAGGGCATCGAGGGAGACCGGATCCTCATCCAGCTGCCGGGCGTTGATGACCCCGAGCGGGTCAAGAAGATCATCAAGTCGACGGCGTTCCTCGAGTTCAAAGAGGTGATGCAGGGGCCGGCGCCGGATCGGCCGAGTCTCCTCGCGGGTTCCGCCGGGCTGCCGCCCGCCGATGGCGAGGTGATGAGCGGGCCGCGAACCGGCATCGCCGGGGAGGCCCTCGGCCGGAGCTACTATCTGGTCAAGAAGAGCTCCATCATCACCGGGCGCGATCTGCGAAGTGCCCGCCGAAGCCAGGACCAATACGGCATGCCCAACGTCCAGTTCGATCTGGTGCCTTCGGCAGCCGAGAAGTTCGGCCAGTACACGAGCTCGCATATCGGCACGCCCATGGCCATCGTTCTCGACGGCAATGTCATGTCGGCCCCCACCATCCGGGCGCGGATCACCGACTCGGGCGTCATCGAGGGCAATTACTCGGTGGAGGAGGCGGAGGATCTCGCGCTCATCCTCCGGGCCGGTGCGCTGCCGGCGACGATGGTCTATCTCGAGGAGCGGACCGTGGGGCCGTCGCTCGGTCATGACTCGGTGGTCCGGGGCGAGCGAGCCGCCGTCGCCGGTCTCCTCGTGGTGATGGTCTTCATGCTGATCTACTACAAGCTCTCCGGGCTCAACGCCAACCTTGCTCTGATGATCAACATCATTCTCCTCATGGGGGCCATGGCGTACTTCGGCGCCACCCTCACCCTCCCCGGAATCGCGGGCGTGGTCCTCACCATCGGTATGGCGGTGGATGCCAACGTGCTGATTTTCGAGCGCATCCGCGAGGAACTGAAGGTCGGCAAGACCGTCAGGTCGGCCATCGATACCGGGTTCTCCCGAGCCTTCGGCACCATTTTGGATGCAAATCTGACGACGCTGATCGCGGCGCTCTTCCTCTTCCAATTCGGGACCGGACCGGTCAAGGGCTTTGCGGTGACCCTGTCCATCGGGATCTTCGCCAGCGTCTTCACCGCGGTCTTTGTCTCTCGAACCATTTACATGATCACGCTCGCCGGCCGCGACCGGGTGCAAACGCTGAGTATTTGAGGTTCTCGAATGCAAATCATCGGCGATACCAACATTCCGTTTCTGAGCTATCGAAAGATTGCGCTCAGCCTCTCCACGCTCGCCATCATCGGCGGCCTGGCCTATCAGTTCCTCGGCCCGGGTCTCAACCTCGGCATCGACTTCGTCGGCGGCACCCAGGTCACGGTGAAGTTCCGCGACCAACCAGATCTCGGTCGCCTTCGCGACACCATGATGGATCTCGACGCCGGGACACCCCTGTTGCAGCGATTCGACGAGCCTGAAAAGCACGAGATTCTGATCAGGGTCGAGAATCCCCAGGGAGAAGAGGGCGACTTCACCGGTCCCATCATCGGGCTGCTCAACCGGGACCTCAACGCCGATCTCGGCGAAGGCTTCGATCTCAACACCAAGGGATCGCAGGCGCTGACCCTGCTCCTCTCCACCGCAGATCCCGACGGCACCGGTCTCGATCAAGAGGGCGCCGCCGAGTACTACACTCCCATGGCCGAGGCGGTGCTCAAGTACCGCAAGGACAACGGCATCTTCACCTCGATGGACGAGCTCGGCACCATCGCCGGGATTTCGGAGAATGCTCGGGCTCTGATCGCGGATCGGGGGGTGATCGGTGAGTTCGCCCTCCTCGGCGCCGAGAGCGTCGGACCGGCGGTGGGCACCGACCTCCAGAACAAGGCCCGGGCGGCGATCGGCTTTTCGCTCCTCGGGATGCTGATCTACATCTGGCTGCGATTCCAGTTGCCGTTCGGCGTCGGCGCCGTGGTCGCTCTCTTCCACGATGTCCTGATCACCCTCGCGGCGCTCGCGGTGACGGGTCGAGAGATCAGCCTGCCGACGGTGGCGGCGCTGCTCGCCCTCGTCGGTTACTCGGTCAACGACACGGTGGTCGTGTTCGACCGGGTGAGGGAGAATCTCAAGCTGCACCGGGGAGAAGCCCTCGAGGGGCTGATGGATGCCTCGATCAACCAGACCCTCTCACGAACCTTCATCACCTCCGGGACGACCCTGCTGGTGGTGCTGTCCCTCTACTTCTTCGGTGGGGACGTGATCAACACCTTCGCCTTCGTGCTCCTCGTCGGCATCGTCGTCGGGACCTACTCGTCGGTCTTCGTCGCCTCGCCGGTGGCGCTCTGGATCCACCGCTTGCTCGCCGCCCGTCGCGACAACAAGCGCAAGAAGGGGCGGAGATAGGCGTCGGCGTTCGGCCGTCTTCCCCATCGCAGGGGCGATGCAGAAAACCCTCCGAGAACCACCAACCCCGCGGCTTGCCGCGGGGTTTTCCTGACGGCAGGGAGCGGTTCAGGCGCCGCTGCCGGCGGGACGCCGGCCCTACAAACATCGCAGTCACGGCCCTGGATGGAGGAGGCGCCAGGTGAGGGCGCGGACGTCGTCGAAGAGTCGGATGGCGACCTCTGCTCTCGAGGTGTTGATCGAGCCGGTACCGACTAGGAGGCGCAGGTGGGTGTCGACCTCCTGAGCCGAGCCGTAGGCGATGCGCCAGTGGTGAAACCGGTCTCGGCCTGAACGTCCCGCACCTTCGGCGATGTTTGCAGGAACCGACGACGCTGATCGGATCACCTGATCGGCGATGGGTTTGAGTGGAGCGGGAACCCGCATCACGAGCGAGATCGCGATGCCCGCCGCCTTGACCGCTTTGTCGAGAGCGTCGAAACGGGTCGATTGCTGTTGCATGGTCACCTCCGGGTTGTTCATGCCCCCCCTCCAGCCGGTGGGATGGCCCATGTCAAGGGTCGCCTTCGAGGCGATTCACCTTGCCCTTGACATGGGCCATCCCACCGGCTACCCGTGCTTTCAAGAACAACCCGGGGGTGACCATGCACGGTCAACGGCCACGGTCAACGGCCACGGTCAACGGCCACGGTCAACGGCCACGGTCAACGGCCACGGTCAACGGCCACGGTTACGGTAGCGGTTTCCCCGGGGCCCCGGCCTTCCGGGCCGCCTCCGGCGACCCGGCGTCGCGCGATCGGCGTGGTCGTTGGGGGTTGGTTGAGGGTCGGCGACCACGCTGACCGCGCGAGCGGCGGCCTCATGTCGACGGGAACAGATGCACCGGAACGTTGTGCCGCGAGGGTTGCCCGGTATGACATTGTGCGGAAGGCGATGCCTTGCCGGATTGGTTTGGGGAGCACAATGTCAAACCCGGCACGCCCCGGTGGGGTTTGTCATTGGCTTCCCCGGGCTTCCGTAGCGGCCACGAAAACGGAAACGGACGCGGCCGCGGGAACGGAAGAACTTGACCCTTGAACGTACAATGGTCGGATGGATTCTTCGGCGAAGATCCGCATCGAGGACATTCTCAACCGGGTCGAGCTCTACCGCCCCGAGCTGGATGAGGATCTCATTCGCCATGCCTATGTCTTCGCCGCCAATCGCCACCAGGGCCAGGTTCGCCGGTCCGGCGAAGCCTACTTCACCCATCCGCTGACCGTCGCCTGGATGCTGGCCGAGATGGAGCTCGACGAGGTCGCGATCACCGCCGGCCTGCTCCACGACATCCTCGAGGACACCGAGACGACGGCCGCGGAGCTCGACCTCGAGTTCGGCCCCGATGTGACCCGGTTGGTCGTGGCGCTGACCAAGCTGTCCGATTTCGAAAACTCCTTCACGTCCCGCGAGGCCACCGAAGCGGAGAATTTCCGGCGGCTTCTTCTCGCCTCGATGGATGACGTTCGGGTCATCCTCGTCAAGCTGGCCGACCGGCTTCACAACATGCGGACCTTGAGCTTTCTCCGCCGTGACCGTCAGGTGGCCATCGCGCAGGAGACCCTCGACATCTATGCGCCGATCGCCAACCGCCTCGGCATCGGCAGCATCAAGATGGAGATGGAGGATCTCTGTTTCCGATATCTCCACCCCAGGGAGTGGGAACGACTCGAGCACGAGATCAAGGACCGCGCCGACGCCGCGGAGCGGTGGTTCGCAGAGATCCGGGGGATCATCGAGGGTCTTTTGCTGGCCAACGGTCTGAGCGGGACCGTTCAGGGTCGCGTCAAGCACATGTACTCGGTCTACCAGAAGCTGCGACGGCAGGACGTGGATGTTGCGAATGTCTTCGACTTCCTGGCGTTTCGGGTGATCGTAGGGTCTGTGGCGGACTGTTACGCGGTCCTCGGCCTCATCCATCAGCAGTGGCCCCCGGTTCCGGGCCGGATGAAGGACCACATCGCGATCCCGAAGCCCAACGCATACCAGTCGCTCCACACGACGGTGCTCGGCCCGGAGGCGCACCCGTTCGAGATCCAGATTCGAACCTGGGACATGCACAAGATCGCCGAGTTCGGCATCGCCGCCCATTGGAGCTACAAGGAACAGGGGAAAGGCGCCGGGAGCGAGGACTCGCGGATCTCGTGGCTTCGCGGTCTTCTCGACAACTCCGAAGGCGCTTCGCCACGCGAGTTCCTCGACTCCATCAAGGTTGATCTCTACCCCGACGATGTCTACTGTTTCACGCCGCGCGGTGACGTCTTCTCGTTCCCGCGCGGCGCCACGATCCTCGACTTCGCCTATCGAATCCACTCCGAGGTCGGCCACACCTGTGTCGGCGGCAGCATCAACAGCCGCTGGGTCCCGCTGCGCACCGAGCTGAAGAACGGCGACATTGTCGAGATTTCGACCTCGCCACAGCAACGACCCCATCACGACTGGCTCAACCTCGTGGTCACCAACCGGGCCCGCTCGAAGATCAGAAGCTGGCTCAAGAGGGAGGAGAAGAAGCGCTCCGTCGAGGTCGGGCGAAAGCTCATCGAGCGTGAATTCCGAAGGGCCGGCGTTTCATGGCGCAAGGCGAGCGGCAGCGACGAGCTCAAGAGTCTCCTGGCATCGCACGGTCTTGCCAAAGAAGAGGATCTCCTCGCGGCCGTCGGATTCGGCCGGCTGGCGGCCCCTGCGATCATCGCCCAACTGCTGCCGGGCAGGGACGGCGCTGCCGAGGGTGAAGCGCCCGCGGCAGACGCCGCCCGAGAGGCCTCGGGCGCCGGCAATCAGGCCCTGGAGGTCACCGGTGACGCCGATTTCCTGGTCTATGTCGCCAAGTGCTGCAAGCCGCTGCCGGGCGAAAGGATCGTCGGTTTTGTGACCCGCGGCAAGGGCGTTGCGGTGCACTCACGCTCGTGTCCCAACGTGAGAAACCTGCTGTATCACCCGGAACGGGAGATCGAGGTGCGATGGGCGACCAACGCGGCCTCATCGGGCGCCTCGCCCAATCAGGTCGAGCTCGACATGGTCTTTGATGATCGCTCGGGCATGCTCGCCTCGATCTCGCAGGTCATCTCGGCGGAGGGCAGCGACATTCTGAGCTGCCAGCTTCGAACCGAGCACAACGACCGGGGCTTCGGCGCCATGACCATCATGGTTCGCGACGCGGCGCAGCTCGACCGCATCCTCAGCCATCTCGAAAATCTCAACGGGATGCGCCGGGTCGAACGTCGCGGTCAGGCGAAGACCCGGGCCTGAGCCCTCGGGATTCCGAAGGCACGGCTGTTTCAACGAAACCGGAGATCGACGGCGCCGGCGCCGTCCCCGGCGCCTCCGTGTCGTCGTGGCGGCGACGACGTCGCCGACCGGGCACGACTCAAGGGCGGCTGTCAGCCGCCCGTTTGAATTCCACTTGCGGGAATGATTACAGCCGTGGGGCCTTCGTGACCTTGCCCGAGCGAATGCAGCGAGTGCATGCGCGCACATGCTTCGGTTGACCGTCGATCACGGCCCGCACTCGTTGCAGATTCGGGTTCCAGCGTCGCTTGGTGACGTTGTGTGCGTGGGAAATATTGCTCCCGGTCATCGGTCCCTTGCCGCAGATTTCGCATCGCTGCGCCATTTCAGTGTTCCTCCTCGAGGTCCCCAGGAGATTGGGGACGCATTTCATAGCACAAACACGGCCTGATGGCAAGGTCGGGCATTACCGAATGACCGCTTTTCCTGCCTTTCAACGGCAAAAACCGAGGAGGAATGTGAGGTACACAACACGGATTTTGTTCGAGAAATCGACGGAAAAGAGAGAAAGTGAATTCCTTTTCTGCTTCGCACGAATCCTCAGAACGTGGTTCAAATCACAAAAGAAAGTGACATTCGTTCTTCAACACTTTTCCGAATTCACTTATTCTTGACACTCTATAGGCCTTTTGATAGTCTGGCTCATAGAGGTGTGATGTTTAGAAACGTTCGAACTCCTGCGATATAAGGTGTGAGACGTGTTTGGAAAGCGAAAAAGACAAGTTGTCGGCTGTGATGTTGGCTCCTCGGCGATTAAGATCGTTGAATTGAAGCCGCTCAAGAACGACGAATTTCAGCTCGTCCATGCCGCCGTTGCAGATCTGTCTCCGGAGGCAATTGTCGACGGCGCAATCATGGATTCGTCTTTGGTGGTCGAGGCACTCACCAGATTGATCTCCGAGAATGGGATCAAGAATTCGAAATTCGGCGGTTCATTGTCGGGGCATTCCGTCATCATCAAGAAGATCCAACTTCCCTCGATGACCGAAACCGAGCTCGCGGAGTCGATCCAATGGGAAGCCGAGCAGTACATTCCGTTCGATATTAATGACGTGAACCTCGATTACGTTGTTTTGGAAACCGGCGCCTCCGACACCATGGATGTGTTGCTGGTTGCGGTGAAAAGGGACCGGATCAACGACTACACTTCGGTGATCGTCCAGGCCGGAAAAGAACCGGTGCTGGTTGATGTCGATGTTTTTGCGGTGCAGAACGCCTTCGAATCGAACTATTCTTCGCGCGGTGAGACCGTCGCGCTGGTCAACATCGGCGCGTCGGTGATGAACATCAATGTCCTGCACGACGGAAATTCGGTTTTCTGGCGCGATGTGGCCTTCGGCGGCAATCTCTACACCGAGGCCGTCCAACGTGAATTCAACCTGCCGCGAGAGGATGCGGAGAAACTCAAGCTCGGCGGTGACGTCGGTCAGGTTTCGAAACAGCAGGTCGAGAGCGTCTTGAGTTCGGCGTCCGAGGATCTCGCCGCCGAGCTCCAGAAGACCGTCGACTTCTTCGTGGCCACGTCGTCGGTGGACCGGCTCGACCGGATCATGTTGTCCGGCGGAGGGGCGTTGGTGGCGAACCTCGAGGCGGTTCTCCATGAACGGTTCCAGGTCAACGTCGAGTTGCTCAACCCGTTCAGGAACATCCGCTACAACGAGTCGGATTTCGATCCAGATTGGATCAACCGCAATGCCCCGGCCATGGCTGTGGCGGTAGGCTTGGCAATACGGACCGTCGGAGATTGAGCCGATGATCAAAATCAATCTTGTTTCGGAGGCGCCGACAGCAGCGGTCAGCAAGCGAAAACGTCCGGAGTTTTCGTTGGGCGCGAAACAGGGCGACATCATTCTTGTGACCGTGCTCGCCATCGCCATCGCGGTTTCGGGAACCTGGTGGTTCCTGCTGAAGTCCAAGAAAGCCGACCTCAAGGCATTGGAACGTCAGCGGACGACGGAGCGCAACGAGCTGCAGCAATACATCGACAAGGTCGAGGAGCTCGAAGCGAAACGAGCGCTGCTCAAGAGCAAGGTCGATGTCATCAACGATCTCAAGAACAAGCAGCACGGACCCGTTCGCATCCTCGACGAGGTCTCCCGCGCTCTGCCCGAGCTGGTCTGGCTGACCAAGCTCGCCCTCACCGGCAACGCCATCACGCTCACCGGCGAGGCGATGGACGAGAACGCGGTCGCCAACTACTACTCGAATCTGGACGCGTCGCCGTTCTTCGAAGAGCCGGTCGTGAAGAACCTCGCTCGCAAGGGGGAGGATTTCGCCTTCACCATGACGGCCGTCTTTACCTATGAACCGCCGGAGATCAAAAAAGCGAATTCTCCGGGCAATGGATCCTGACGATGTGGAGGTCATGAGCCATGGCAATTGATCTCAACGAAAAGCCCTGGTGGGTTGCCCTTCTGGTCGGGCTCGTGCTCGGCGTCGCGCTTTTCGTAGTGCTGCAGATGTATGTGTTCAAGCCCATCGAAGAAGATTGCCAGAAGACCCAGGACAAGATCGATCAGCTCGAGCGCGAGATCGAGAAGGGGCGAGCGGCCAAGGCCGACCTGCCGCGTCTCGAGGAGGACATCCGCAACTACGAGCTCGACCTCGATCGTCTTCGCCGCATTCTGCCGACCAAGCGCGAAACCGATGACCTCATCAAGCGCCTCAAACACCTGACCGAACGGGGCAACTTCAGGCTTACGCGGTTTGTCCCCGGCAATGTCATCGATCGGGACTTCTTCCTCGAGGTTCCGGTCACCGTGGGTCTCGACGGCACCTATCACGAGCTCGGTCTGTTCTTTGACCGCCTGAGCGGGTTCTCACGGATCATCAACGTCGATGATCTCGTGATCTCGCCGGTAAAAGGCCAGGGTTCCCGGGGCTACTCGATTCAAGCAACCTTCACCCAGCGAACCTTTATCTACAAGGAATGAGCGGGGCTGAGAGATGAAGATCACGAAACTCCTGATTTGCGTCGTGGCGTCTGCGGTCGCAGGTTTCGCCTCGATGCCGGCCCAGGCGCAGGACAACCTGCCTGCCGCCGAAGGCGTCGCCGCCGACAGCCTCGGCGAAGAAGAGGTCGACACCTCGGCCATCGAACAGATCCTGCGTGGTGAACGGGAGATGCTCCAGGGCGAGAATTTCTCCTACGATCCGGCCGGCCGGCGCGATCCGTTCCGGTCACTCCACGAGGGATTCGAAAATGTTGCGGATGATGAGTCGGTCCCGCGTCCGCCGGGTCTGCCCGGGATGATGGTCGATGAGATCAGACTCGAGGGGATCATTTCAACGCCCAACGGGATCCTCGCGTTCGTTCAGGGGCGAGACAATATCTCCTATATCCTCCGCCCGGGCACCAAGCTCTACGACGGAGAGGTCAAGGAGATCCAGTTCGACCGTGTGGTTTTCAGAAAGCAGTCGAACGACCCGAAACAGCTCAAGCCGTACGAGGACATCGTACGTGAGATCACGGATTAGCCGTTCGAGTGATATCGAATTGGGGGATGGCATGATGAACATGAACGTCCGCGTCCTGGTAGTGGCGGCGATCTGCGTGCTGTTGGGATTCCTCTATCCCGGCAACGCGGCAGCTTCCCTGCCGACGCTCCACGGGCTGACGGCGGAAGCAGGGTCGTCCGGGCCCGTGATCCACCTGCGGACCGATCACGCTCTCGAGACGGTCCACTACTCTCCCCAGCCGGGCGTGTGGGTGATCGAAATGCCCGAGGCCGAGTGGGAGTCCAGCGCCGGGACTCTGGCCGAGCCGTCGCTCGGGATCGAACGCGCTGAGCTGTCCGAGGTCGACGAATTCGGCAAGCGGGTCACCCGGTTGACGGTGTGGCTGGCCGAGCCGTCGCAGCTTCGGCTGGACGCCGCTTCGGGTGGGTTGGATCTGGTTTTCACCGCCTTCTCGTCGGACGCCGGTCCCGTGACGCGGCCGAATCCGGCGCCGGTTGCGGCGGTGGTGTCGGTCAAGCCGGCCCCCGCGCTGACCGGGGCGACCAACCTCCTCGATGTCATTCCGGTGGGATCGAGTCAGGGCGTGGTCATCGAGCTCAAGGGTGACGGCGCGCTTTCGGGAACGAGTTTCACGCTGGCCGACCCCGACCGCCTGGTGATCGACCTCCACGGCGTGGTCAAGCGGTTCGACCGCAGCATCTACGCGGTTGGAACAGGTCCTGTTCGTCAGGTGCGGGTGGCGCAGAACCGAACCGTGCCCGAGCCCGTGACGCGGATCGTCGTCGATCTCGACGGCGAGGCCCGCCACGTCTTTGAACAGACCGCCGACGGCGCCGTGATCCGGGTGGCCGAGGTCGGCGCCGTCTTCCCCGAGTCGCAAGCGGCAGTGATCTCCAACGACGAGATCATCGCCGAGACCGAGTATGTGGTCGCGCGCAACGACATCGAGCCGGCGACGCCGCCGGCGGTTGAGCCGCAGGCGGTCCCTGAACCACAGGTCGAGGAGGCCGCGGTATCGTCGGCTCTCTTCGATCTTCCGGACGCGGGCGAAAACGACGGCGCCGGGGATTGGGCTCAACCGAGCACGATCGAATCCGGCCGGCCGGCCGGGAACGACTGGGCGACCGAGGCCGTCGCCGAAGAACCCGTTGTCGAGCGCAGCCCGTTTGTCGCCGACGCGTCGCAGATGATCGAGCATGCAGCGGCGGCCGACGTCCTCAACGCACCGAGCGCCCGGGCCGACACCTACGAGACCACCGAGGTCGATTCCCAGGAGCAGCAGTTCACCGGCGAACCGATCAGCCTGAGTCTGAAAGACGCCGACATCCGCGATGTGCTCAAGACCTTCTCGGCCTTGACCCAGCTCAACATCATCGTCGATCCCGGGGTCGGCGGTTCGGTGACCGTGGAGCTGCGGGACGTGCCGTGGGACCAGGCCCTCGATCTCATCCTGCGGATCAACGGTCTCGACTACGTCCTCGAAAACAATGTGCTGAGAGTTGCGACGAACGCAAAACTCGCAGCCGAGAAATCGGCCAAGGCGAACCTCGACAAGCAGCGCGAGCAGGCGAAACCGCTCAAGACCGTTCTCAAGCCGCTGTCCTACGCCAAGGCGAGCTATGTCTCCGGACTCCTGTCCAACGACAGCTACCTCCTCTCCGACCGCGGCACGGTGACCACCGACGAGCGCACCAACACCCTCATCATCCGCGATGTCGTGGATCGGGTCGAGGGCGTCCTGCGGCTCATCGAGAGCCTCGACCAGCCGACGCCGCAGGTCGTCATCGAAGGCCGCATCGTTGAGACCACCCGCGACTTCTCGCGCGAGCTCGGTGTCAGCTGGGGCTTCGACGGGGTGATGAACGCCCAGCACGGCAACGACACCGGTCTCGACTTCCCCAACTCGGTCGAAGTCTCCGGCGATGTCGAGCTCGCCCGCGGCAACCAGGGATTCCTGGCCTTCTCCTTCGGCGACATCCTCAACACCTTCAACCTCGACTTCCTGCTCTCCGCTGCGGAGACCGACGGTCTCCTGCGGATCGTCTCGACGCCGCGGGTGACCACCCAGAACCTGATGCAGGCCTCGATCCGCTCGGGTCTCCAGATCCCGGTTCAGACCGTGGCCAACAACACGGTCACGGTGCAGTACGTCGATGCGACCCTGCGCCTCCAGGTGACGCCGCAGATCACCGCCGAGGGAACCGTCAACCTCGAGATCGACATCAAGAAACAGGAAGCGGTCCTTGCCGCCGCCGTCGTCGGCGGCAACAACGTGCCGATCTTCACCCGTGACGCGCAGACCCAGCTCTTGGTCCGGGACGGCGGCACGACCGTCATCGCCGGTATCTATCAAATCAACGATCAGGAGAACGAGAACCGGATCCCCGGTCTGTACAAGATTCCGATCTTCGGCAGTCTGTTCAAGAACAAGGGGACCTTCAAACGGCACGACGAGCTTCTGATCTTTATCACGCCACGCATCGTGAAGTACTGAGGGAGGGTCGGATGAAACGCATCACGAGTGTCGGAGTTGTTCTCGCAGCTGCGCTGCTGCTGAGTTCCTGCGGCGGGAACAGCGCCCTCGACGACACCGAGGCGGTGGTCTTCATCACCGTCGATGTTGATACGTACAACCCCGATATCAATATCTGCGGCTTTCTCGCCTCAGGGACCGACATCACCATCGAGAAGCTGAACGTGGTGTCGAACCCGAAGGCGCCGGGGGTCACCCTCGGCAACGCGCAGGATGTGCGCATCCTCCGTTGGGTGATCACCCCCGAGCGCAACGACGGCGGCGCCACGGCGTCGCCCCAGGCGATCTTCGATCAGGGCGTGATCGTCCCCGCGGGCGGGACCAGCAATCTCGACAACTGGCGGGTCTATCCGGTCGAGTATCTCAACGAGATTCCTCTCGCCTATCTGCTGCCGGAGAACGGCGGCCTCGACCCCGAGACCTCGAATCGGAACATCCGCCAGCGTCTGGTGCTGCAGCTCTTCGGTGAGACCATGGGCGGCAAGAGCGTCGCCTCGGTGCCGCAACCCATTCAGTTCAACTTTTTCTGCGGAAGCCCGTGACGGGTAGGGGGTCCGGAGCCATGAAGCGCTTCTTCAATTGTCTCATTCTCTGTGGTCTGGTATTCCTGACGGCCTGCTCGGGCGGCAGCCCGAAGCCGCCGACGGTGACGCCGCCGCCGGGCGGCGACGTCTGGCAGATCACCTCGCTGCAGGCCAGCGACAACAATCCCATCGTCAACACGACGATCCTGGTGACGGCGGCCGTATCCCTCAACGGCGCGCCGGCGCCCGATGGCACCCAGGTCGAGTTCAACCGGACCGGCGGCATCTTCCTGCCGGACAACGGTCAGACGATCGCGACCGTGTTGACCACCGGCGGTCAAGCGGATATCGCCTTCGGCGCGACCACAGCCGGCATCTATGCCATCGAGGCCCGGGTCAAGACCATCAGGTCGCAGGTCCAGATCGCCTACCGCAACCCGGACAACACCGGCGCCCTCCAGATGTGGAGCATCAACCCCCGCGAGGGTTCCTACGCCGGCGGTGAGCCGGTCGTGCTCACCGGCAAGGGCATTGCGAGCCCGGTCGAGGTCTTCTTCACCGTCCAGGGCATCCAGTACCAGGCCATCGTCGACCAGGTGGTCCCGAGCGTTCCGCCCGAGAGCGGGGGCACGATCACCCTCCGATCGCCGCTCCCGACCGCGGCCGATCCCAGCATTTCCTCAACCGCCGACGTCAAAATCGCGGTCAAGGTCGGAACCCCCGACGAAGAGAGTCAGAGCTATCCCCAGGTCTTCACCTATATCTCCAACTCGGTGATCCTCGGCGACCCGGTGATCTACGGCGTCGAACCCTTCTCGGGCCGGTCGGCCGGCGGCGAGAGCGTGACCATCCTCGGTCTCAACTTCGGCGTCGACGAGGCCAAGGCGCTGGTGAAGAATTTCGACGAAGTCTACTTCACGTTCAACGGCCAGGACCTGCTCGCCCAGGTCGAGCGCTGGTCGGCCAACCAGATCGAGGTCATCACACCCCGCTTCAGCCTCCTGCCGCTGACAGCGAACCAGAACGCGGGGATCAAGCTGACCCGCGTCGATGCCGACAACGTCGTCAAGAACGACGTCTTCATCGTCAAGTCCGACATCGCCGAGCCGCGGATCACCGGCATCTCGCCGACCGCGGGACCGATGGACGGCGGCACCATCGTCACCATCACCGGCCACGGCTTCGAGATCCCGATCCAGGTCCTCTTCGGCACCTGGGAGGCGACCGGCGTCCAGGTCATCGACGACCAGTCCCTCGCCGACAACGACATCATCACCTGCCGCACCCCCGACATCAGCCAGCAGGGCCAGGTGCCGCCGTACGCGGTGACGGTCAAGGTGACCAACCTCCAGACCGGCAACACCACGACCTCGGCCCAGACCTTCACCTTCGGCGAGACCCTCTACGTCGGCCAGGCCAACCCCACCGAAGGGCGGATCGGCGATCTGCTGACCCTCTTCGGCGCCGGTTTCGAGGACCCGCTCACGGTGTGGTTCTCCAGCAACATCGAGTTCGACGTCATCGCGGTGACCGGCACCGAGCTCACCCTGCGCTCGCCGACGAGCCTGGCGCCGACCTGCAGCGACCGTTCGGGCAACTTCCGCGTCGTGCTCAACCAATCCAACCGCGAGGCCACCGGCGGCAACTACACCCTGCTCGGCTCCAACCCGACGGTGACCCACGTTTCCCCGATCTTCGTCGAGGAGACCAACCTCGGCAACGGCGTGGTCCCCGGTGAGATCGACATCTACGGCGTCCGCTTTGCCGACGACCTCCTGGTGCGGATCAACAACTACACCATCGCGCCGGCCGACACCGAGGTGATCTCGGCGGAGCACATCCACATCAACCAGATCCCCGCTCCCAACGATTTCGGCCTCGTCTTCAACACCGGTTCCTGCACCACCGACACCGGTCTGCCGGGGATCCGGAACGAGCCGACCCCGGTCAACGTGACCGTCCGCAACCTGCCGCTGGGCTGCGAGAACACCCTTTCGCAGGGCCTGGTCTACGTGCCGGAGGATCAGACCTGCGTCGCGGCGCCGCAGATCGGAATCGGCGCCCTCACCTTCCCGGCGACGGAGTTCCCCGGTCCGTCGGCACCCCAGGCGGTCGTGATCAGCAACGCCACTGGGGGTGGGGACCTGGTCGTCTCCGGACTCTTCCTCGGTGGAAGTTTCTTCTTCGACGCCGGCTGCTCGACGCAGGCCGCGCCGGGATTCACCGTGCCGGCCTTCACGAGTGGGTATATCGGGCCCAACGTCTATTTCTGCCCGGGCAATGACGACGGCGGATCCTATACCGGAGAGCTGAGGGTCGTCAGCAACGACGCCGGCAGTCCAACGAGGATGAACCTGTCGGCCCAGGAAGCGTTCCCGATCCTCTCGGTCAATCCGGGCGATCTCACCTTCAACGGGCCGTACCCCGAGCAATTGCAGTTTGCCGTCGAGAACCTCGCTGGAACAGGTGATCTCAACTACACCACCGCCGTGGCCGGGGCATCGTTCTCGATTACGATGAACGGGACCGGCACCGTGCCTCCGGGTGGATTTGCGATGGTGACAGTTGAGGCGACAGCGGCTGACACCGGGACGGTGACCGTGACGGCTATGGAGCCTGATGCCCAGGGTTCGCCCCAGGTCGTCAACCTGACAGCCAACTAATCATCGGTCTCTCAACGGCCGGGCCTTCGGGCCCGGCCGTTATGGAATACACTCTTGGACTATCGCATCGAGCAACTCCGCTATCTGCTCCGGGAAGACCCGTCTTCCCGGATCTTTTATCAGCTCGGCGAGCTCCTCCGGCGCGAGGGCGAGGCGGCGCAGGCGGTCGAGGTCCTCAAGACCGGTCTCGAGCGTCACCCCCGCTATGTCGCGGCATGGGTCTGCCTCGGCCGCTCGCAGCGCGATCTCCACGCCCTCGAGGAGGCCGCGGCGGCCTTCCGGACGGCGCTCGAGATCGATCGTGAGAACCCG
>JAHECW010000052.1 GCA_024641545.1 Acidobacteriota bacterium
CAACGAGCATCTGTTCATGGCACGAACAATGCTAAGGGTGGCAGCTATCAGAGCAAGAAAGTTAAGTAAGTTTCTCCTGGCACCGTTCCCGTTCTTCCTTTCTTACGAGACGGATGCCGTCTACGTCGATGGTGATGAGACGCCTCTTGTACAGGCCGCCGATCGTTTTCTTGAAGGTCCTCTTGGTCATACCAAACACGCTCAGGACCATCCCGGCGTCTGATTTGTCATTGACTGCCGCGAACCCCTCGTTCTCTTGCAGGTACTTCAAGATCGTCTCAGTGTTCCTGGCGCTGGAATCCTGTCCGGCCTCGAGCGCCAGGTCGATCTTTCCGTCCGGTCGAATGTATTTGACGAATCCACGTTTGCTCTGGCCAAAGCTCAACTGTTCCTTCAGTTCGTTCTTGTAAAGCACACCCCAGTGGCTGTGGTTGACCACCGCTTTGAACCCGAGTTCCGTGCTGTTGGCGATGATGAGATCAACGAGTTGCCCTACCTGAAAGGTATGAGGCCGGCCTTCCTTGAGAAATTTCTCGATCTTCGATGACGCCAGTATTCGCCCATCCGCCTTGTTCACGAACACGTACAAGATGTAGCGACGGCCCACGTGCATCGGTCGATGCTGCTCACCAAACGGCACCAGCAGGTCCTTGTCGAGCCCCCAGTCGACAAACGCGCCGAACTCTGAATTCGCCACAACCTCCAGATAGGCGAATTGCCCCACCTCGGCTCGTGGCATCTGAGTCGTGGCGATCGCTCGTCCTTGAGAATCGAAATAGAGAAAGACCGGCAGCTGATCGTCTGATGCAAGATCCTCCGGGCAGTACTTGTCGGGGAGTAACACCTCGCCGAGCTCACCGGCATCGAGAATGGCGCCCGGCGAGACCCGCTTGATGACTCTCAAGGTGTTGGTGTGGCCGATACGTGCCATTCTTCGCTCCTTCCGGGTCGAGGCGTGGTGACGACTCGGGGATTTCCGACACCGTACCCGGAGATGACGGGCGTGGTCTGTTCGGGACGTGACTACAGCTGAAAACAGGTCGCGGTGCGAACTGAGGTTATCAGTTTCCACCACGTACCGGTCATCGGTGTCAGGTCCGGTCCTCTTGCGTCTATTTGAGGAAACGAATAGTGATGAAGGGTGCCGACCCCGGCGCTGCAGGCGTACTTTACTAACTTTGTTCCACCCGGCACCGATGAGGACAGAATCGTTAAGTCGTTGGACCCGGCACTCTTCATCGGTGCTGCATTGGTTTTCAGGAATCGGTAACGGGACAGTGTTGGCGTACTCGTTGACGGTGTCCGGCAAACCGCGCAGCGAGGACTGCCGTTGTGGTGGGGCCACCCCTAAAGGGAACTGTTCCTCCGATTCTTGTTCGTCGCCCGCGACGGCGAACGGTGCTGAAATCAACATCGCAACCAGGACGAGGAGAAAGGTGCCACCCTTCGCATTCACGCATTGTTGCGCGGTGGGGTATCAGTGTTCGAGCATCCACAATGCAACAATGCGAAGGGTGGCGCCTCTCATGGGTGGCACCTCTGAGATTCGATCCAAGGTCGCACGCGCCTGATTGGAGGCAAAGATGAAGACGAGGAGAGTCGGGGTCGTGTTCGCACTCGTGGTATCGACCGTGCTGGTTGCGCTGCCGCTGATGTCCCAGGAGCAGGCCGCACCCGCCACCGAAAAGCAACAGCTGCGCCCCGAGGACAAGCTGGTGGTGGTGTGGACGAGCGGCGACCGCGACGTGGCGCTGAAAATGGTGTTCATGTACACCTACAACGCGAGCACCGCCCGCTTCGGCTGGTGGCAGGACATCACCTTGGTGGTCTGGGGTCCGTCGTCAAAGCTCCTCTCGGTGGACAAGGAGCTTCAGGAGTACCTCACCAAGATGAAGGAGGCGGGCATCACCCTCGAGGCGTGCAAGGCGTGCGCCGACATGTACGAGGTCTCGGACGAGCTTACTGAGCTCGGCGTCGACGTGAAGTACATGGGTGACGTGCTCACCGGCTACATCAGGGAGGGCCGTCACGTCCTCACGTTCTAACCAGGCGGGGAAAGGTGCCACGTACCGCATTGGTGCGTTTCAGAAAAAATGCCCACCTTTCTTCAATTGGTCTTTTCAGCTGCTTCGCCTCTCAATTCTGCGACGCGTTGTCGTTGGACTGCCGCTTCCTGCGGGCGGCCGGATTCCTCCAGGACGAGAGCGTAGAGCTCGATGGTGTCCACGACCGCCGGGTAGTCGATCCCGACCGCACGCTCCCATGTGGCGATCGAGCGGACCAGGAGCTCCTCTGCCCGGGTGAGCTCGCCGAGGGCGTAGCGGGCGGATGCCTCCTGGTGATCGTTGACGGCGAGGAACCGGTGATCCGGTCCCAGAGACGCCAGCCAAATTTCGCCTGCTCGACGGTATAACGGTATCGCTTTCTCCGGGTCGCCCTCGGCCTGGGCCAGGTTGGCCAGGTTGTGGACTGCGATGCCGATGTCCGGATGGTTGTCGTCGAGTGCCCGCTCCCAGATAGCCAGCGCCTCTTCGATGCACCGGCGGGCCTCGTCATACCGTTCGAGATTCTGATAGAGAGAACCCAGGTTGTTGAGCGAGGCAGCGATATCCGGGTGGCCGGGTTCGAGGTGCGAACGTTCGATCTCGAGGGCGCGGCTGAAGACCTCTTCTGCGGCGTCGAAATTGCCTTGGCCGTTGTACAGATTGCCGAGATTGAAAAGTGCTTTGGCGACCTCCTGGGAGTCGTGACCATAGATCCTCTCGCGGACCTTAATCGAGCGCGTCAGAACCGCCTCGGCCTCCTCGTACTTTCCCTGGTTCCACAACACGATTCCGAGACTGTTGAGAGTCCTCCCGAGTTCCCGCTCGTCTTCAACGGCGCCCGACTCCCATAGCGCGAGCTTGTCGCGAAAGACCCGTTCCGCCTCGTCATAGCGACCCTGGTTGTCATAGAGCACACCAAGGTTGTGCATGGTGGCGCTGAGCTCGGCTTCGGTGTGGCGCGAATCATGACCCTGGAGGGTGAGGACCGCGGCCTCGAGCATCTCGCCGGCCTCGTCATAGAGTCCGAGATTGTGGTAGATGCGGCCCATCGTGTGCTCGAGGTGCCCCTTGATCCGGGGCTCAGCTTCGAGGCTGGCGACCTGTTCCCTGCCGCGGTCGAGGATCTCACGAGTGGTGATCGCCCGGCCCCGAGCGACGCTTGGATCTGAAACTTCGAAAAGCTGCACGAGATACTCGGTCACTCGGTTGGCGGACTCGGCCTGGAGGGTGGCCTCACGTTGGGCGGTGCGTGCCCGAAGGAAGCCGACGGTGGCCAGCAGCGCGCCCGCGACGAGAGCCAGCAGGACGATCCCGGTTGCTGCGACCTCGAGGGTGTGGCGCCGAACGAACTTCCGGGTTCGATCGACCGAACTCGGCGGTCTGGCCTCGACGGCGTGATCGGAGAGGTGGCGGCGGATGTCGGTTGCGAAGGCCTCGACCGAGCTGTAGCGCCGGTCGGGTGATTTTTCCAGTGCCTTCATCACGATCCAGTCGAGATCGCCCTGCAGAGCGGCCGAGAGGGCCGATGAACTCATCTGGCGGTTGCTCGCGGTCGGGTCCGCGGTCGCGCCGAGACGGGACACCATCCGGCTCGGCCTCGGCGGGTCCTGGGTGGTGATCAGCCTCTGGAGCTCGACGACTCCAGCCTCGCTGAGGACCTTCCGATCAAACGGCAGGGCGCCGACGAGAAGCAGATACAGGACCATGCCCAGGGCGTAGACATCGGCGCGGGTGTCGACATCCTCGCCCCGGGGGGCGGCCTGTTCGGGGCTCATGAATTCGGGCGTTCCCATCACCTCGCCGACCCGGGTGAACATGGTGCCCTCGGAGAGCCGGTGGCCGAGAGCTTTCGCAAGGCCGAAGTCGATGATCTTCGGCAATGGTTCGCCGTCCTGCCGAGTGACCAGGATGTTGGAGGGTTTGAGATCGCGGTGAATGATGGCTCGCTGGTGAGCGTGCTGGACGCCGTCGCAAACCTTGAGAAACAGCTCGAGCCGTCTCTTGAGGTCGAGCCGGTGACGGTCGCAGAACTCATCGATGGGAACGCCCTTGACCATCTCCATCGCGATGAACGGACGCCCGTCGGTCGACGTTCCGGCGGCGAAAACGCGGGCGATGCAGGCGTGATCCATCATTGCGAGGGCCTGACGTTCGACTTCGAAGCGGGCCAGGAGTTTCTCGGTGTCCATCCCCGGGCGGATCAGCTTGATCGCAACCCGCCGGTGGATGCCATCCCGTTGCTCCGCCGACCAGACCTCTCCCATCCCACCGGCTCCGATGCGTTCGAAGAGCTCGAAGCCCCCCACCTTGGGGGACGGTCGTCGGTGTCGGGGATTGCCTCTCGACCTGGCGTCTTCGTTTACGTTCGGCGTCGTCGGGCCCTCGAGGGTGGGTGAGGCGTAGGGATCGACCGGGAATTCGGCGGGCTTGGGTTTCTGATCGCTGTCAGACATGTGATCTCCCGAAGAACACAACCGCTGCCGGCTACGGCGGCCCGGCAACCCGAACGCCACCGGCGTGATCCCATTCTGATTCCTGGTTTCGGTTCCACCCCGAGTGTACCGCATCAATCGTGCCGTCCATCGGCCAGCCGATGGTGGCCGGGCGGGGCTGCGCGTCCGACGCAGAGTCAATCCTCACGGCGGGACCCCGAGGCTGGAAGGGTGGAAGTAATTGGTGCGAAAGGGGGAGGACTCGAACCCCCATGAACGTAAGTTCACTCGAACCCGAATCTGGTGGCACCCATCAACAACCGTGCAGGTTTGCCCGTGGCACCTCTCTGGTACCCTTCTCTTCGAGGAAGAGATTCATGAACAGACTGGTCTGGGTGGTGTCTTGTGCTCTGTTGTTGGTTGGTGGTGCCGGTGACGCCGGTGAGCCGGTCGTGGTCGTCGGCGTGCCGTTGACAGGCGACGAGGCGGTGGCGTTCTTGACCGATGCCGAGATCGCCGGTGAGCCCGAGCGCTTCGACGAGGCGGCGATCACCGGCCCGGTCCGGATCACCCTGACCGATGGCAGCCTGACCCTCCGCGCGGTGTTCAAGCACGAGGAAACGAAGTACGAGGAGTTTCGCTTCTCCGACGGCCGGGTCGTCGAGGACGCCAGGGACTCGTTTCGGCACGAGATCGCCGCGTACGAGCTTGCCCGCCTGCTCGGTCTCGACTTCGTGCCGCCGTGCGTGGAGCGGGAGATTGACTCAAAGAAGGGCTCGCTGTGCTTCTGGGTCGAGAGCTCGATGACCGAAGCCGAACGCCGGGAGCGGGGGCTGCAACCCACCGATCCCGCCATGTACAAGGGTCAGCTCCGCGAGATCGAGCTCTTTCAGCAGCTCATCGCCGATCTCGACTACTCGGATCTTCGAAATCTGATCGTCGACGAGAACCTCCGTGTCCACAAGGTCGACTCCTCCATGGCCTTCGACACCGATCCCGATCTTCTGACCAGCCTGTACTCATCACGCCTGTCGCGGCGCCTCATCGAAGGTCTCGAGGGGCTCGACAGAAAAGCGATGAACGAGACGCTCAAGCCGTGGCTGCACAAAGACCAGATCGGAAGCCTCTGGGCCCGCAGGAATCGAATCCTCAAACGGACTCAGCAGCTCATCGCCGACTACGGCGGGGAGCGGACGCTGTACTGAATCGGCCAGGGTGCCACTAGGGCGCCACGTACGGTACGTGGCACCCATCCGGGGAATAGCAACTATGCAAAGAAATGGTTGGCAAAATTTCGAGGACACTTTGCGTCATCCAGCTCTGGCGACCGCGATCATCATTCTTTCCGGCTGCGCGCTCATCCCTCCCGCTGATGTGCAGCCGCTGTCTGGGACCAATCGACAGGTAGTGGTACTTGACATCGACGGAACCCTCACGCCAAGGAACATCGAGTTCTTCACACCGCGCGAGAGTGCTGCAGACGCGATCAACGCTTTCCACAAGAAGGGCTACACAGTCGTGTACCTCACCACAAGGGTCCCGGCGTTTCAGTCAAACTTGTCAGGCTGGCTTGCCCGGAACGGATTTCCTGGAGGCACCCTTCATGTCGCGCAGACCGCAAATGAGCGGGCGAATCCAGCAGACTACAAGGCGCGCGTCCTGGCGGAGTATGTACAAGCTGGCTGGCGGTTGGCCTACGCGTATGGCGATTCCACGAGCGACCTGGTCGCATACTCGAGGATGGGCGTTCCGCGGGATCGGGTCTTCGCGCTCAAGCGAAAGTACGCCGATCACTGTCAAGAAGGTGTGTACGAGCTGTGTCTCGAGGGCTGGGCTCAGCACGTGTCCTTCATCGAAAACGAAGTTCCTGACGCACGGTGAGTCGTCGTAAATATGGTGCCAGACGGGTGCCACTGTTCGCATTGACGCGTTGTCGGACCGTTGGATTTCGCAATTCACGCTGGGTTGGTGCACCAACAAGGCGCCAATGCGAAGTGTGGCACCTATCGGCGCGGAGCGCCGCCGCCGGCGGCGAGTCGGTTACTTCGATCCCGCCGCGCTCGCGCGGGCCAGGAGCTCGAGAATCTGCGGGTTGTCGCCGTAGTTCTTCCGAAGCTCGGCGAGCTTCTCCGGCGACGGCCGGAAGCCCGCATCGAGCAGGGCCTGGGGCGCATCACTACCCGAGAACGCGCTGATCCCGACGGCGAGATCGAAGGCCGTCATACCGAAGCCGTCGGTCGCGTTCATGTCCGCCCCGCCTTCGATCAGCGTCGTCACCACCGATCCGTCGCAGCCCATCACCGCGAGCTTCAAGGCGGTGTTGCCCCGGTCGTCGGCGATGTTCGGGTCGGCGCCCCGCTCGATCAGCAGCTTCGTCAGCGTGGTGGTTTCGGCAGGGGAGGGGTACGACATCACCGTGCACCCGGATCCGAAGTAGAGCACGTGCAGCGGCCGCATCCCGACGTCGTCGAGGCGCTCGTTGGGGTCGATTCCGGCGTCGAGGAACAGCCGCACCTTCTCCACGTCGACCTCGTTGAGCGCCAGCCACACGCTGTGCGGATCGAAGTCGATGCCGGCCGATCGCAGGGCGGCCAGCGCCGCGCCGGAGCCGGCGTCGTCGGCACTTCCAGTGGTGACCGCGGGATCGAAGCTCGGCGCCTGGTCGCGGATGGCCGCGAGGGCCTGCTCGGCGACCTGGCGGTTGTCGGGGTCGGCGGCGGCGATCGCCGCGAGCTCATCGGCCGCCGACGCCGCTTCGGTGCCGAGATCGCGGATCCGCAGGAGCGCCGAGAAGCGATTGCGGGCATCCGGGTCGTCGGCCGCGATGGCGAGGAAGGTCGGCAGCACCTCGTCGGCGGTGACCCAGAGCTGACCGAGGGCCTCGATGGAGTTCTGCCTGACGCTCGAGTCGGGGTCCTTCACCGCGCCCGTCGCGAGCGCCGGCAGGGCCGCCTCCGCGACCGCGCGAAGGGTCTCGGTCGGAAACGCCTGGCTTCGGTCGCCGATTTCCCCGAGTGCGTCGGCGGCGCGTTCGCGGTTCTGTTTGTCCGGGTCGGTGGTGACGATCGGGGCGATCGCCGGCGCCGCTGCGGCGGCGTAGCCCCCGGCGCCCCGAAGCGCCCAGAGCGCCGGGTTCCGGGTCTCGGGGACGGCGAGGGCGGCCGTCACCGGCGCGATCCACATTTCGACACCGGCTTCCCCGGTCGACCTGCCGCTCAGCAGATCGAGGGCGACGATCCGGTCCTCCATACGCGCCGACCCGAGCTGCGCTACGAGGACGAGATTCCAATCGGCGGGCTTCGGTTCGAGATCGGCGAGCCCCTTGAGCAGCCAGCGGCGGCCGGGATTGCCCGCTTGGATCGCGGCCATCACCGGCTCGACGAACCCCGGATCGCCGGCCCGGACGAGGCGCTCGAGGATGTCCACCGGGTCGAGGTAGCTCTCTCCGAGGTCGAGCGACGACGTCTCGGCCTCCGCCGCGGCCACCTCGATCACGGGCGGCGCCAGAAGACCGGACGGGACGAAACCGACGAGATCGCGGGCGGCGAGGATCCGGTCGCGGAGCAACTCGGCCCCGAGCCCGGCCTCGCGGGCGGCGACCAGCTCGCTCTCCTCGACGCCGAGGGCCTCCAGCGCAGCCGCCGCCCGGACCCGCACCCCGGGAGACGGGTCCTCCAGCGCGGCCATGAGCGCCCCTTTCGCCGGCGCGGCAACTTCGGAGACCCGCCACAGCCCATCGGCCGCCAGCCGTCTCACCGACGGGTCCGGGTCCTCCAGCGCGGCGATCAACGGCGCCACCACCTCCGGGACCTCGAAGCTCGAGAGGGTGCGGATCGCCTCCCGGCGCTCGTTCGCATCGCCGCTCTTGCCAAGGGTCTTGATGGCGCGTTCGATCGCCTTTTGCTGCATCCCGGCGAGATCCGCCATGGCGAACGATGCCGTGATGACAACCAGCGACGCATAAGCGAGTGCACGGCGCATGTGGAGCCTCCTCGGTGTCGGACTGAACTCACCGGTTGGTACCAGGAGCATACGGTAGCAAAGTTTTCGAAACGATGGTGGCGGGATGTGGCGCTTGTCTGTCCGGCGGCTGCTCTTACCCCTGCGTCGCCGCCTTCGGCAGGCGTTCGAGCCGCGTTGTGAGCCGGGGGCAATAACTGGAAGATCGGCGGCGAAGACAGGTGCCGCTGTTCGCAATCACGCCTTGTATGAACTTCAACTTCTCACGGGTAAGAGGGGATGACTCCTGTGGCTGGCACCGAAACAAAGTGTTAATGCGAAGCGATAAATCAACAAATGTGAACGTGGCACCCATCTGGCACCCATCCACCCATCAGAAGCGGAGCTTTGCGGGAAGGTATTTGGCGATCAGGTCTTCGTAGTAAGGCCGCAGCGCCTCCACGTCAGGCGGAACAGGGCTCTTTGAATAGAGGTCATACGGGTTGAACCTCCGGACCCACCTGAACATCTCCCGATCG
Source organism: Acidobacteriota bacterium (assembly GCA_024641545.1). Classification (GTDB taxonomy): domain Bacteria; phylum Acidobacteriota; class Thermoanaerobaculia; order Thermoanaerobaculales; family Sulfomarinibacteraceae; genus JAHECW01. Next base: position 8,956 of record JAHECW010000052.1, read on the forward strand.
TGCTCGTTCATGAGGTGGGCATACGCTCCCTCGCGATGGGCCGCATAGAACGAGTGGTACCTGAGCATGTAGAGCGCCTCTTCGGGAAGGTACTCCCTGACGACGTGGTAGATGTACTCATCGTGCCCCCACGACAGGTGAACCGCGTCGAGTCCGCACCCTTCATCATAAACACCCGTCGGCGTTTGATATCGAGGTTCGCGCGAGTCCGGATTGTGTTTGAAGAACTCGGGATAGACGATTCTCTCCGAGAACCGACAGCCTACGGGAAAGGTGTCGCCGACGACCGCCCATTGCGGCTCGCCGAACAGGCTCAACACCTTGCCGAGATCGTGGAGGAAACCGGCGAGCACGAACCAATCCGGATGGCCGTCCGAGCGGATGGCCTCCGATGTTTGGAGCAGATGCTGGAGTTGCGACAGATCGGTGTCCGGGTCGGATTCATCGACCAGCGTGTTCAGAAATTCGGCCGCCTCCCATGCACTCATCCTCTTTTTGTCGAGAGAGAGGAATTCCCGTTTCTTCGCGAGCACGAAATCGAAGGTCTGCAGGGTATGGTTGAGCCGATAGAACTCGCGCACGGTCTCACGTGGCGGCTCAGCGTAGTTTCGGAACTGATCCCTGGCCTTATGCGTCGTCCCTTCGTCGGGGTACCGTTTGAGCACATCGCTTTCCCACTCGTCGAACCCGTCGAGGGGCGAGTGGGCGTCTGTTGATCCGGTATTGGCCATGGTGCTCTCCCAGGTTCGCGTCGATGTGTGGAATCTCGCATGCAACCAGGACGGTTGCCGGAGAATTCCGCTTCTGGCATCGGTGCCGGCCTTCGAGATCACGCACCGTCTGGACGGTTGCGACAAACTCCTCAGCTTCGAGAGGATCGTCGATGACGAATTCAACGCGGGCAACGGGGCAACAGACGTGATCGCAGGCTCCGGGGTTGAAGAGGCGGGAATGTCTCGGCATGGAATCTCTCCCATGCGCAGTCGGGACGACTTCACCCTACCGATTCGGGCTCACAATGCGAAAACGCGAAGGGTGGCACCCATCGGCACTTTTTCCATCACAATGTGATACGTGATGCCTATCGGAAGTGCATCAACGGTGTGCCGGTGCCTGCGTCAACTTCCTAAGTTCCTAATGCCTGGCTTGACTCTCTATAGAGGCACCGCCATTGGCACCTCTATCTGCCGGTCGCGCCGACTATATCGAAGGTGCCGCGCAGCCGTATGTCATCGGACGAGGCGCCGACCTGGATGTCGTAGGTCCCCGGCTCAACGGTCCAGCGCATGTCACGATCAAGCAGCTTCAGATCGTCCGGGCCCACCGTGAAGCGTACGCGCTTCTTCTCACCAGGCTGCAGCGGCACGCGCTCGAAACCCCTCAGCACCTTGTCGTAGTAGGCGATGCTCGTCACCCGCGGCGACAGGTAGAGTTGGACGATCTCGTCGCCCGCTCGGCGGCCGTCGTTCTCGATGTCGAGCGCTATCTGAACCTCACCGTCCGGATCCTGCGCCGACGGCGTGATCGCGAGGTTCGAGTACCGATAGGTCGTGTAACTGAGCCCGTGACCGAACGGGTAGAGCGCACCGTTCACCAGCGTCTTCCTTTCGCGTGCGCTCAGCTCGTCGGTCGGTATCTGCGACCCGCGCTTGAACGGGAAGTTGTACGGAATCTGGCCGACGGTTTTCGGGAACGTCAGCGGCAGCTTGCCCGAAGGGTTGGAGTCGCCGAACAGCACGTCGGCGATCGCCGTCCCGCAGAACTCGCCCTGGAACCACCCCTCGAGGATCGCGGACGCGTGCCGGTCCACCCAATTGATGGTCAGCGGCCGTCCGTTCAGCAGCACGACGATCGTCGGTTTGCCGGCCTCGCGCACCGCCTGTACGAGCCGCAGCTGATGACCGGGCAGGTCGAGGCTCGTCCGCGATCGGCTCTCGCCGACGAGATCGTCGCTCTCACCGAGGACGACGATGGCAGCGTCCACGTCCTGCGCGAGCTCTCGCGCCCTGTCGATCTCGGCCTGCTCCTGCGCCGTCGGGAGTACCGGCACGATCTCGCTGTCGGGATACGTCGCGTCGACGAACTCGCACCCCTTCGTGTAGAGCACCCGGACCGACGGCCCGACCTTCGCTCGTATGCCTTCGAGGACCGACACCACCGGGATCTTGGAGGGACCGTAGCGGCTGATCGAGTTGCCTGTCTCGGCGGCGTTGGGTCCGGTGACGAGGATCGATCTCAGGTCCTTGCGAAGAGGCAGCGCGCCGTCGTTCTTCAGCATCACGATCGACTCGTGGGCAGCGCGCAGCGCCACCTCCAGGTGGGCAGCGCTGCGGACAATCCCGTCCGCCTGCCTCGGGTCCGCGACGTACGGCTGATCGAACAGCCCCTCCCAGAACTTCACGCGCAGGACCTCGCGCACCCGATCGTCCACTATCGCGATCGGCAGCTTGCCGGTCGTGACGAGAGTGCGCACCGCGTTGATGTACACGTCCGGCATCGTGAAGTCGGTCCGGACGTTCAGGCCGGCGACCACGGCCTGCCGTACGGCTTCGAGATAGTCCGCCGCGACGCGGTGCTTGATCTCGAGGAACTCCACGGCGCCGCTGTCGGAGACGACGTAGCCCTTGAATCCCCAGCGCGTGCGCAGGATGTCGGTGAGGAACAGCGGGCTGCCGGTGATCGGGATCCCGTCGTAGTCGTTGTACGAACTCATGACCCCCAATGCGCCCGCGTCCCTGATCGCAGCCTCGAACGGCGGCAGGTAAATCATCTCGAGCTCGCGCTCGGTCACCTGAGGATCTGTGCGCGCGGTGCCGTCGCGGCCGCCCTTCGGCACGCCGTACACGGCGTAGTGCTTCGGCGTCGAGACGACGCGCATGGCCTGGATCGCCTGAACCTGAATCCGGCCCAGCTCCGAGGTCAGGTACGGATCCTCGCTGTAGCACTCGACGGTCCGACCCCAGCGCGGGTCGCGCGGCAGGTCCAGGATCGGCGAGTACACGTTCGTGTACCCGAGTGCGCGCGCCTCGCGTCCGGTGATCGTCCCGATCTCCTTCACCAGCCCGCGATCCCACGCGCTCGCGACACCGAGCTGGGCCGGAAAGCTGGTGGCGCGGTCGTGGGCGAGCCCGCGGATCCCCTCGTTGGTGAAATCGACCGGAATGCCGAGCCGCGTCCGCTCGACGAACCAGCGCTGGACCGTATTGATCGCCTCGGCGTGCACCGAGGGCGGGTAGGTCAACGCGCTCTCCGGCACCTCGAGCCCGGCGCGGCTTCCGTACACGCCGTTCAGGTGTTCGTCGATGTTGCCGATGCCGTCCTTCCAGATCGCGTCGTTCCACGCCGGCGTCGGCAGCTCGTCCGCCAGCACCCGCGAGTACCCGTACAGCGTGGCGAGCTGCGCGGTCTTCTCCTCCAGCGTCATGCGTGCGAGCAGATCCTCAACGCGCTGATCCACCGGCACGGCCGGGTCCTCGTAGGGGTCCTTCTGTCCGTTCTTGTTGAAATCGATCCAACCGTTCTTGTAGATGGTGGCGACGTTGGACTGAAGCAGAACGGCCGCGAGCGCGAGGGCGATGATTCTCATGGCAGAACGTTATCAGTTCGCCGCCGCGCCTGCACCCGCGCCGGCCTTCCCCTGCCATGGGTGCCACCGTTCGCATTGCCCGATTGTGGAAGGGTGCCACGTTCGCATTCACGCGTTGTCGGGTTCCAAGCTCGGATGCCTCGTCCGGATGCGGTCTTGGATCAGCTGCTCTGAAGAGCATCACCAACCGCCGCAACCACGATCTCCTCGATCGCCGCCCGTCGCGCAGGAGGCCGCAGCCTCCGGACCCCCTTGTTCTGGAGCTGTCGGATCCGCTCGCGCGACAGGCCGAGGGCATCGGCGATCGTCTGGAGGGTGGGCTGGTCGGTCCCGCTCAGGCAGAACCGCTCCGCAACGACCCGGGCGTGCTTCTCATCCTCGCCAGGTCAGACGTTTCCGACGATCTTGCCTCGATGATCGTCGCGATCGTCCGACCTGGCACCCGGTGTACCCGTTCCCGTTACAATGCGGTACGTGGCCCCCGGTATCATCGCAGGAAAAAAAGTTGACGGAACCGTCACTGGTAAACCGCCGAGTCGCCCACAGGCCGAAATCACGACGTCCATGCATACCCGAGGGCTCAATGCCCGTCGCCATCTCTGTGAACTTCGTTTCTCCTGGCATCGTCAGGACACCGTGAATCAGACATCTGGAGGTTTCTCATGCGAAAGGCTGTATTCTGCATCTTTCTGACCTTTGCTGCGGCTGGGGCGTCCTTCGCCGGTCTCCCGGACGGTGACCTCTACCTGGTCTCGGTCGGTCGTGGAGTCGGAGCGGCGGGTTCAATCTGGTATACGACTGTGTGGCTCCATAATCCCGAGCCGACGACGGTCACCGTCACCGTCAGCATGCTCTATCGAGGACAGCAGAACTCCGCGCCCGAGCAGCAGACAGTGACGGTCCGACCCGGCGAAACGCTGACGTTGCCCGATGCCTTGCTCGACCTCTTCGGCGCCACCTCGGCATCCGGCGCACTCCGTTTCCAGGCGCCGACGAGAATCTTTGTGTCGGCCCGGATCTTCAACCAGACCGGCAGTGATGCGGCCGAGTCGCAAGGTCAGTTCATGGCCGGATTGCCGGCCGGAGTTGCCATTGGCCCCGCCGCTTTCACCGACATCGCGGGCATCACCCAGCCGGCCGATGAATCGTTCCGCTGCAACTTCGCCCTCGTCGAAACCGCCGGGGCTAATGCCTCCGTAACGGTGACCTTGTACGACGGCGCTGCTGTCGAGCTGGCCTCGCGGACCTACAACCTGCGGCCCTACGAGCCGATCCAGCAGAATCTCTCGAACCTCGGCTCGGGTGTGAGCATCGACGGTGGACGACTCCATCTCGAGGTGACCGCGGGCGGTGGTCGGGTGCTTGGCCTGGCATCGATGGTGGGCAACGGCACGGTCAGCCAGGATCCTTCGACCCTTGAGATGGAGATCGAGACGACCGCCGCTTCGGGAGACGGTGACATCACCGCCGTCCACGCCGGTGAAGGGCTCATCGGCGGTGGCAGTTCAGGCGAGGTGACGCTCGCCATCGATACCACCGGGGCAGCTGCTGGTGAGACATTGCTTTACGACGGTTCGGGGCTCGAGTGGGTCTCCCCTCCTGGTGGTCTGACCCTGCCGTACCGCGGCGAGAGCCTGACGACCGGCGCCGCGTTCAAAATCAGCAACACGTCGACCAGTGGCAACGTCTTCGGCATCCGTGCAGACATCGCCTCCACCGCCGGCTCGGCGATCTTCGGTTGGTCGGCCTCCTCGACCGGTCTGACTTCCGGCGTCTTGGGTCAGGCCCACAGCTCAACCGGGGTCGGAGTCGCCGGGTACGCCAGCAGTCCGAGCGGCGAGACCTTCGGTGTCTACGGCGTGGCATCGAGCCCCGATGGTCGAGGCATCTGGGCCCTGGCCGCGAGTGAAAGCGGTGAACCAATTGCCCTGCTGGCCGAGGTCGCGTCCGAAAATGGCCGCGCGGTTGTCGCGCGGAACAGCAGTGGAACCTCTGCCTCGCTTGCCAGCAAGTTCCGTGGTCTGACGACCTCCGGTGGGTCCACAGGCATCGATGTATTCGCATCCCGCGTGGGCGGTCACTTTCAGGTCGACGGCGACACCGGAGATTATGGAGTTCAATCGACTATTTACTCGCCGGATGGCATCGGGGTCTACGCATACACCAACTCCGCCACCGGCTACGCCTTCTATGCGTCAGGCGCAGGAGCCGATTACGGGCCGTTCACCGGCGCTCACGAGGTCAAGCTCGCGCCCGACATGCCGCCGTCGATCCGACCCGGCCTCATTGTCTCCGCGGTCGGCGACACCGAACAGCGACGGGATGTGAGTGGTGAGGTCTCGCTCTCTTCGACACTTCCGACTGTTGCCCTCAGTCAGATGCCCCGTGATCGGGCAGTGTTCGGGGTGGTCCTCGCTCAGCGGCCGCTCCCCGACGATCACTGGTACACACCGAGTGATGGTGAGCGTTTTGCCGTGGTCAACGCTCTCGGCGAGGGCCGGGTCTGGGTGACGGACGTCAACGGCGAGATCAGGATCGGCGACTACATCACCACCTCGTCGGTGCCCGGCTATGGCCAGCGACAGGACGACGATCTTCTGCACAGCTACACCCTTGGTAAGGCCATCGAGGCCGTCGAATGGCAGTCGGTGAGCCAGACGGTCGGGCACGATGGAGAGACGTTCAGGGCGTATCTCATCGCGGTCGTCTACACCAGCGGCTGAGAATACGATTGTCGCCACGTTCAGATTTGTTGAATTGTCTGCTGCCCCACTAGGTGCGAGAAGCAGTTCGTTGCCTTCCCAAGCGCCCCAACCGCGCTCACACCATTGTGTAAATGTAATAGGTGCCAAATAGGTGCCACACTTCGCATTAACGCTTTGAATCGCGCCACACTTGATGGGCGTCACGTACCGCATTGCTGCATTGTGGAAGGGTGGAACCTATCCGGATCAGGATGCGTCCGGACCAGGTCATCGAGGCGCTGGAGGGCATTCGCTGAGGACTCCGGGGAAGCGCTATCCGTGAGCTTCTCGTAGTCTCCGGCGGGCAAGCTTCCTCACCGTGCGATAGGTGACGAGGGACACGAGCACGATGATGACCAGGACGAGGACGGCGCCGCCCACCGCCAGCTTGGCGATCAGGGGCATGCCCCAGGACGGCTCGAAGTCGACCGCGTTCGGGGTGTAGCGCGACGAGTCGACCGCCCCGGTGGCGAAGAAGGTCGCCAGTAGATGCCGCGTGGCCTCCGGCTGGAGGTAGTACAGGTCACCGGTGTGGGCGAACTCGGCGAGCACGACCTGCTCGCCGTTCTCCAGGAACGGCAACAACTGGTCGCGGGCGTTCTCGGCAGGGGTCGACACGTCCAGTGTGCCGCTCAGCATCAGGGTCTCGACCGCTGACGGGTGGACCGTGCGGTACTCGTCGGGGATCTTGTTGGCCGGCCAGGAACCCGCGGCTGCCCAGCCCAGGGTCGATGCCGGCGAGCCGAGCAGGTATGGCCCGGGCGTCACCTCGGCGGCATAGTCGACGGCCGGGTCGAAGTCGTAGTCGGCGCTCAGGGCCTTCGATGTGCCGTCACCCCAGGCGTAGTTCTCGGGCAGCATCGACCCCAACGCCGCGGTCACCAACGCCATCCCGCTGTAGTCACTATCGGCCGCGGCAAGCCAGATGTCGAATGTCGTCGCCGCCCCGTCGGTGGAGTACAGACCCATGAAGGTGGCGAAGAGCACGGCGTCGCGATCGACCGGGAAGATCAGCCAACGCGCCGGCATGTTGTCCAACGCTCGTTGGATCGAAGCCGCGAGATCGCTCGTGCGCGACGAGCAGGTGGCATTTTCGGCGCAGAGCTCCGAGTAGCGCAGGATCTGCCGCTCGAAGATCGCGCCGTCCCACCAGAAACGACCCGGGGGATTGACGCCGACCATCGCGTTGCGGTGGACGGTATCGGGATATCGCCAGGTGTAGATCTGCGCCAAACGCGTGCCGTAGCTGCCGCTCTCGAGATTGATTCGGTCGTACCCCAGAGCCCGACGGGCGGCCTCGATATCGTCGACCACCTCGAGGACCGTGTAACCGTCGAGATCGATGCCTTCGGCGGTCAGCCGTTCGGCGCAGGCCGCGGCCGCTTCACCCTGCATCTTCATGCTCTCGCGGCTCATCATCGGCAGCCCTGAAGCCAGCGCCTCTCCGATCTCGGGGCAGCCGAGAGAGACCGTGCCGTCGATGCCGCGGTATCCGACCAGAACGATGTCGTGATCCTCGTGGAACCACTCGACCCGGCGATAGCCCAGATTCGAAGATCCGGGGCCGCCTCCGAGAAAGAAGATCGGTTCGGCGGGCGCCTCGCCCGATGCAGGGATCCGTGTGACCGGCAATGCGATCAGGCGGGTGTCGGGATCGCTCCGGTTCTCCGGGACGATCAGGATGCCGCACTCGGCCGCATACGCCACCTCGCCCGCCATGTGCACGCACGGGGTGGTTTTTAAGTCGCCGGCGACCGCCCCTTCCGGTGGCTGTGGCGGCGGTGCCGGTTCCTCTCCGGGCCCGCACCCGACGAGAATCGCGACCGCAGCCAAGAGAGAGAAGTTAACCGAAAGCCGTTCCATAGTGTTTTCCTTTCGCGACCGGACTCCATCAGTTCGCGCGACTCGAGACGACCGAAACCGGCGGCAATCGTCGGCTGGGGTACCAACAGGCGCCCGATCGCGTGAGGATCGGGCGCCGGGATTCCCTCTACGGCCCGAGCCCGCTCCGGCGGCGGAGTCACTGGACGTGGAGATCGAGGGGCCCGGGAGGGTCGCCGGGACGGACTGCGCAGCCCTTCTTAACGGAGATCCTCCACATCTTGGCCCCCCAAAGACACGATCCTGGTCTCTCTGAGGAACGAGGTCCGGCAGGAAAGGTTCGTTCGGCGATCGAAATGGGTCGATAGGTGCCGATAGTGACAGGTGCCACGTTCACGTTTACAAATAGGTGCCTCACTCTGCAAACGTCGTTGGGCCTGGCACCCAAACCAACCAAAATCACCCTTTCGAGTCGCGCGGTGGTCACTGCGTTTCGGCGGTTGCGGCGAACCGCGTCGGGGTCGACGACCAGGCCGCGAGGTCGGCTGTCTCGAAGCCGTCGAGGAAAATTCCTCCCGGGAGGATGGCCAGCCCTTCGGTTCCGGACGGTTCGTAAGGGCCGAAGCCGGAAATCACACCGGAGTCGGTGTCGATGATGACCGTTATGAGGACGTCGAACGGCGCCGCGCACGGTCCGCAGAGCATCAGCCCCCGGAGGTTCCCGTGATCGTCGAAATCGAGCGCCCTGGCCAACCAGATCCCGAAACTCGAGCCGGCAACCGGAGTGACGGCGCTGCTCGTGGTGTCGAGGGCGGCCAGCGCGTAGCTCGCCGTGAGCACCGTTCCGCCGCCGGCAGCCAGGGCGCCGATGTACGCGTCGTCGATGGCGCCGATCCAGGTCGCTGCACCGGTGTCGCGGTCGACCTCGAACAGCGACGGACCCAGATCCTCCTCAAACGCCGCCATCCACAGGTGGCCGTCGGCGTCGAAGGTCAGGCCGGTCGCCTCGACGATCGTCAGGCCCAACGAGCCCACCGTTGCACCGGAGCCGGTCGACACGTCGAGCCGGAGAAGCCGGGCGTTGACGGGATCGACGCCGTAAAGCGACCCGTCGGCGTCGAAGGCAATGCGGGTGCATGGGCCGCCCACGGCGCCGACCGCAGTGAGGGCACCGTTGGTGAGGTCGAGACGCTGGAGCGACGCCTGCGATTCCCAGCCCTCGAAGACGGTGAACGCCACATCCTGGGCGGCGGCGGTCGCAGCCGCCAGCAGCGCCAGCACGGCGGACGTCGAGATCAATCGCCTGCACCCAGCCATGAAGCTCTCCTTGCCAAAGCACCGCTGTCCGTGTCCAATGTGGGTCAACCCCGGGGTTTGTGCAAGCGAGCGAAGTGATCTAACCGTAATCTAGCCGTGCCGTTGAGACACTCAATGTGCAGAGTGATTTAAAGTGTACATATGTGAAAAACCAAAACCCTTTTTCCGGCACCCTTTCGATCGCGCAGGACGGGGTAGGGCGGGGAGGTACCCTTTTTCTCATCGTGCTAGAGTTTGCTTTCGGGAGTTGACTTGGGGTGAGTGCGACCGTGAAGGAAACCGATGAGCTGCGCCGGCTGCGCGATGAGCTGGAGGTCGCGGAGGCTCGCGCCACCAGGCTCTTCAATCTGACTCCGGTGGGAGTCTTTCTGACCGACGAGAAGGGTTCCACGACCTACGTTAATCGGATGTGGTGCGAACTCACAGGGTTCTCGGCCGACGCGGCGTTGGGGTTCGGCTGGCTGGATGCAATTCACCCTGAGGATCGAGATCGCCTGCGGGCGAACTGGGAGGCCGCGAGCCGTCGTCACGACGCATCCGGCGAAGAGTACCGCATGCTGCGTCCGGACGGTTCCGTGATCCGGGTGATAGGGCAGGCGAACCCGGAGACGAACCCCGAGGGTCGGGTGGTCGGGTATGTCGGGACGATCGTCGACATCTCGCAACGCAAGCAGGTCGAAGCCGAGTTGCGGGAGACCAACCAGTTGCTCTCTTCGTTCATTCGACATTCGCCGATTTTTGCCTTCATCAAGGACGTGTCTCCCGGCCAAAGCCGCGTGCTGAAGGCGAGCGAGAACTACCGGGACATGATCGGTATCCCAGGCTCCGAGATGGCCGGAAAGACCATGGAGGAACTCTTCCCGCCCGAGTTCGCGGCGAAGATCACGGCCGATGACTGGGCGGTCGTCTCCCGCGGCGAGGTTCTGCAACTGGAAGAAGAGTTCAACGGTCGCAGCCACACCACCATCAAGTTCCCAATCCGTCTAGGAGACAAGCACTTCCTGGCCGGCTATACCATCGACATCACCGACCGCAAGCGTGCGCAGGACGAACTGATGCACAGCCGCGCTCAACTGCTGCAGTCCCAGAAGCTCGAGGCGGTTGGAAGACTCGCAGGGGGAGTTGCCCACGACTTCAACAACATCCTTCAGGCGCTGCTGTCGCTGGCGACGGTGCTGCGGATGCGGGTCGGAAGCCCTGAGTTGGCGAGTATTGTCGGAGAGATCGAGGCCCACGTCATGCGCGGCGCGGGCTTGACGCAACAGTTGCTGCTTTTCTCGCGGCGACAGACGACAGAGAAGGAAAAGGTGGACCTGGTTGAGGTTGTAGAAGCGGTCGGCGAGCTGCTTCGCCGGCTGATCCCGGAGAACACCCTTTTTTCAGTAGATGTGCCGACGACGCCGTTGTGGGTCTTTGGTGACGCGCTGCAGCTGCAGCAGGTTCTCATGAACCTCGCGATCAACGCCAAGGATGCGATGCCCGGAGGCGGCACCCTGACCATGCGGGCATTCCGCAACTTCGGAGAGGCGGCGCTCGAGGTGACTGACAGCGGTTGCGGAATGGATGAGGCCATCCGGGAGCGCCTTTTCGAGCCGTTCTTCACCACCAAAGAGACCGGTAAGGGAACCGGCCTGGGGCTCTCGGTCGTGCACGGGATTGTCGAGCAACACGAAGGCCGGGTGGAGATCAAGAGCGCCCCCGGGGAGGGCAGCCGTTTTCGGGTGATCCTGCCATTACTGGAGGTGCCGGAAGGGGAGTCCGTCAGGCCTCGACGCCAACTGAACCTGCCCCGTGGTCGCGGGGAGAGGATCCTCCTGGTGGAGGACGAAAGCGGCGTCCGCGGGGCGCTCGCCATGCTCCTCGAGACGCTGGGCTACCAGGTCACCGACGTGGGGAGCGGCGAGGAGGCGATCGAGTCCGTGGCGGAGACGGCGCCAGATCTCCTGCTCACCGACCTCGTGCTGCCGGGCGTTGACGGCGCCTCGCTCGCGGCGAGACTGCGTGACCGGTGGCCGGGCCTCAAGGTAGTGCTGATGTCGGGCTACACCGAGGATGAGGTTGTCCGCCGAAACATCGACGACGGGTCAGTGCACTTCCTGCAGAAGCCTTTCGATATGCGCTCCCTGGCGTGCGAGGTGAGCGCCGCACTGATCGCGGATTACGCCGAATAGAGAGAACATAGCCTTAGAATCGTGCCGAGTTCATGCATTTACACCTTCCAGATCGGCCCAACCGTCGAATGTGTAAATGTACGAACTCGGCACGTTTCATGCGGCGCAACGTAGATCGAGAGGTGTCTACCGTCGGGGCAGTACAAATAAGTGCCGTTCGGGAGCTGATCGGCCATCAATCGCAAGTGCTCAGGGTCCATCGTGTCGTAACGCGCGCCGATCACCAGCGTCGGCACCGTGATTCGATGCAGGTCGGCGGTGCGGTCCCAGTCGGCAACGCGGCCGCTCGCGCCGAGCTCGCTCGAGCCCTGTATGAGCAGGTAGATCTCCGGGTTCTGGTGCTCGAACGCCCGGTTCGCCCAGTCTGGCCACTGATCAGGCGGCCGGTGCAGAATGTGCTTCACGTAGTGCTGTTCCGTCAGCAGCTCCATGTAGCGCGGGTTCTCGAAATCCCCGGCCGCTTCGATCGCTTCGATCTCGGCCAACGCGGCGGGGTACTTCTCCGGCTCCAGCACCTTTTACGCGTGCCGGTTGTAGAGCGGGATCGAGGACATCATGTTGGAGATGATCAGACGCTTCAGAGAATCGCCGTACGCGAGCGCGTACTCGATCATCAGGATCTCGCCCCACGAGTGGCTATAAAGGGAGAAGGTGTCCGGGCCGATCCCCAACGCCTGCCGCACCTGCTCTACCTCGTCGACGAACCGCGAGATCTGCCACAACTCAGGATCATCCGGCTGGTCCGAGAAGTGCGAGCTGAGCTGGTCGTACATGTAGACCCCGATGCCGGCGGCGGAAAGTCGTTCCTCAAGCGGTTCCAGGTACTCGTGGGTGAAGCCCGGCTCGCCGTGCAGCACCGGCGCCTTGTGGGAATGAACCTCGAACTGAGACACGGTTCCACACCGGCGGTGATTCTACGCCTGGGCCGCACAGCTGCCGCACTTCGCAATCACGCCTTGTGTGAACCTCATTCTCTGACGCGGGAAAGGGGAAACCTCCTGTGGGTCGCAACGAAACACCGCGTTAATGCGAAGTGTGGCACCTATCGGCACCTATCAGATAGGTGGCACCTATCAGTCAGTTCAAGGCGAGAAGTGACTGTTCCACGAGATGAGCGTTTTCGCCGATGCTGGGCAAGGGCCACCTTTCGAGGCCGCCGTGCCGCCAGTGGACCCATCGGTAGTTTCGGTTTTCAAGCGGATCGTCAAAAACGAATGCGACAGCCGTCGGACGGCCATCCGGAGTGACGCTGCGAATCGAGGCCTCGAAATCCGCCGTACGGAATCGTTGACCGACCTGGAACGGGGGATCTGTTCCGTGCATGAGTCGGTCGATGGGGTGATCGAGCCAGCCGTCTTCGGAGACGATCACCAACGTTCGGTCATCCTCGCGAGTCACATTGGCGGCGGAGGTCATCGGTCCGAGAATTGCCACCCGGCGTGGTGCCGGACCGCCGTCAATCCGCCGGATGATGTAGGTGTAAGAGCACGGAAAGTCATGGCCGTTGACGAAGATCAGGCTTTGATGGGGGAGTGCGGTATCACGAGGCGCCAACCTCGCTCCGGCCGTGAACAGGTCATTGAACACCGGTAGGAACAGCAGTCCGACGACGAGCAACACCAATGCAATCGGACCGTGCAGCACGAGCAGGATCTTTGCCCATCTTCGAGTCCAAGGACGCGGGTCCCGAGCTTCGACGTCGAGTAGCCCGACGTCCTTGACCAGCATCGCAACGAGACCGAATGCACCGATGCCCGCAACCAGATGCAGGCGACTCATGGGAAAGGCGGCGGCCACCGGCACCAGAGCGAAGGTCATTCCCATAGCCCAGAAACGTGCCTCGGGTTTGGATCGCATGAGATCCGTGAGCAACACCGCCATGAACAGGCAGACCGCAACTCCCAGCCCCGAAAGTACCAGCTGACCTGGCCGGGCGAGGGCTGCCCACAGGTCGACGGGTACCTGCAACCAGATACCGCCGAGCATGATCGGCCAACGTTCGATCAGGGCGCCGGCGAATGCCGCGGGTTGAAGAACGGGATCGATGTACAGCCCGGATCCGGTGCAGCCATAGCCCAAGGCATCGTATGCGATGCGCCACCCGAGCATGAGCGCCGCATACGGAGCGAGTGAGCCCAGCCGATGCGACCAACGGACATGGTCCATTGTCAATTGCCAGGCGGCGAGATAGGCGAGGACCCCAATCGCGATCTCTCCGGCCAGCAGGGCGGTCGTGAACGCGACGAGTGCCGCAAAGAGCCAACAGGGTGACGTGCTGCGGCGCCAACGGATGTGGGCGAGCAGGGCCAGGAGGCCGAAGACGAGCGCAATAGCGGCGTTTCGGTTGGCGATCCAACCGATGGTCATACTGTGACCGTCCTCGATTGCGAAGAGCAGCACCGCCAGGCCGGCCACCGAAGTGGGACCATTGACACTCCGATAGGTGAGCCCCACCAAGACCACGGCAGCGCCGAACCAGATCATGGAATGGGCGTGCTGGAGTGCGGGGGAGTTCGGCCAGAGGAGATGATCCAGGAGGTGTGTCGCGGCCGTCACCGGCCGCAGAAAACCAAGCTTCAGGTCGGGGTCCGCCCACCACGACACCACGCCTACATCGCGCAGGTGATCCGCTCCTGCGCCCGGGGGGACGAACCGGAACAAATCCATGAGCGGATCTTCGAGTCCCGCTTCCGCGCCCTCACCGACCAGGATCGCTCGATGGTAGAAATCATCCGCGACGAGCCCCACGGACAGCGCCGGCAAACACACCAGGAACATGAAGGCTGCGGCGATCCACGGAGCTTTCGGATTGGCGAGCAACTTGTGCTGCGTTTGACACATGTATCGAGGCTACATCACATCCGAAATCGCTACCAAATCGCTGTCGGATCGGTACCGATCGGATCGGTACGATAGGTACCACGTATCACAATCTCACATTCTGCCGTTCGCCAATCGAAAACACCACAATGTGATACGTGGTACCTACCTTGTACCTACCCTTCGGCAGGGGGCGATTCAGAATGTACGAATGTGTGAACCTCGCACCCATCGGCACCCGTCAAGGCTCACTCAGCCCCGGGACCGAGCGACCTCGACGACGGCGTCGAGCGCGCCGGGGTCTCGCAACGCCGCCCGGCTCGCCACCGCTTCGGGGTCGGCGCCGAGCAGGATGCGCTTCACCGGCACCTCGAGCTTCTTGCCGGTGATCGTGGTGGGGATCGCCGGCACCGCGTGGAACTCGTCGGGAACGTGGCGCGGGCTGAGCTCGGATCGGAGCGCCGCCGCGATCTCGGCCACCGGGACGGTTGCCGACCCCTCGAGAGCCACGAGCAGCACCAGCCGGCCGGGCCCACCGGGCTCGGCGTCCTCGAGGTGCACCACGAGGCTGTCGGCCACGCCGGCCACGGCTTCGACGACCCGGTACACCTCGGCGGTGCCGATGCGGACGCCTCCCCGGTTGAGCGTCGCATCGCTGCGGCCACTGATGATGCAGGTGCCCCGTTCGGTGATGGTGATCCAGTCCCCGTGGCGCCACACTCCCGGATAGGTGTCGAAGTAGGCGGCCCGCATGGCGGAGCCGTCGCCGTCGCCCCACAGCGCGAGCGGCATCGACGGAATCGGCGCGGTGACGACGAGCTCTCCCTCCTCCCCGACCACCGGCCGACCGGCCGGATCGAAGGCCTCCACCGCGATCCCGAGGCACCGGCCGGAGATCTCACCGGCGTACACCGGCAGCAGGGGGCTCCCACCGACGAACGCGCCGCAGACGTCGGTGCCGCCCGAGATCGAGTTCACCATCACGCGCCGGTCGAACCGGTCCGCCACCCACCGGTACACCTCGGCGGGCAGCGGCGAGCCGGTCGAACCGAGGATCCGCAGGCTCGAGAAGTCGTGGTCGGCGGCCGGGTCCGCATCCGAGCGAGCGGCGGCGACGAGCGCGCCGGCGCCGACGCCGAAGGTCTTGACGCCCTCCTCGGCCGCGACGCGCCACAACCCGTCGGGGTCGGGATGGGTCGGGTCACCGTCGAAGCAGACGACGGAGGCGCCGACCAGCAGGGCCGTCGCCAGGTAGTTCCACATGATCCAACCGGTCGTGGTGTACCAGAACAGCCGGTCCCCGGGCCCGAGATCCCCGAGGATGGCGTGGGTCTTCAGATACTCGAGCAACACCACGTGGCCGTGGACCAGCGCCTTCGGCAGCCCGGTCGTGCCCGACGAGAACACGATCCACAGCGGATGGGAGCACGGCACCGGCAGCGGCCCGGGTACAGGCGACGCCTCGGCGACGAGTTCATCCCAGCCCACCCGACCGGCCGGCACTCCCGGGTGCAGGTACGGCACGTGCACGACGTGCCGCAGTCCCGGCAGCGCGTCGCGGATCGTCTCGACATCGGCGAGGCGATCGACGACCCGGTCGCCGTAGCGGTAGCCGTCGACGGCGATGAGCACGACCGGATCCACCTGGCTGAAGCGATCGAGGACGGCGGTGGTACCGAACTCCGGCGCGCAGCAGGTCCACACCGCTCCCAACCCGGCGCAGGCCAGGAATGCGACGATGGTCTCGGGGATGTTCGGCAGGTATGCGGCCACGCGGTCGCCGGGGCGCACCCCGAGTCCCGCGAGGCCCGCTCGCACCCGCCCGACCGCGTCGGCGAGCTCGTCCCAACTGAGCTCGGAGCCGGGGCGCGTCTGAGATCGGGCGATGATGGCTGGCTCGGGCCCGCTCCTGCGGAGCGCGTGGGCCGCGAGGTTGATCCTCGCGTCGCCGAACCAGCGTGCCCCCGGCATCGTCGGATCCTCGATCGCCCGGGTCGGGTCGTCGGGGCTGTCGACGTCGAACCATCGCCACAGCGACATCCAGAAGTCGTCGAGGTGCTCGATCGACCAGCGCCACAGCCCTTCGGGATCCTCGCTCGAGACGGCGACGCCGCCCGCGCGCAGCCACGCGACGTACTCGGCGATCCGCGTTCCGGCGCCGCCGGGCTCGGGCGACCAGACGATCGGTGGGGTGCTCATGAGGCTCAGTGCTCCGTAGGGCGGGACGACCCGCCGGCTCAGCTCACGATGTCGCCGTCGGCGGCGATGATCCGCCCGTCGACCCCACCGGCGGCCGGCCGTGGGTCGCAGCAAGCGCGTCCACATGGATGAGGTCGTTCCTCGAGAAGCCCGGGATGATCGTGTTCACGCGGATGTTGGTCGCCCCGTTCTCGAGGGCGATACGGCGCGGGAGCCCGATCCGGGCGCGCGTCGACGCGTTGGAGGTTGCCCGACCGAAGCTGACCTTCAGAGGGGCGATGAAGCCGATCAACACGATGCGGGCCCGCGGGTGGTCACGGTTCGAAGTATCCCTTTCACCAGCCGCGAAGGTACCATGTTCGACACCCGTTGGATCCCGGCGCATGGAAACGCGCCGGCTTCATACATTTGCACATTCAATATGCAGAGTGATTGAGAATGTAGATGTGTAGACACGGCACCCTATCTCACCCTATCGGCCACGACCCGGAACCCCACGTCGTCGCGGCGCTCGTCCGGCGCGAACTGGTCCCGGAATGTGGGTGTGACACGGTTGGCATGGACCATCCATGAGCCGCCTCGGACCACCCGGCCGAAGCCGGCGGTGGGGCCTCGAGGGTCCGTGACGCTCCCGCTGGGGTAGTCGCTCTTCCGGTCCTCGCACCACTCGTAGACGTTTCCCAGCATGTCGTAGAGGCCCCATGCGTTGGCCGCCTTCAGCCCGACGGGGTGCGTCAAGCCGCCGCCGTTGGCCGCATACCAGGCGACCCGGTTCAGCTCGCCGCCCGGAATCTCATCGCCGCCCGCGAGGCACGCATACTCCCACTCCGCCTCGGTCGGCAGGCGGAATCGGCGCGTCCTCTCCATCGCGTTCAGCCGCCGGATGAACTTCTTCACGTCGATCCAGCTGACCTGCTCGATCGGCAGCCGGTCGCCGTGGAACCTCGCCGGGTTCGTTCCCATCAGGCTCGTCCACTGGCCCTGCGTGACCTCGGTTTCGGTCACATCGAAGGAGTGGCTGATGGTCACCGTGTGGGCCGGCCTCTCGTGGCTCTCCGCCTCGGTCGAGCTCGACCCCATCAAGAACGACCCGGCCGGGATCGCCACAAAGGTCATCCCGATCGTGTTGGTCCAGCGAGGTGGCCCGGTCTCGGTTGCTCGAAAGTCGGCGACCTCGAGCGTTTCGTCCCCGGAACCATGACACGCGAGCATCGCCGCGGCGAACAGCAAGGCCATCCCGATCGGCCGCCGGTGCCGCCTGGAGTGCGCCGTTCCGGGGATGAGGTTCGGGTTCGCCACGCCGCGAAACGTACCACCTGAGCGTGCCTCTATACTCATCTGGACACTCGACGGATCGGTCGATCGAGAATGAGTGAAAGAAATGATGCGAGGCTTCAGGAACTTGGGAAGTTGCTGGGATTGAAGACAGTCCGCGGCGAACTTCTCAATCCGGGCACTGACCTGTCGGGAGAACATGAGGCCGGGAGCGTTCATCACAATTCAACAAATGTGAACGTGGCACCCATCAGTAGGTGTCGAAGAGGCTGCGCACTCGCAGCGCCCGGATGAAGGCGTCCTTCGACATGGGCTGCTCCGGCGTCACCACGATCCGGGCGGGCGCGCCGGACGTGATGTGCACGAAGTTGTCGGAGTACCGTGCGTCGGCACCGGCCAGGTGAAGCCATGTCCACAGTGCCGGATGGTCCGCGCTGACCGTCACCGTGAACTCCCTCCCGTCGCCGGTGACTGTCGTCTGCAGCCGTGGATCGAGCAGATCCAGCTCTTTCGGCTTGGCGAAGGCGATGAGGTTGTCCGAGACCGTGTTCCCGTCGATCTCCAGTGCGACCCACACCAGCAGGTTGGCGGCTCCGTGCTGCTGCACGAGGTCGTTCAACTCGAGCGTGTGGGGCTGGAGGCTCTTCAGTGCCGGCACTTCCACCGCCCGAGAGCCGGCCCGGTGTTCCTTGCCGGCCGGATCTGTGACGCGCCACCGCAGTCGGCCCCGGCTCGCGTCGAGACGGTCGCTGGTGATCCACAACGCCACCTGGCCGGTGGCGGCGTCGGCAACTCCGGAGACCAGCACCGGAGCGTAGAAGTGACGCGCCCGATACTGCAGCGCCTTCCAGCGCCCGAAGTAGTCGACCGACGACCAAGAGGTTCCCGGCCACGTGTCGTTGTACTGCCAGTAGACACAGCCCATGCTCTTGGGCATCTCGCGTCGCCAGCCTTCGGCGCCGAACTCGATGCCGTACGCCTGGGTGATCTGGCTCAGCCAGAGCGTGTTTTCGAAGTCTTTCGGCTCGCGGAAGTACAGCTTCACCAGGTTCATGAGTTTGTCCGTGCCGGTCTTGCCGTCTTCCTCGACGTCCACATGCGTGCGATTGGAGCGCTCGTGATACATCATCACGCGCGAGTAGACGCTCTCACGATCCTCCGGAGCCGTGAACGAGCGCACGGTTTCCGGCGCGGGAAACGCCTGAAAACCGAACTCGCTGACGAAACCGTGGATGGTCCGGTAGGCCTCGAACGGTTTGTTGCCGTGCCACACCTCCCAGAAATGGACGTCGCCGCAATCGGGCGAACCGGTGACGTAATCGGACTGCGGCGCCAACGAATGGACCTCGCTGCCCAGCACGTCGCGGAACAGCTTGTAGTAGTCGCCTTCGCTCATCTTTTTCGCCGTCCACTCTTCGCCGCCACGGAAGTACATGATCTCGTTGTTGCCGCACCAGACGGCAATGGAGGGATGGTGCCGCAGACGCCGGATGTTGTCGCGGGCCTCGTGACGCACGCTGTCCAGGAATGCCGCATCGAAGCTGGGATAGGTGGTGCAGGCGAACTTGAAGTCGAGCCAGACACAGATGCCCATCTCGTCGCACAGGTCGAACAGCGCGTCGTCTTCGTAATATCCGCCGCCCCAGAAACGCAGCATGTTCATGTTGGCGGCCACGGCGTCGGCCACGAAGCGGCGCAGGATCTCTTTCGTCAGCCGGTTGGGAAACGTGTCGGCGGGTATCCAGTTGCCGCCCTTGGCGAAGAATGGGACGCCGTTGACCACGAAGTGCATCGTCGTCCGGTCCGTCTGCTGCACGGCCTCCAGGGTGCGCAGGCCGATCCTCTTGGTGGTCGTGTCGAGCTCGCCTCCGTTGCTGTCCACCAGCTCGACCCGCAGGGTGTACAGCGGTTGCGCGCCCATGCCGGCCGGCCACCAGAGCTGTGGGTTCTTGATGGTCAGCTCCGCCGTTCCGCGTCCGTCGGCAAGCGGACACTCCGCCACCGGCCCGTCGTGCCCGTCGGGCGTGCGGACGCTGACCCGGGCCGTCAGACCCGCGGGCGCCGCGGGACCCGCGGCGACCTGCACCTTCAGACCGACCCGGCCCGGTTGTGAGTGATCCTGCAGAACCAGCACGTCATCCCACCGCGCCGTATCGAAGGCGAGCAGCGAGATGCTGCGCCAGATGCCGCACGTGATGAGCGTCGGCCCCCAGTCCCAGCCGAAGTTGGACGGGATCTTGCGCACGTACGCCGCTCCGGGGTAGACCCATGTCGGCAGCGGCCGCTCCTCTTCTCTGGCCCGCACGAGCGGAAGGACGGGGTCGAACCGGATTTCGATCGAGTTCGAGCCGGCGTGCACGAGCTTTTTGACATCGAACTCCCAGGTCCGGAACATGTTGTCGGTCCTGGCGATTTCGGTGCCGTTGACACGGATCGCCGCCAACGTGTCGAGACCGTCACAGTGCAGAAGGATGTTCTCGTGCAGG
>JAHECW010000224.1:0-3905 GCA_024641545.1 Acidobacteriota bacterium
GCGGGCAGACGGGTTGTGGAGTAGGAGTTGTCAATGGAATTGCCTCAGGAAAAATGGCCCCAGGCGCCGAGGCGCCTGGGGCCGTAAGATGGTCGGAACTATTTCAACGGGAGGATGTCACGCTTGTGCATCGTCCACGCTTCGGTCTCCGGGTCCATCGTGCAGTTGACGAAGCAGAGCCACTTCTCGTTGTCCAGTTTGGGGAAGTCGGCGCGGAAGTAGTAGCCGGGCCAACGGGTTTCCTCACGGAACAACATCGTACGAACATGGGCTTCCGCCTGGTAGGTGCGGTGGTAGTTCTCCCAGCAGCGCATGAGGTCGTGGAGGTTCTTCGCCGCGAGATGGTCGGAATCCTCCTTGAGCAGTTCGAGAAGCTCGAGACCGCGCTCGCAGAGGACCTTGGAGGTGGTGAACTGTGAACCCACGCCGCCGGCGTACTCGTCCATCAGCTTCTGCAGACGGAACATGTACATTTTCGGCAGGATGTAGTTCGGGTTGACGTCGGTCTGCGACGTGAAGCCCGAGTGCTCCTCGAAGAGGTTGAGGGGCTTGAGGGTCTTGGCCTTGAGGGCCTCGATGGTCGCGTCGTCGACGGTCGGCATCGCGGGCTTCTCTTTGACGATGTAGCGGATCGCGGCCTTCGCGGCGATCCTGCCTTCGGCGTGCGACCCGGAGGAGAACTTGTGCGAGGAGGCGCCGGAGGCGTCACCGGCGGCGAAGAGGCCCTTCACCGTGCACATGTTCTCGTAGCCCCAGAAGTACTCTGGCGGCGCGAGGTCTTCGGGACCGCTCACCCAGGCGCCGGAGGCGCCGGAGTGCGAACCGATGAAGTACGGCTCGGCGGCGGCGATCTCGGAGGACCGCTCTTCGGGCTGGACGTTGGAGGCGGCCCACAGAATCGCCTGCGAGATGGTCATGTCGAGGAAGTCTTCCCAGGCCTCGGCCTCGAGCTCTTTGACCTTCGCCTTGTGAGCCTTGGGATCGTCCTTGTACTGGTTGGCGATCTTCTGGAGGGCTTCCTCGGTCCGCATGTAGATCGGGCCCTTGCCTTCCATGACGTCGAGCATGCCGAGGTAGTTGCGGAGGTTGGCCGGGATCGGCTTCACCAGACCGTAGGGCTTCCAGTTCTGGAGCTCGTCCTTGCGCTCGACCATGTACTCGCCGCCGAAGGCGTTGGTCGCGCGGGACTTGAAGAGCAGGAACCAGGCGCCGACCGGACCGTAGGCGTCTTTGAAGCGGACCGGAATGAAACGGACTTCCTGGCAGGTCATCTCGGCGCCGGCCTTCAAAGTGAAGTAGGTCGACGAACCGGAGTTCCAGGGCGGGTACCAGGCGCGGCCGAGGCCTTCGCCGGACGAACGCGGTTTGAACACGTGGACGGCGCCGCCCATGGCGCAGAACACGGCGCGGGCTTTGAAGATGTAGAACTTGTTCTCGCGGACTGAGAAACCATACGCGCCGGCGAGTTTGCCGTCCTTCATGATCGGGCCGACGATGAAGACGCGCTCGTAGATGTTCTCGGTGCCGAGGTGGTTCTTGGCGGCTTCGGCCACGATCACCTTGTAGGACTCACCGTTGATCATGAGCTGCCAACGGCCCTCGTGGACGTAGCCGCCGCCCTCGGCCTTCCAGATCGGCAGGCCCCATTTCTCGAACAGGTGAACGGATGAGTCCACGTGCCGAGCGATGGAGGCGACGAGATCTTCACGGGCGACGCCCATGAGGTCCTGCTTGACGTAGTTGACGTAGTCGGTGACGGTGTTTTCGCCGTCTTTGATGCCCACGTACTGGTTGATGGCCGACAGACCCATGGCGACCGCACCGGAGCGGTCCACCGCAGCTTTGTCGACGAGGGTGACCTTGAGGCCGTTTTTCTTGGCCCAATAGGCTGCTTCAACGGCCGCGCCGCAGGACGCCATGCCGCCACCGAGAATGAGAAGATCGGTCTCTACTTGGACTGTTTCAAATTTTGCCATGTTCCCCTCCCTACTTCGTCCACACGGCGCAGCCCAGGGAGTCGGGCTCGGTGAACAGAACCGGTCCTTCGAGGTCAGGGTCGGCGTTGAAGCCGCCGGTGGGCTGAGCCTGGCCTTCGGCCGTCGTGCGAATCGGGAACTTGAACCGCTTCACCATTCCGTTGCGGAACTTGACGGTCCACATGATGGAATCGGTGGAGCGAAGAGGCACCACGGACGCGCCCATGGGCACGAAGTCCGCGTAACCGCGAACGTCCACAGCCTGCGTCGGGCAGATCTTGACGCAGTTGTAGCATTCCCAACACATCTCCGGCTCACAGTTGTACGCCTTCATTTTCTCTTTATCGAGGACCATCAGGTCGTTCGGACAGATGTACTGGCAGGCCGTCTTATCGAGAGCCTTACACCCGTCACACTTCTCCACATTCACAAAACTCGGCATGTACACATCCTCCTTTCGGGTTTCAGATACTTCTTAATGCGTGGAATCCGAGTTCACGTCAGTCAACATCATCGGCCTGCCTGAAGCAAGTCTTGTGCCCATCTTCACAATGACCAAAAGAGAGGACTTCTCACTTGGTCCTAAGTCGTTGCTCGGGAGTGAATTGATCGGTGGTTTGACGATGACTTTTCGGGCGTAAATCGGGGTTGTGTGCGATGGAGGGTGATCGGCATCAAGGGTGGGTGAAGCGGGGCCGGGGGCCGGCGTTCAGGGTCCATGGCTGCCCGAATGGGCCTAAGTGACATGAGTTGCAGTACTTCCGGGGGAGGCCGCCGATGCCGAGAATTTAATGTGAATATTTTCACTTGATTGATTTGGAGTCATTTGCGTGCGATCGGCGCCGCGGTTGGTTACGAATTCGTTACGTGACCCGGGACTCGAGCCGGAAGTTCAATGATTTGAATGAATTCAAATCGTTACTCGCGAGTTACCGAGGCCCGTGCCGAGGGCGGGCGGGACCGCTGAAAACGGATGATCCGGGGCGCGGTCGCGACCGGTACCCCTGCGGAGCTCAGACGCTAAACCTATCGTTTCGAGCAGCTTCTGAATCGTCACGGACGGCAATGGGGCGGAATTCGGATCTCGGAGAGCTCGGGGATCTCGACATGAGGACATCCACGGTTACCGGGGAGTGACGAATCACCCCGATCCCGGGCCGTCATGGCCCCGGTGACGTGCGAATCGTGGATCCCAAGGTGGCATCATTTGTGCGTGAGTTTGTAAAGGCCATCGCTGACGCGGGGCTAAATTCTGGAGGTGAACTCAATGCGACTGATTCTTCTCGGACCGCCCGGCGCCGGCAAGGGAACCCAGGCTGCCTACATCTGTGCAAAGCTCGGGATTCCCCAGATCTCGACTGGTGACATGCTGCGCGCGGCGGTCAAGGCAGGGACCGAGCTCGGTCTCAAGGCAAAGCAGAAGATGGATGCCGGCGATCTCGTGTCGGACGACATCATCATCGGACTCGTCAAGGAACGGATCACGGAGCCCGACTGCGCGAACGGCTTCCTCTTCGACGGCTTTCCGCGCACCCTGGCCCAGGCCGAGGCGATGCAGGAAGCCGGCGTCGATCTCGACGCGGTGATCGAAATCGCGGTCCCCGATGACGAGATCGTGCGGCGGATGTCGGGGCGACGGGTCCACCTGGCATCGGGGCGGACCTACCACCTGATCTTCAACCCGCCCAAGGTCGAGGGCAAGGACGATGTCACCGGAGAGGATCTGATCCAGCGTGCGGACGACAACGAGGCCACGGTGCGGAATCGTCTTTCGACCTACCACGAGCAGACGGAGGTTCTGACCAAGTTCTACGGCGACGGCGCCGGTCCGAAGCTGGTCACCGTCGACGGCACTCAGAGCATCGATGGCGTCAAGGCGTCCATCGGCGCGGAGATCGACAAGCTGAGCTGAGGCAGAGTCGACGGATC
>JAHECW010000224.1:4005-7506 GCA_024641545.1 Acidobacteriota bacterium
GCCGCTTCCGGCGGCCACGCCGCCCGCGTGCTCGGATGGTCCGGCGTAGGGTGGGCCTGGGCCCACCTTCAGAGGCATCGATGCAGCCGAATCGTTCCACGCGAGTCCACGTGAGGAGTCGTTGTTGATGTGACCGCTGCTCCTGCCCCGGCCGCTGACGCTGCCGCTGCCTCTGCCCCGGCCGCTGACGCTGCCGCTGCCTCTGCCCCGGCCGCTGCCGCTGCCTCTGCCCCGGCCGCTGACGCTGCCGCGGTCTCCTGTAGCTCCGGCCTTCCGGGTGGCCCATTGTGGTGCGGGCGTCCCGCCCGCAGAAAGCCGTTGCGTCTTGGCGCCATCGCGCACCGGCGCGGGCAGAGTAAGCGGCTTCCCGGAACTCCGGCCTTCTGGTCCGCCTCCGGCGGCCCAGCGTCGCGCGATCAGCGTGGTCGGAGAGCAGAACGGGAATGGCTGCGACCCCGCTGATCGCGCGCCGGCGGCCTGTTTCGCGGCCGGGAGAGATGCACCGGGAGGTTGTACCGCGGGGGTTGCCCGGTAAGACAATGTGCGGGAGATGGCACAGAGCCGGCAGGCTTCTGGGGCACATTGTCAAACCCGGCACTCCCCGGTGGGCGGTGGTCTTGTGCGTGCTAGGGGCGGTGTCGCGGGTGCTGCCGCTGCCGCTGCCGTGCTCGTCAGTCCGCGGCTGGTGTTGTGGCTCCGTCGAGGATCCGCCCGAGCTCATCGGGATCCGTCGTCGGCAACCTGCAGGCGGAGTTGCGGCAGACGTACGCCGCCGCCCTCCCTTCGACGGGGACGTGGCCCTCGGTGAACGGGGCGATCGTGCGGATGAGATCGCCGGCCGGACCGGGCTCGACCAGGAGCGTGACGGCCTGGGGGAGATACCTCGCGCGCACCCGGTCGAGGAGGGCGCCGGTATCGGCATGACCGCGGTCGCCGGCGATCACGATCTCGAGCGACGGGGAGGCGGCAAAGAGCACTGCGTCGGCCATATGGCTGTGAGCCGAGGCGCCGCGGGCGGTGTCGGAGGCGAAGGCGGCGAAGACGGCGTCGGCGCGATCGGAGTACTCGGATCGGCCGGTCAATCGGGCCAGCCGGAGGAGGTTCCACGCGGCCACCGAGTTACCCGAGGGAATCGCCCCGTCGTAGACCTCCTTCTGGCGCACCAGGAGCGTTTCGCCATCCTCTGCCGAAAAGAAGAACCCACCGTTGTCTTTGTCCCAAAAGAGGTCGTCGGTCCGTTTCTGGAACTCGACGGCGGTGGCGAGATGCGCGGAATCCAGGTCGGCATCGTAGAGCTCGATCAGCGCCGAGATCAAAAAAACGTGGTCGTCGAGAAAGGCGGGAACCGTCAGTTCACCGTGGCGCCAGCGGTGCCGGAGCCGCCCCTTCTCGTCCATGGATCCGAGGACGAAATCCACCGAACGCCGGGCGGCGTCGATGTATCTCTGCTCGCCGAAGACCCGTCCGGCCCGGGCGAGCGATGCCGCCATCAGTCCGTTCCAGTCGGCGAGGATCTTGTCGTCCTTGAGGGGGTGGATGCGGCCTTCACGGTTGTCGAAAAGACGCGACCGAACCGACTCCAGCCGGGTCTCGAACTCCGTTGTCGTCATCCCGAGGCTCCCGGCTCGGGCGTCGCTGCCGGAGCTGCGGTGGAGGATGTTGGAGCCGGTGTTCGTTCCGCTCGCTTCGTCCGCGAAATTGCCGCCCTCGGTCGCGTTCCAGACGGCGGCGGCGAAGGCGGCGTCCTGGCTGCCGAGGACACCGGTGAGTTCGTCGAGCGACCAGATGTAGAACAGTCCCTCTTCGCCGTCGCTGTCGGCGTCTTCGGCCGAATAGAAGCCCCCCTGCGGTGAGGTCATGTCGCGCAGGACATAGGTCACCACCTCATCAACGGTCCGCTTGTGGATTGCTTTTTTGCCGGCGAGAAAGGCCTCGGTCGATGCCAGGATGAGCATGGCCTGGTCATAGAGCATCTTCTCGAAGTGGGGGACGAGCCACTCGGCGTCGGTGGAATAGCGGTGGAAACCGAAGCCGACCTGATCGAAGATCCCGCCACGGCGCATCGCCTCGAGGGTGTGGTCGGCCATCAGGATCGCCTGGGGTTGGGCCTCGAGCCTGGAGTACCGGCTGAGGAACAGGAGATTGTGGGGGGAGGGGAACTTGGGCGCGGACCCGAAACCACCGTTGGCGGCGTCGTAGCGGCTCGCGAGCTCCCGATAGGCTCGGTCGGGAAGGGCCGGGTCGACGGCGCCGGCGGCCTGGGGCTGGGACACCATGGTCAAGCGGGCCGAGATCTGCTCGGCGGAGGCGAGGATTTTTTCCCGCTCGCTGTTCCAGATCTCCTGGACCCGCGGCGCGAGCTCGGTCATGCCGATGCGGCCCATTCGGGTGTCCCGGGGCAGATAGGTCCCGGCGTAGAAGGGGACCTTGTCGGGGGTCATGATGATGGTCAGGGGCCAGCCGCCCGAACCCGTGAGCATCTGGCAGACCGTCATGTAGACCTGGTCGATATCGGGCCGCTCCTCTCGGTCGACCTTGATGTTGACGAAGGCGTCGTTCATCAGCGCCGCGACGACCGGGTCCTCGAAGGATTCGTGCGCCATGACATGGCACCAGTGGCAGGTGGCGTAGCCGATGGAGAGGAAGATCGGCTTGCCTTCCTCACGCGCCTTCTTGAATGCTTCCTCACCCCACGGATACCAGTCCACCGGGTTGTCGGCGTGCTGCAGGAGGTAGGGGCTTTTTTCGGCGGCGAGGCGGTTTTTCTTGGTGGGAGCAGGAGAAGGCTGCCCTGCGTCGCAGGAGTGGGTCATGACGGCTCCAAGGAGGATCGCGAACAAGGTGGTGAGAAGGCGGGATCGCACGGCAATGAAAACCCTGATGACTCCCTCCTGAATTCCGGGCGGACCGCCACAACCACCAAGACACAAAGACACGGAGGATTCACCAAGGCCCGATTCCGAACCGAGGGGATCTCGGATCACAGAGATCCCCCTCGCTTCGGAATCGGAAGCTTTGTGTGCGATGTCTTTGTGACTTGGTGCCTTTGGGGTTGCGACGGCTCGACTTCTAACCCTGCATCGCGGCTTCGACCTCGTCGACGGTCTTGGGGATGCCGGGGCCGAGGACCCTGCAGCCGTCGGCGGTGATGAGGACGTCGTCCTCGATCCTGATGCCGCCGAACCCGCGGTAATCGTTCACCCGGTCGTAGTCGATGAAACCGGCGTGCCGGTTCTCCGCCCGCCATTGATCCATCAGCGCCGGGATGAAGTAGATCCCCGGTTCGACGGTGATGACGAACCCGGGCTCGAGAGGCCGGGTCATGCGCAGGAAAGCGAGCCCGAACTGTGTCGAACGCGCCTCGCCCTCGGGATACCCGACGATGTCGCCGAGATCCTCCATGTCGTGGACGTCGAGCCCCATCATGTGGCCGATCCCGTGCGGGAAGAAGAGCGCGTGGGCGCCGACCTCGACGGCGTCGTCCGGGTTGCCCCTCATCAG
>JAHECW010000053.1 GCA_024641545.1 Acidobacteriota bacterium
CCGCAGCCAACCCGGGCTGATCGAGCCCGAAAAAGTACAGAAAGGTGCTGTCCTGGCGAAAAGGATAGCAGTTGTCGGCGTAGTTCATGGGGCTCTCGTTGTTTCCCAGAAAGAGCAGCAGGCCGGTGTCGAATCCCCCGCTCAGCACTCGACGGCGGCGGTCGTAGGTTGTGGTCGAGAACATGCTTCAGGTCCTTTCAGCGCTTGCCGATTTCAATTCGAATACTACGCCATCGATTGCCAAGAACAGTCGATCTCAGCGGCATTCATCCCGTGAACGACTGTTGATTCCATCGATTACCTCATGTCTTTGAACAACTTACGAATGCCGCCCGAGTGCGACATCGACCAATTGGAAGGGCTGGCGCCATGCAACGGCCGGACGGAATCCGCGCCGCGGGTAGGACGAGGGTTCGGGGAATCCCCGGGGTAGTATTTGAAATCAAAGAGGATGACTGTTATGATGCTATGGCTTGTTGCCGACCGGCGGGGCCGGCATCTGTTTGGGTGACACAGAGTTCGCCGCGATTTGCGAGACGGGCACGCCCCCAATAAGGGCAATGCTCACGGAGAAAAAGAGAGTTATGTCTAAGAAGCTGTTTGTTGGAAGTTTGAGCTGGGATACGAACGACGAGGGCCTGCGCAATGCGTTTGGCGTCCACGGCGAGATCTCCGAAGCCGTCGTCATCACCGACCGCGACACCGGTCGTTCGCGTGGTTTCGGTTTCGTCACCTTCGATGATGACGAGGCGGCCGACAAGGCCGTCGCAGCCCTCAACGGCACCGAGCTTGACGGTCGGACCATTCGCGTCGACGTGGCCCAGGCCAAGCAGCGCTCTGGTGGCGGTGGCGGCGGCGGGTACGGCGGCAGCCGCTGGTAAGCTGATCCCGATCCATTCAAAACCCCTCCCTCGCGGAGGGGTTTTTTCTTGCCCGGCTGAGACGGGTCCGGTCAGTCGAACCGATCGATCACGGTGATGCCGGTGGCGCCGAAACCGCCCATGGACACGAGTTCTCGTGGAGCATCGTCGAGTTCAACCGTCTTGCCGATCAGCCGCTCGGGACGGAGCTTCCCCACCGAGATCAGATCGAGCATCTCCGGGTAACGGTGGGCCTGCATCCCGTGGCTTCCGATGATCTCGAGTTCGTGAGCGATGACCTTCTCCATGGGCAGGCGCGGTCGGTAGTCACCGCCCGCGAGCAGTCCGATCTGGACGTGGCGGCCGCGTTTGCGGAGACTGAGAATCGAGTTCGCCGAGGCCTCTGCACTGCCGAGGGCGTCGATGGAGACATGGGCGCCGCGTCCCGTCAGTTGTCGGATCTGATCGACCATGTCCTCACGATCTCGGGCGTTGATCGTGGCGACAGCGCCGAGACTCTCCGCCAACGCGAGGGCGCCCGGGTCGATGTCGATGGCGATGACCATCGCCTCCAACGCTGCGGCGATCATCACCGCCGACAAGCCGACTCCACCGCAGCCGTGGACTGCGACCCATTCGCCCGGCTGGACCCGGCCCCGGGCGACGACCGCCCGGTACGATGTCGCGAAACGGCAGCCGAGGCTGGCGGCGGTGACACTGCTCATGTCGTCGGGCAGGGCGACCAGATTGAGATCGGCGTGATCGATGGCGACGAACTGCGCAAAAGAGCCCCAGTGGGTGAATCCGGGCTGGGTCTGGTTGTCGCAGACCTGCTGGTTCCCGCTCGCGCACTCCGGGCACGTACCGCAGCCGCAGACGAACGGCACCGTGACTCGATCGCCGGTTTTCCAATCACGCACGTCCTTCCCGGTTTCGGCGACGATGCCGGCAAGTTCGTGCCCGGGGACGTGGGGAAAAGCGCGGATGTCGGGATCGTGTCCCATCCAACCGTGCCAGTCGCTGCGGCAGATCCCGCTGGCCTCGACCTCGATGATGACACCATGATCTGCAGGCGCCGGTTGGTCGACGGTCCCGACCGTCACCGGCCCGCCGAACTCCTCATAGTAGGCCGCTCTCATGTACTGACCTCTCTCACTTCAGCCTGCGGCCCGAAAGGATGCTGTTGAACTCGGAGGCGTCGGTGTCGTCCTTGGCGCCGACCGGTGTGCCGCAGGCCGCACAGCGATACTCGTACTTGTTGCCTGTCGGCAGCACAAGCAGCAGGTGCCGGCGGACCGGTTGCGCCCGCCGGCAGGTCGGGCAGAAGAGTTCGGAGGCTTCGAGGGCGTCGTACTGGCGTTGACCTGTCATCGCACCAGTTTGCCATGCGTCGGCCGAGGATCAAGTCCCGGAGTCGGTTTTCGAGTATGCTTCCATGATGCGACGGATGAAGCTGGTGCTGTCCATCATCGTCGTGCTCACCTGGAGTACGTTTGCGGTGGGCGGGGATCGCCCGACCACGATCGAGGAATTCATGAGTCTGAACAACCCGACCCGTGTCATCGCCCACCGCGGATTCTCCGGCCGGGCGCCGGAGAACACGCTGATCGCCATCGAGCGTGCCATCTCCGTGGGCGCCGAGATGGTGGAGGTCGACGTGACGGTGACCGCCGACGGTCACGTCATCTGTCTCCACGATGAAACCCTCGACCGCACCAGCAGTGGGAGCGGTCTTCCCGGCGAGTTCACCCTCAAGGAAATCAAGACGCTCGACGCCGGGTCGTGGTTCGCGCCCGAGTTCGCCGGCGAGAGGGTCCCGACTCTGGCCGAAGTCCTCGGTGCGGTCAAGGGCCGGATCCTGATCAACGTCGAGATCAAGCCGGAAGCGGTGGAGCACGGGGTCGTGCCGAAGGTCGCCGACCTCATCAACCTGCATGAGATGATCGACCAGGTGGTGGTGTCGTCCTTCGCTCCGGAGGCGCTCCGGCTGATGAAGATCGTCGACCCGGCCGTGATCACCGCAAGCCTCTTCAACAAGGAGATCCACACCGACCGGGACCCGTTGGAGATCATCCAGGAGGTCGGCTCACGCGGGTTGAACGTCTCCGGCGGACGCGTGACCCCGGAGATGGTCGATCGCTGCCACAGCCACCAGATCCCCGTTGCGGTCTACACGATCAATGACGCGCTCGAGATGCGCCGGATGATGGAGTTGGGCGTGGATGCCGTCTTCAGCGACCACCCCGATCGGATGCTCGAGGTCACGGCGGAATCGCCGGGATCTCTCCGAGAGTTCGATCACCCGCTCACCGTCACCCAACCCGGGTGACAGCCGCCACTCACCGCAAGGCTCCTCCACATGTTATCGTGTCACTTCGCCCGGTTGGACTCGGGGCGCGCAAGGACATGGATGCCGGATCAAGATCTCCAACCCAGACAGCGACGATTCCCCTGGGTTCCCATCGCTTTCATCGTTTTCAGCACAGTGCTGCTGGTGGGTCTTTGGTGGTCCTTGGAGCGCAGCAACGTCCGATTGGTTCGGGCCACGACCGAGGTCACCGCCGAGCAGGTTGATCTGCGACTCGAAGCCTGGGTGGCGACCCGAATCAACCTGATCGAGTATGTCGGCCAGACCTACGGTCATTATATCGACAACCCCTCCTTTTCCTTCAAAGACCTCGCTACGCGGTACATCTCCCTGGCCCCGGGATTTCAGGCGATCAACTGGATCGATGAGAGCTGGTCGATTCGAATCATCGTTCCGGAGACCGGAAACGAGCCCGCCTTCGCCCGGAATCTCCATTCCCACCCGAGTCGAAAGGTCATCACCGCTCTCGCCAAGGCGGGATCCACCGGGAGAATCCAGCGCACCTCGAGGATCGAGCTCCTGCAAGGAGGGTCGGGATTTGCCACCTATTGCCCGGTCTTCGACACGGACGGTCGTGCCCGCGGATTCGTCAACGGGGTCTTCCGCAACGATATCCTCGTCGAGTCCTGTTTGAGCGAGACGAGTCTGCGATCCAAGTACCGTTTCATCCTCGTCGAAGATGATGGCGACATCGCCTACTCCCACGATGCCTCCGAGCCGGTTGAGGCGTGGCCGTTCAAGGTCGAGCGCTCGGTCGACGTGCTCGATCGGCCGTGGAAGTTGATCATCGCGCCGAACGCCGAGATCTCCGGAGCGATGAGGACGCACGCGGATGAGTTCCTGCTCGGAGTCGGCATCCTGCTTTCGATTCTGCTTGCGCTTGCGGCCCACGGCCTTTGGCGGCGTCGACAGGCGCTGAGCTTGAGCGAGGCGCGCTATCGACTCCTGGTCGAAAATCAGACCGATATGGTGGTCAAGGTCGATCTCGAGGGCAGCTTCCTCTTTGTCAGCCCCTCGTACTGCGAGGTCTTCGGCAAGACCGAAGCGGAGCTCCTCGGCCACCAGTTTATGCCGTTGGTCCACGAGGATGACCGGGAGCGAACAGCCGGGGCCATGGTCAGTCTTCTCTCCCCCCCGCACTCGGCCTATATCGAACAGCGCGCCATGACGAAGGATGGTTGGCGGTGGTTCGGCTGGGCGGACACCGCAGTCTTCAACGACGCTTCCGAGGTGGTCGCCGTCATCGGGGTCGGTCGTGACATCACGCAGCGAATACGACTCGAAGAGAAGCTCCTGCAATCGCAGAAAATGGAGGCCATCGGCCAACTCGCGGGCGGGGTCGCCCACGATTTCAACAACATCCTCCAGGCCATGCGCGGACACATCGACCTCGCCGAAAAGGAGCTCGGCCCCGACCACGGGGCTGCGGTCCATCTCGCCGAGGTCCGCCAGAGTTCGGAACGTGCCGCCGACCTGACACGGCAGCTCCTCGCCTTCGGCCGACGGCAGGTCATGCAACCGGAGCTCCTCGATCTCCGCGAGATGGCGGGCAACGCCGTCGAGCTCCTCGAACGGGTGATCGGCGAGCGGGTCACCCTCGAGTTTGATCGAGGAGTCCACCCTCGCATCGTCCGCGCCGACGCCCGACAGCTCGAACAGGTTCTGATGAATCTCTGCGTCAACGCCCGGGACGCCATGCCGAACGGCGGCAGAGTCACCATCACCATCGGCTCGCGGAAGGTGGAGAGAGCGTTCTGCGACGACCATCCATGGGCCCAACCCGGCACCTACGCGACGATGGAAGTCCGTGACACGGGCATCGGCATGGACGCCGCGACCAAGGCCCAGATCTTCGAGCCGTTCTTCACCACCAAACCCGTCGGGAAAGGGACCGGTCTCGGACTCGCGACGGTCTTTGGGATCGTCAAACAGCATGAGGGATTTCTCGAAGTTGTCTCGAGCCCCGGCAACGGCACCCGAATCACCGTCTACCTGCCTCAGGCCGACGGGCCACCTCCTCGTGAAACCCGTGGCCAGGCGTTGGAACCACGAGGAGGTTCGGAGACGGTGCTCCTCGCGGAAGACGACCGAAGCGTGCGGGTCGTTGTCGAAACCATCCTCGTCGAAGCGGGCTATCTGGTCGTGCCGGTCCACAACGGCAACGAAGCCATCCTGCACCTCGACGACCATCACGCGGACATCGATCTCGCCGTTCTCGATGTCGTCATGCCGGGTGCCGGGGGTCTCGAAGTGATCAACCACATCAGGGCCGCCGGAATGGACGTGCCGGCTCTCCTGACCAGCGGTTACAGCGACGAACTGGTCGTGAAGCTGGAAGGACACGACCTCCCGTTGCTGACCAAGCCCTTCCGGCGGGATGAGCTCCTGTTTCGGGTGCGCGAGCTCCTCGACGCCAAAGAGTGAATCCTGCCGCCTCCCCCAGACATCCCGAATCTCAAGACACGGTGTCGGCGGTCGTCGCGCCGGCGGGAACGCTGGCCTGAAGTCGCGGAGGATCAGCCCACCCCAGCTCAGAATGCCGAATCCTGCCCGGGGCGCTCGACGTCGCCTTCGACGACTCACCCGTCGAGCAGTTCTCTGATCCTCCGCACCAGGGTCTCAGGCGTAAAAGGCTTTTGCAGGAACGAACATGAGGAAGACGTCAGCGACTCCTCTACGACTCGCTTTCGATCTCTTGTGTGACCGGATATCAGCAGCACCTTGATATCGGGGGTCTCGCTGCGCAGGATGCGGGCGAGCTCGACCCCGTTCATTTTCGGCATCACGACATCGGACAACACCAGGTCGACCAGCGTGTCGCTCCGCCGTGCGAGCTCGAGGCCCTGTTCACCGTCATCGGCGGTCAAGACCGAATAACCCTGGTCTTCCAGGTACTCCTTGAGAACGCTCCGAACCGACGGATCGTCCTCGACGAGCAACACGCGCTCATTGCCCGGGTCGACAGCTGCTGGTTGCGCTTCCGGCGCGGTTGGCTGCACGGTTCCGGCAAAGACCGGGAGATAGACGTCGAAGGAGGAGCCCACGTCGACCTCGGTCCTCACTTCGACCAGGCCTCCGGACTCGCGAACCGCGCTGTAAACGGTGGCGAGGCCCAGGCCGGTCCCCCGTTCCGCGCTCTTGGTTGTGAAAAAGGGCTCGAAGATGTGCTCTCGAACCGTGTCGGAGATCCCGGTGCCGGTGTCCTTCACCGTCAGTCTGGCGTAGTCCCCGGCCTCGAGCGCGGGGGCATCCTCCAGAGGAACGGCGCCGACCCGGCACCCGGAGGTCCGCAGGGTCAGGATGCCGCCCTCGGGCATGGCGTCGCCGGCGTTCATCACCAGGTTGAGGACGACCTGCTCGATCTGCGTCTCATCGAATCGAACGAGCCCGACGTCCGGATCCAACTCGGTCACGAGCTCGACATCTTCAGGGATGACCTGGCGCAACAGACTGTGCATGCCGCCGATCACGGCGTTGAGGCCGAGAGGCACCGGCCGAAGCACCTGGCGTCTGCCGAAGGCGAGCAGCCGGCTGGTCAGCGCCGACCCCCGTTCCGCAGCGTCCGCGATGGAATCGACATACGCACGTCGATCGTCCCCCGCGCCGAGGCTGCGTCGAAGCTGTTCGGCATAGGCGAAAATCGCCGTCAGCAAGTTGTTGAAGTCGTGCGCGACTCCGCCGGCCAACCGGCCGACGGCCTCCATCTTCTGCACCTGTCGGAGCTCCCGCTCGAGCCGACGCTGCGTCGTCACGTCCCGCAGGATGCCGCGGTAGGCGATGACCTCTCCCGCATCGTTCCTGACCGCCGATGTGGTGTCGAGGACGTTGATGATCTCGCCGTCCTTGCGGACGATATCGAGCTCTCCATCACGAACGAATCCGAGGCGATCAACCCTTTCGAGGTACTTCTCGCGATCCTCGCGGTGGTGGTAGAGATCCCGACCGACATCGACGAGAAGGAGCTCTTCCGCCGAATCGTAGCCGAAGAGCTCGACCCCGGCCGTGTTGATATCAACCAGCTTGCCCTCGGGGGTGCTGATATAGATGGCGTCCTTGCTGCTTTCGAAGAGCGAGCGATAGCGCTCCTCCGATTCGCTGAGGACCCGCTCGGCTGCGGTCCGTTCCTCGACCTCGAGTTCGAGGGAGATATTGCTCGCCTGGAGTTGGGCGGTGCGTTCGGCGACCCGGAGCTCGAGATCAGACGCGTACGCGCGCAGCTCCTGATTCGCTTCGATCAGCTCGGTGGATGTGAGATCGAGCGATCTCTCGAGCAGCACGCGATCATGATCCGCTTGATTGTAGGCGGCATCCACGACCTCGAGAAAAGGCACCAGCTCTGCCGGCACCTCCCCCTCTCGCCCGAAGACCTTGGCGAGCTGGCGGCTGAGGAGCTTGTGCATGCTCAGATCTCCATGAGCGTCGTGATGGTCATGGTCTGGTTGTGGAGTTCGCTCGAGTCTCCGGGTGCGCAGGGAGCAATCTCGCCGTACGAATAGAATCCCGAGAGGGTGGTCCGCTCACCCAAGACCATCTGAACGCTTTCGACCTCTTCCTCGACGCGCTGACGAAGCACCATCTTCCTGCCGACGCAGCTGATCAGCAACGCGAGGTCCGGGGTCGTCGATCCGGTGGATTCGAACGCGGCATATGCGGCGTCATTTGCGCCGTCGATCAGACGTTCGAAGTTCGCCTTCATCAGACGTGCGTAGGATCCTTCAGGAAGATCGCCGGCAAAGGTCATGCTGCCGTCGCTCTCATCGATGGACAGCACTGTGCGCACCACTGATGGCTGGTCCACCGTCGATCGGATGCTGAGCGGAAACAGGAGCGCGCTCGCAGGCAGATCATCCGCATACTCGGCGAGGTATTTCTTGTAGAGGCCGAGGGCCGACCGGCCATCGAGTTCGTACAGCACATTCGTTCGCGACCGGGTGATCAGACGCTCCGGTCCGAACGGATCCCAACCACCCAGGGAACCGTATCCCACCCGCAGGCGAGTGCCGTAGAGACCGATGGCGATCACGCATCGCGGCTGAACCCGGGTCCCGGAAACGATCAGGGTCTCACGGAAGGCGGTTCCGTCACCCGCGAGCCCCCCGGTCAACCGGACCCCTTCCGGCAGCGCGTCCATGAATCCTCGGGTCAGAGCGCTGCCGTTGACCACCAGGCCATCGGAAAAGACGAGCACATGGACCAGAGACTGATCGAAGAGCCGCGCCGCCAGGTCCCGACCGACCTCCCGGCTGTCCGAGGACTCACCCAGAACCACCTGCGCCGTTCGAATCGAGGTGTAATCGAATTCGATCGCCGTGACGACGATCGACTCGTCGCTGACGTGGGTTCCACAGATTTCGCCCGAGGTCGAACACCCGATCAACTCGGCATGGGGATACTCCCGGGCAATCTCCATCAACCGATTCGGGTCCCGAAGGGCGCCGCACCCGCCGAAGACCAGAGCAAGCTGCGCGCTGCCGGCCATGGCGCCGCTCGCCGAACGATCCCAACCGCGATCCACCGTCCA
This sequence comes from Acidobacteriota bacterium, assembly GCA_024641545.1. Lineage (GTDB taxonomy): Bacteria > Acidobacteriota > Thermoanaerobaculia > Thermoanaerobaculales > Sulfomarinibacteraceae > JAHECW01. The sequence continues at coordinate 8,750 of JAHECW010000053.1, forward strand.
GAAGATCTGCTCGGTTTTCATCCTGTTTAGGATACCGCCGATGCCCCGGAATCAGGAAGTCGTCCCGATCGTGAAACCGGGGTAGGTGTGATCAATCCCACCTTCGCAGGTGATCCCGCTTATTGCGACCCCGGGCCGCCGGCCAGCATGTGTTCTGGCATCAGCACCGCCACCACCTCTCCCGTGGCGCAGACCTCGCCGGCGGCCGAGACCGACGCGCTGACCACCACTTTGCGACCCTTGAACTCCTCGACCCGACCGCGGATCACGAGCGGAACCCCCATCGGGGTCGGCCGACGATAGCGAACGCTGAGCGACGCCGTCACGTAGCGGAAGGCGGGCTCGGCGCCGGGCTCGCGCCCGTCCTCGCGATAGGCCGCGGCAGCGGCGGTTCCGGTACCGTGGCAGTCGATGAGGGAGGCGATGAGCCCGCCGTAGACATAGCCCGGGATGGCGGTGTGCTCGGGCCGCGGCTCGAAGACCGAGACGGTCTCGTCGCCGTCCCAGCGGGTCTTGAGCTGGTGACCGTGCTCGTTGAGACGACCGCAGCCGTAGCAGTGGCTCAGGTCGTCGGGATAGAAATCCTGGATCGCCGCGTTGTCCATGTTCTCAGTCCTCCGACGTCCTGTGCGTTTCGAACCACTTCAGAATGTGTGCGACCTTGGCGATGAGGTGGCTCGGACGATTGGCGATGCCGTGCCCCGCACCGGGGATGCGCACCAGGGCAGTGTCGATCCTGCGGATCTTCAGGGCCTGGTAGTACTGCTCCGACTCCGAAATCGGGGTGCGGTGGTCGTCCTCGCCGGTGAGCAGCATGGTCGGCGTCGTCACGTTGCCGACCAGCGACAACGGCGACCGCTTCCAGTAGTGCTCCACGAACTCCCACGGCGGACCCGGGAACCAGTAGCGGTAGAAGGTCGGGTAGAAATCGGCGGTGAGCGCGAAGCTCGTCCAGTTGATGACCGGTTTCGCCACCACGGCGGCGGCAAAACGACCGGTCATGCCGACGATCCAGGCCGACAGCACCCCTCCCCCGCTGCCGCCGGTGACAAAGAGGTTCTTGTCATCGATGTACCCGCGCCCGATCACGGCGTCGACCCCCGACATGAGATCGTCGTAGTCCTGGCTCGGGTAGTTGTGGTGGATGAGATTGCCGAACTCCTCGCCGTAGCTCGTACTGCCGCGCGGATTGACGTAGAGCACAACATAGCCGGCGGCGGCGAAGAGCTGGATCTCTGCGGTGAAACGAGCGCCGTAGTTGGCGAAAGGTCCACCGTGGATCTCGAGGATGAGCGGGTGCTTCTTCGCCGCGTCAAAACCCGGCGGTTTGGCGATCCAACCCTGGATCTCACGGCCGTCGAACGACGAGGGGAAGCGGATCTCCTCGACGGCGGCGAGCTGTTTGTGACCGAAGAGATCCTCGTTGAGCCGGGTGAGACGGACGACGGGCCGTCCCCTGCCGCCCACCGCCACATCGGCCGGGTGGTCGGGGCGGGAGAGAGTGAAGGCACAGGTCCCGTCGTCGGCCACCGAGTAGGTCCCCGCAGAGTACGGCCGACCCAGGGAGAGGCCGCCGACGTCGCCGGCCAGGGTCGACACCTCGCCGGTCACCGTCACGAAACCGACCTTGGTGTCGCCCCGATCGTCATATTGGAAGAAAAGCCCGCTGCCGTCACGGCTCCAGGTGGTGTTCTCGACATCGCGGTCGAAGTCCGCGGTCACCATCCTGTGACCGCTGCCGTCCCGGTTCATGAGGTAGAGCCGCGCCACCTGATAACCCTGGTATCGGTCGTCGTAGCCGACGTAGGCGATCGTACCGCCGTCGGGAGACACCGCGGGGGCCTCATCCGGGCCCCTGCGATCGGTCAGAGCGATGATCTCCCGAGTATTCAGATCGACCGCATAGACCTCGGAATCGCGCGGTTCGTACTCCCAGTCGTCGTGCCGGTTGGCGGAGAAAATCAACGCCGTGCCGTCGGGCGTCCAATGCGGATCGCGGTGGTGGAAGCTGCCCGAGGTGATCTGCCGCGGGGTTCCGCCGTCGGCCGGCAGGACGAAGATGTGGAAGTACATGTCCTTGAGGTAGCCGATTCCGTCCATGCGGTAGAGGACCTTCCGGATCACCTTGGCGGGTTCAGCCCAATCGGCGCCCGGCGGTTTGGCCGGCATCGCGACAAAGGGCTCCGACGGCGCCGGCACCGGCATCGAGAATGCGATCTGCCGCCCGTCCGGCGACCAGGCGATCCCGCTCGCCGGCGCCGTGAGTTGCGCCAGCCTGGCGGTCTGACCGCTGTCCATCCAGCGGCAATACACCTGCGCCGCGCGCTCTTCGCCGGAGAGATAGATCAGCCGGGTGCCGTCCGGCGACCACCGCGGCGAGTGGTGGTTCTCGCTGCCGGTGGTCAGGGGCCGGTGGTTGGTGCCGTCGACGTCTACGATCCAGAGATTCGACCGCGGCTGATCCGTCATGATGTCCATGAACGAACGGACATAGACGATGCGCCGGCCGTCGGGGGAGATCTGTGGGTCGGCGGCGACCTCGAGCTGAAAGACGTCGATGAGGTTGAACCTGCCGTCGTCGATGTCATCGGCCGCGGCCGTGCCGAAAATGGCGAAAAGCACGAGAATCGAGGCGAGAAGCACGCGTTTCATGAAGTTTCTCCAGGTGGCGGACGTCGACATCTTCGGAGTATAGCCGCGCATTGATGTCCCCGAGCCGCAGTCGTGACAGCGGCAGCCACCGGGGCAGCGGCAGCGACCGCGGCAGCAACAACGACCGAAACAGCGCCTCGAGCACTCGCAAGACCAACGCCCACCGGGGCGTGCCGGGCACGGCATTGTGCAGAACGACACCCTTCCATCAACGCGGAGCCCCGAGCACAATGCCGATGCCGGGCAACCCTCGCGGCAAAACGTCCCTGTGCATCTCTCCCCGTAGCGAAACAGGCCGCCGCTCGCGCGGGCAGCCCGGTCACCACTCTTCTTGCCGCCCCTCGTGACCGCGCTGCCCGTGCGACGCTGGGTCGCCGAAGGCGGCCCGGAAGGCCGGGGCTCCGGGAAACAGCGACAGCGACAGCATGAGCGGCTGGAAAAGTCCCTGCCCGCCCCTACTCCCCCAACCGCACCATGAGCGCGGCGTAGATCTCGATACCCTGCCAGAGATTGCTCAGCCTGAGATTCTCGTTGGGAGCGTGCTGGTTGTTGTCGTGGTTGGCGATGGGTACCACGACGATGGGCGGTGCGCCGAGGATCTCGGAGAACATCACCAGCGGCAGGCTGCCGCCGAGGCTCGGGGTGAGCACGATCGGACCGTCGACGGCGTCGTCGACGATCTCTGCGATCGCCCTCGAAATCGGCAGATCCATGTCGGTCCACAGACCCGGATAGTCGAGAGTCCACTCGAGCCACACGACGCGCTCGTTTTCGAGCTTCACCGTGTCATCGGGTTCAGCGTGAACGATGTGCCATCCGTGCGCGCGGATGTGTGCTTCGGTGGCGTCCCGGATTGCTTCGGGGGTCACATCGGGAACGAGGCGAAAACCGACCACGGCCCTCGCTTCGGGCGAGATCGCGTTTTGGGCCTTGTCGCCGACCGCTCCCACCGAGAAGCCCAGGAGGTTGATGGCGGGCCGGGCGATCCGCTCGGCGAGCGGGGTCGGCTGCCCCTCGGTCCAACCGAGGGCGAGGTCATGCTTGAGCTGCTCGTCCACCGGCGGCGCGGCCGCAATGGCGGCGCGGGCCGTCTCGCCGAACGGACGGACGAGCTCGTCGATCCCGGTGATCCGGATGTTGCCGTCGGCGTCGCGCATGGAGGTGATGAGCCCCGCCAGCTGCATTCCAGGGTCGGGCGCCCAGTTGCCGTAGTGGCCCGAGTGGAGGGCGACGGCCGGGCCGTAGGCGGTCATCTCCATCGAAGCCACGCCGCGGACACCGTAGACCACCTGGGGAAGCCGGGTCTGGTGCATGGGGCCGTCGCAGAAGATCCAGAGATCGGCGTCGAGTCGATCGCGGTTGGCGCGGAGGATCTCGGCGATGTGGGGCGATCCCCGCTCCTCCTCGCCGTCGATGACGAGCTTGATGGTCACGGACGGGACGATCCCCGCCGCATCGAGGGCGTCCACCGCCGCCAGCAGCGCGACGATGGAGACCTTGTCGTCCGACGCCGACCGGCCGTAGAGCCGCCACTCCGGATCGAGCGGCGGCGCCAGCTCGCTCATGGGGACATCCTCCGCCCCATCCTCGATCCGTCCGGTCCGGATCACGACCCGCCACGGGTCGCTGCGCCAGAGTTCGGGCACCACCGGCTGGCCGTCGTAGTGGGCGTAGAAGACCACGGTACGATCCGCACCCTCGGACCGGCGCTCGCCGAAGACCACCGGCGGTGCACCGTCGGCGCGGAGGAGCGAGACTGAGAACCGCCGCGCCTCGAGCAAACCGGTCAAATACTCGGCGTTGACCTCCATGGCGGGCAGATCAGCCGCGATGTTGGGCAGCGCCACGAGCTCGGCGAGCTCGGTGACGATCTCGGCTTCATGTTGAGCGCGGTAGCTCCGGACCTGTTCGAGAATCGTCGCCGGGGATGGCCCGGCCGCCTCGACAACCACAACGAAACTCAACCCAACCGCGACACCGACGAGCACACAGCGAAGCTTCATGGCACACCCTCCGGGTTTCTCCAGAAGGATGGTACCTAAACAACGGGAGGTTGCGGACCGGCAACTTCGAATGGAGAGCGCGATTTCGGTGCGGGCGTCCCGCTCGCAGGAATTTGTTCCGGGGAGGCGCACCGATTGCGGTGGTGTTCTCACACCGTTTCCGGTCTTCCGGGTTTCATGGTCTGTGGTCCTTTCGCCGGCGGGGCGCCGGCGCCACAAAGGCCCGAGTTCTCAGGTCATTGACGTCACGGCAGATAGTTCTGGTGGCAGCCGTTGCCGTCGGCGCAGCCGGTGATGTTGCCCGCTCCGTTGCCGCCGCCGGTGCAGTTGACGACATTACTCGCGCTGCCAGAGGTCAGTTGGATGCCCCACCCGGTGTTGCTCGCGACCGTCACCCCGATGACCACACTTTTTGCACTCGAATAGACACCGTCGCCACCGTTTTCAGATGCAGCGCCGCCGCGAAGCGAGGCAGTCACGAGATCGAACCCGTTCGACAGGTTCTCGCTTGCCAGGCAGTTCTCCGCGGACCCGATAAACACTCTGATCCCATTGTAATTGCCCCGTGCGGTGACATCGCGGATCGCGCACCTAACGCAGTTCAAGCCGTAGGCGGTCTGTACGGTCAAACCATTGTCGTGCACCACGATGTTCCGAGCGGTGCCGCCCGACAACGCCACGCCGTCGTGGCCGCACCAACCGACGGTCAGATCCTCGATGCGGTTCGACCCTTGATCGGGGTCGCCACCGAGAATGATGATCCCGTACAAGAACTCCTGTACAGTGCCGTTTCTGATCGTCAGTCCGGCGTGTTGGCTTGCGAAGATTCCGCCACCAGTCGCGGTGCTTTGTCCCGGGCCCCGAACCACGTGCCCACCGAGATCCAGGGAAACTCCGTCAGCGGTGATTTCAATCGCGGTCGCGTCATGATTGGTCACATGCAGATCGGCGGTCAGCACATAGCTCCCCGGCGTGTCGATGACGATGGGGAAGGTGTCGGTGGGGCCGATCTCGGTGCGGCCCTGGTCGGCGGTCGCGATGCCGGCGATTGCGAGAAGACAGATGACGATGGTCAGATTCCGTTGCATGGCATTCTCCTCTTCAGGGCGTGGTGGCCGACCACATGGTGGTGTCGCCGGTTTCGAAATCGTCGGCGAAGAACGCGACGTCGAAGCTGACGGCGTCGAGGTTGAGTCCGGGCACGCTGACCCCCGCCGCCGACGCGTCGAAGTACATCAGAAGCGAACCGTTGGCCCAGCGCACGAGGTCATCGGCGTCGGCTGCGGTGCGACCCGTCCCGGCCTCGATGGCCACGTCGAGACTGATCACATACTCGTTGCCGCCCGGGTCGAACCAGAGTGCGTCGACATCCGCCCTCGCCGTCTCGTCGCCGATGAGCGAGGCGCCGGTTCGGACGACGGTGTGGGTCGCGCCGTCGAACCGGACGATGTCGTCGTCGGCGATGACGATGCCCCCGATTTCCACCGGAGCGTCGACGGAGTAGAGGACGTCCATCGGCGACAACGAAAGCACGTGTACGGCGTCGATGTCGGCCTTCTCGGGCAGGCCCGAGACCGAACCGTCGAAGACGAGGCTCAGCGAGATGCGATCCCACAGCACGAGATCCTCGTCGTCGGCCTCGACGCCGCCGGCGCTGAAGGAGACATCGGTCGAGAACACCACGCGGTTGTCGGCGAGGAGCGAAATCGCGTCAACATCGACGCCATCGGGAAGGAGATTCCCGAGCGACCGGGGTACGTAGGCGCTCCCCCCATCCAGCCGGACGGAGAGCAGATCGCGATCGCGGACCGCCATCGACTCGATGTTGACGGCGGCATCCACCGAGGTCACGATCCGCGTGAGCTCCGACGCTCCTGATATCTGCGGGCAGAAGGCCCACGCAAAGCATCCCAACGCCCAACCCGCGATCCACGTCAGGGGCTTCTCTCGAGCCATCCGGTCCCCCCTTTTCTGTGTTCCGCCGCCGCATCGAATCGGCGGCTGATACCACCAATTCTCGGTCGATGTGCCCGGCGGGGGAATGGACGATCACGCCAATTCGATGCACGGACGCGACGGAATGCGAAAATCAACCGCATTCCCCGCCGTCTCCCGCCGGTGTATCCTCACGACAGCTTCCAACAGAATCTTTCGTGGGCGAGGAGGATTGACGTGCCTCAGAGGACTCATCTCGACCAGATCATCGCCGAGCTCCGCGACCATGCCGAGACCTGGGCCCACCTGCCGGTTGGGGACAAGGTCGAAATGCTCCGAGTCAGTCGGACCAACCTCGGCCAACAGGCCCGGCGCTGGGTCGAAGCCTCCGTCGCCGGAAAGAAGATCGATCCGGCGTCGCCATGGGTCGGCGAGGAGTGGGTCACGGGGCCCTGGGCTTTCGCCGGCGGGATCAACGGCTATCTGGAAACACTCGAGGCGCTGAGGGACGGCCGGCGTCTCGAGTTTCCGGGCATTCGCAGAACCACTTCCGGACAGCTGGCGGTGCCGGTCTATCCGCGGACGATCTTCGACCGGTTGCTGATGAGCGGCATCACGATCGAGATCTGGATGCCACCCGGAATTCACGCCGACAACCTTCACGATCGCATGGCGGTCTTCGACCGGCAGCGCGATCAAAAGGGTGCGGTGGCTCTGGTTCTCGGCGCCGGCAACATCAACGCCATCGCGCCGTTGGACGCGCTTCACAAGCTCCTGGCGGACGGCGAGGTCGTCCTGCTCAAACTGAATCCCGTCAACGATTACCTCAGGGCAATTCTCGAAGAGGTCTGCGAGCCCTTTGTCTCGGGCGGGTTTCTCCGCGTCATCTCGGGCGGCGCCGATGTCGGGGCCTCTCTGACGCGCCACCCGGGGATCGACTCCATCCACATCACCGGCAGCGCGGCGACCCACGACGCCATCGTCTTCGGTCCCGGCGACGAGGGGCGCCGGCGCAAACAGCAGCGCGTTCCGGCGCTCGACAAACCCATCACCAGCGAGCTTGGCGGTGTCGGACCGGTGATCGTGGTTCCCGGACCGTGGAGCGCGGCGGATCTCCGCTACCAGGCCGAGCACGTGGCGACCATGAAGTTCCACAACGCGGGGTGCAACTGCATCGCCGCCCAGGTCCTCGTCATGCCGGCCGAGTGGGAGCTGAGGGGCCCGTTTCTCGACGAGATCCGGCGGGTCTTCACCGAAATGCCACCACGCGCGACCTACTACCCAGGCGCCGCGGAGCGTCGCGAAAGCCTGACCTCGGTTCACCCGACCGCGGAGTCGTTCGGCGGCGACGTCCCCCGAACGCTCATTGCCGGCATCGATTCCGAAACCGACGACGTCTGCTTCTCATCCGAGGTCTTCGGCCCGGTTCTCTGCGAGACCAGCCTGCCCGGCGCCGGCGCGGCGTCGTTTCTCGAACGTGCGGTGGCCTTCTGCAACGAACGTCTGGAAGGCACCCTCGGCGCCACCATTCTGATCCACCCGGCGACGGCGCTCGAGCTCGGGCCCGAGCTCGAGCGGGCGGTGGCGGATCTCCGCTACGGCGCCATCGGGATCAACGTCTGGAACGCCGGCGCCTTCCTGCTCGCCCAGGCGTCATGGGGGGCCTACCCCGGCCACACGCTCACCGACGTGGGCAGCGGAATCGGCGTCGTCCACAACACCTTTTTATTCGATCAGCCGCAGAAATCCGTCATCCGCGGCTCGTTCTACCCCTTCCCGAGAAGCTGGGCGCACGGCGACCCGAGCCTGCTGCCCAAACCGCCGTGGTTCGTCACCAACAAAACCGCCCACACCACCGCCCGCCGGGTTGCCGGTTTTGCCGCCGATCCCGGTTGGCGGCACATCCCCGGGATCTTCCTCTCGGCTCTTCGGGGTTGATCCACCCACGCTTTGAGAGGCTCTGGCGCAAAAATGACTGCAACCTCAGCGCCGCCCGGCCGGCTCGAGCGAACACCCAAAAAATGCGTCGCCGATGGGATCGCCGGGCGGTGGATCTGCGGCCCGCCGGAACTCGCCGGGCACCCACTCGCGAAGATCGCGGAAGCGGGTCAGATCATCGCGCAGGGACGCGAGGTGGATCCGCCCGGCGCCGTCGGAATCCGCGAGCTCGGCTTCGACCAGCACCTGGATCTCGGCGAGACCGGCCTCGAGCCGTGATCGCACCGGGGCCGGGGTTGCGGGATCAACGATGCGGTCGATCACCTCGTCGACCAGCACGCGTTGGACCACTCGGCGGATCTCCTCCTGGAGCGGCGGCAGGCTGACGTGGTTGAACACGGTCTCGGTCACGCCCTCGAGCACCTCCTCCAGCGACGGCAGGGTCGGATCCAGCAGCGACTGCTCGACGAGCCGCGCGCACCGCTCTGGCACAAGGACCGACGTCACCACGAGATCGGCGGCGGTCGCGGCCGCGCCGAGCCGGTCAAAAACCGGCGCAGCGGCCGACGCCAGCGCCTCACGCGAGGGCCGGTAACCGAAGGCGGGCGGCAGCAGCAGCTCGGCGACGGAATCCGGCACCGAGAGCACCAACGGATCGAGGCCGTGGAGGACCGAGTCGAGCGCGCGGCGCTGGAGATCGCCGTTGACCGGTTGCGCGGGGCCCTGACCATCGCCCCTGACAGCGTAGCTGTATTCGACGCCGCCGATCAGCTTGACCGCGGCGGTCAGTTGATAGCGGTGGTAGAGAAAAAGCGGGCTGAAAACTTCGACGAGTTCCGACAGGGGCTCACCGACGGCGATGTTGTCTTCGCCGAACCTCTCTATGGCGATGCGGCGGACCTCGAAGGCGTGATCGAGGGCGGTGGCCGCGTCGCTGCCGTTGTCCCAGAGGTGGGCGCGCGAATGAGCCGAACCGATGGGGCGGGCGTCGTCATCGGACATGAATGCGAGCTCGCGGTCGAGACCGTCGGCGATGATCGACGCGAGCAGCTCGTCCTCGGTCTCGCCGGGCGCGGGCCGGGCGTAGGCATAGCGCACGGTGTGGATGTCCCAGTCCCCCACCCCAACGCCGTAGGCGCGGGAAAGATCGAGTTCACCGTCGTCGGTGATCTCCACCAGGGGCGCCGGATAGTCCATCACCGAGGCCCGGTCGCCATACGTGCTCGCGGCGAAGTTGTGGGTGAAGCCGAGGGTGTGGCCGACCTCATGGGCCGAGAGCTGCCGGATTCTGGCGAGCGCTACCTCGACGGGGTCGTCGGGGCCGCCGCTGCCGGTGCCTTCGGTCCCCACGAGCCCCTCCATGAGCAGCCGGTCGTGCCGAACCCGCAGCGAACCCAGCGAGACGTGGCCCTTGATCATCTCGCCGGTGCGGGGATCGACGATGCCGCCGCCGTAGGACCAGCCGCGCGTCGACCGGTGGACCCACTGAATGACGTTGTAACGGACATCCAGGGGGTGGACCCCTTCGGGCAGCACCTCGACCCGGTAGGCGTCGATGAAACCCGCCGCCTCGAAGGCCGCCGCCCACCATGAAGCACCCTCCACCAAGGCGCTCCGGACTGGTTCGGGAGCTCCCCGATCGACGTAGTAGACGATGGGCTCCACAACCCGAGACCGCTCCGCTGCGGGATCGGTCTTCTGCAACCGGTGGCGGACGATCCATCGCGTGTCGATGGGTTCATCCAGCGCGACCGCGAAGTCGGCGAAGGTCACCGGGTACGACCCGGCCCGCGGGTCGAAACGCCGCGGCGAATAGCCGTCGTCGGGCAGGCGAATGAGTGACTGATGTTGGACGAGGGTCACCGACTCTGCGGTTGGTGCGATCGCGGCCACGAGCTTCCCCGGTGTCTCGCCGGTGTAGGTCAGGACCGCCTCGAACTCGAGGTTGTCGGGAAAGGTCAGGAAGGCGTCGATATCAACCGCACTGCGGCCGGGGTCGAGCTTGAAGCTGCCCTGACCGGTGTCTCGGAGCCGGGCCACCACCCCGTGCGCATCCCGGATGAGAAAGGACGTCAGATCGACCAGCGAGCGGCCGTCGGGATCCCGGGCGGCGATCTCCTCGGCCCAGAGCACCGACGTCGCGAACGACTGGCGCACCGCTCGAGCCTCATCCGAATCCTCGGTCAACGCGCGAAAACCGAGGTTGAGCTCCTCCATCAGCACACGCTCTCCGAGCCGGCGCAGCTGAACCAGCCGGGCCGGACCGAGCTGACCACGATCGAGCCCGACGGGATTCGAACCGAGACCGGTGAGCAGACCCTCGACAGAGAGCAGCTCGGCCGCCACACCGCGATCCCCCGGGGCCGGGACCTCGAGATAGATCTTCCCGCGACCGCGGTCGAGCCACGTCGTGAGCAGGCCGTCGGCGCGCTCGAGCCCGGCGGTCTTCTCGGCGATGGTGGGCATGGGCTTTTCGGCTTCGGCGGCGATGGCAGGAGTTGCCAGGGCCAGGATGAGGATTCCGGTGGCGATCGTGTTCTTCAAAGTGCAACCTCTTTTCGCATGCTGATCATCAACGGCGGCCTTCTCGCAAGAAACGCAACAAGCCCGCACCACGATACTGAAGGTGGGCCCAGGCCCACCCTACGACCCAACCGCACGTGAGAATCGCAGGGTGGGCTTGAGCCCGCCTTCAAAGTCCTTCACCCTGCTCTTGGCTATCCATGCGAGTCAATCCACCGGCGGCCAGGTCGGCAGACCGCTTCCGGAGGTCCACGGGCCCCCGGCGCGATCGACCTTCTGTTGCAGTGCTACGAGATCCACCGCCACCAACGGGCGAAGATCCGCGAGAACCTCGGTGAGCGCATCCGATGCGATCTCGTAGTTCCGCTTGTGAGTCGCGGTCGCCGCCGAGCTCGAGCTCCAGTGCGCCTCCATCACCCGCTGGATCCGATCGACGGTGGACGGCGCCACCGGCTCCTGACGCTTCCTGAGAGTTTCGTCGCCGAGAAGCGCCACCTCGATCCCGGCCAACCGCCGCCGCAACTCGCGCACCTCGGCGCCCGCGGCAGCGTCGATCCCGGGGGTGCTGTCGATGGCGGTGCTCAGGGCCGTCAGCCCGGTCCGGGTCTCCCTGACAACCTCGACGGTGGCCAGGACCGCCCGCTGGAGCTCCGCCGCGCGGCGCTGAAACGCTGCCAGGGCCTCCCGATCCGCCGCCGGAAGGGTGGCGATTCCCAACGGCACCGCGGCGAAGGTCTGCGCCTCGCCGATCTCGGTCAGCACCCCATCGACGCGCTTCTGCAGCCGAATTGTGTAGGTCCCCGGCGCCACCAGGGGCCCGCTGTCCTCGACGTGCCCCCATGCGTCGCCCTTTTCGCCGCCCGTGACCGGCTCCAGCGACGGCCAGCGGAGATCCCAGGCGATGCGGTGGATGCCGGCGGTCGATGGGGCGGCGATCCGGCGGACCACCGTTCCGGAGGCGTCCTCGACGGACACCACGATGGTCGGCGCCTCTTCGAGATCCGCTTCGCGCAGCTCGTCCCAACTCGGGATCTTCACCGACTCGCCCTTGGCCGCGAGCTCACGCTCAGCCGTGCGCCGCGTCTCGTGCCGGCTCTTCAGATCGTCGCGGAGATAATAGGTCAGCACGGCGCCGAACAGCGGATTCGGTGCTGCGAAGAGACCGTCTCCGAAGGTTCCCTTCTCGCCCCAGCCGAGATCGCTCGAGCGGAGGAACTGAAAGGCGGTCTTGACCGGGAAGGTCGCGGCCTCGGCGCCGAGCAGATCGGCATCGATGAGACGAAGGGGCGTGTAGTCGTCGAGGATGAAGATCCCGCGGCCGAAGGTGCCGGCCACGAGATCGTTCTCGCGGCGCTGGATCTGGAGGTCACGAAACGCGATCGTCGGCACGGCGCCGGTGAGCTCGATCCAGTTCACTCCGCCGTTGACCGTCACGAAGAGCCCGAACTCGGTCCCGGCGAAGAGCAGCCCGCCGCGCTCGTGATCGTCGATGACCGACCACATGATGTGGCGATCGGGCAGATCGCCGGCGATGGACCGCCAGCTCCGGCCGCGATCGGTACTCTCGAGCAGATAGGGCTTGAAGTCGCCGCTCTTGTGGTTGTTGAACGCGGCATAGACGGTGTCGGGATCACGCACCGAGGCGGCGAGATCGGCGACGTAGGTGTTCTCCGGAACGCCCGGGAAGGCGCCGATTCTGCGCCAGCTCTCGCCGCCGTTTTCGGTCACCTGAATCAGCCCGTCGTCGGTGCCGGCATAGATGAGACCTTCCACCAGCGCCGATTCGTCGAGGGCGACGATGTTGCCGTAGAACGAGGTGAAGACGTTCTTCCAGACCGCGTCGACGCTCCACACCCGGCCCATGACCTCGAGCCGGTTGCGGTCGATGCCGCGGGTGAGATCCGGGCTCACGGCGCGCCAGGTGTCGCCGCGGTCATCCGAGCGGTAGAGCCGGTTGCCGGCGAAGTAGAGCCGGCTGCCCGAGTGCGGGCTGATGATCAGCGGCGAGTCCCAGTGCCAGCGGATGGGGTCTTCACCGGTCTCGGGCTGGGGCTGGATGTCGACCATCTCACCGTTGGCGCGGTCGTAGCGCACCAGCCCGCCGTACTGATACATGGAGTAGACGATCTTCGGGTTGTCCGGGTCCACCCGGGTCTGGTAGCCGTCGCCGGTGACGGTGACGAACCAGTCGCGGTTCGTGATCCCGTGTCGGCTGGTGGTGCGCGACGGCGCGCCCTGGGAGCTGTTGTCCTGGGTCCCGCCATAGACGTTGTAGAACGGCTCGGCGTTGTCGGTGCCGACGCGGTAGAACTGGGTGATGGGCAGGTTGTCGATGTACTTCCAGGTCCCGCCGCGGTCCCACGACTCGTAGAGCCCGCCGTCGCCGCCGACCATCAGGTATTCGGGGTCGTCGGCGTCGAAGAGCATCACGTGGGTGTCGACGTGGCGGTTTTTCCAGCTCATGGGCGAAAAGCTGCGCCCGCCGTCGTTGCTGACCTGCATCAGCATGTCCATTGAATAGACGCGATCGGGGTGGTGGGGGTCCGGGTAGAGCTTCTGGTAGTACTGAGGATCGATGGGCACATAGCCGCTCATCCGCTCCCACGACTCGCCTCGATTGAGCGATCGGTAGAACCCACTGTGCTCGCCCTCGGCGGGGATGGTGGCGTAGACCACATCGGGGTTCTCGGGGGCGAGGGCGAGCCCGATCCGTCCCATGTGGACCGTCGGCAGTCCCTTCTCGAGCCTGCGCCATGACGCTCCGCCGTCGGTCGACTTGTAGATCGCCGACTCGGGGCCGCCGGCGATGAGGGTCCAGACCCGGCGACGGCGCTGGTACGAGGCGGCGATGAGGGTGTCGGGATCGCGCGGATCCATCACCACATCGGTGATGCCGGTGTTCTCGCTGATCTCGAGGACGCGGTTCCAGGTCGTGCCGCCATCGCTGGTCTTGTAGAGTCCGCGATCGCCGCCCGGCGCCCACAGCGAGCCCTGCGAGGCGGCGTAGACCACGTCGGAGTCGCGCGGGTCGATGAGGATCCTGGCGATGTGCTCCGACGACGCTAGCCCCATCCGGGTGAAGCTCTCCCCCCCGTCGAGACTCTTGTAGACCCCGTCGCCCCAACCGACGCTGCGCTGGCTGTTGCCCTCGCCGGTGCCGACCCAGACCACCCACGGGCTTTTCGGGTCGACGGTGACGCAGCCGACGGAGTACGAGCCGTAGTCATCGAAGATGGGTTTCCATGTCGTCCCCGAGTTCACCGTCTTCCACACCCCGCCCGAGGAGACCGCCACATACCAGGTCGCGGGGTCCGACGGGTCCTTGGCGATGTCGGAGATTCTCCCCGACATGAAGGCGGGCCCGATGCTCCGCAGCTCGAGTCCCTTGAGAGTCTCGGCGGTGATTCGGCCATGGCCGTTATCTGCGGCATAAACACCGCCCGTCGAGAGCAAACACCACAGGAGGAACGCCAGCGCTGCGCAACGATTACGGATCATCACCCACGACCTTTCTTCGTTTCCAGGATCAACTCCATGCGGGCGGGACGCCCGCACCCCACCAATCGGAAGCCCGCTTGTGACGCGGGCGGCTGCTGCGACCATCAATCCGACTGCCAATCCCACCGGTCGCCGTCGCCGCCGTTGTCCCGCTTGACACTGTAGACCCCCATGCCCGCGGCCACGGGTCTGTCCTCGGCATCGGGGTGGAAGGCGCGGAGCTCGGCAACTCCGACCCGGTTGCCCAGGCGAACGACTCTCGCCACCGCGATCAGCGGTTCGGCTCGACCCGGCCTGAGAAAATCGACCCTCAGATCGATGGTCGAGACCCTGTCGTGCGGACCCGCCTGCGACCACACCGCGAGCCCGCCGGTGGTATCCAGGGTCGCCGAGATCGCGCCGCCGTGGAGGGCGGGGATTTCCGGATTGCCCACGTGCTCCGGGCGGTACGGCAGCTCGACGCGGACCTCGCCGTCCGCAATCTCGAGGCAGCGCAGTCCGAGCAGCTTGTTGAACGGGATGTGCGATTCGAAGATCTCGGCGAGGCGGTGGGCATCGTAGGACTGAAATTCGAGGTCGGTCGTCAACGTGGTCTCCCGGCGCTCACACCCAGGTGGGCGAGATCGGGAGGTAGTGTAGCCCGTTTCCGGCGGATCCCCGGAGGAATCAGCGCCGTTTCCGGCGCACAACCGAATCGAACGAAGCCTGATGACCAGCCTACGGCGAGGTCAGCGCCCAAACCGACGTGTCACCGGTCTCGAAGCCGTCGAAAAAGAGCGGTCCGACAAATTCAACGGCACCGATATCGGCAACGGCAATCCCGTCGAAATCACCGTCGACGGGGCGCCCGTAACCGCGCTGGTCGGTTGCCGCGGCAGCGGCCGGATCGCCGGAATCCACCGCCGGGCTCACCGCCGCGAGGGCGTGGGTCCGGGTCGGGCCGCCGTTGTCCGCCAGCGGACCGTACAGCGGATCGGTGTCGCTGATGTCTTCCGGACCGTCGTACCCGCAACCGCTTCCGTCCTCGAGGTTATAGCCCATGCTGGTCACGGGATTGGCGCAGTTGAACGGCGTGTTGCCGGCGACGATGGTGTTGTGCAGAAGCAGGGACTCCCAGTTCATCAGACCCGAGTGCTCGGTCTCCGGACCCGTATTGTCAACAATCGTACAGCTGTCCAACGTCGCCATCGCGACACGATCGTTGAAGACACCGCCCCCGGTGTTCCCGCTCACCGTGGTGTTCACCAGGCTCATGTTCGCCATCGCCTGGTTTGCCAGCCCTCCGCCATGAGCCGCGGTGTTGTCGGCAACGGTACTGTTGCTGATCCCCACCCAACCGTCGTTGACAAGGCCTCCGCCGCCGAAACCCAAAGCCGTGTTGTCGGCGATGGTCGTCCGGTCGATCTGGGTGGCGCCGCTGATGGCGACGCCGCCGCCCCAGGGCGCCGAGTTGAGCCTCACCGTGCTGTCGGTGAGAATCGTCGATCCGCAGGCGGCGAGCCCGCCGCCACGCCAACTGGCGGTGTTCTCCTGAATCGTCACGTGATCGAGGATCGCGCTGCCCTCGCACTCGACGTAGATGCCGCCGCCGGTGTTTGCCTGGTTCATGGTCACCACGGTGTCCTCGAGCTCGAGGCGGCCCCGCCACCCGACGAAGACGCCGCCGCCGCCGCCGACAGCCTCGCCGCCGCGAATCGTGAACCCCGAGATCTGCGCCTGGACCCCCGTCTGAACATCGATGACCGGGTTCCAACCGTAACCCTCGATGATCGTCGTCGCGGCGTCCTCCCCGACCAGCATGACGGTCTCGTTGAGGTGAAAGACCTCGGTGTAGGTTCCGGCGGCGACCCGGACGAGTTCACCCGGCGCCGCCAGGCTGAGAGCCGCGTGGATGGTCGGGCACGGCGCCGCCGGCGACGCGCAGTCGTTGCCGTGGATCCCGGTCTTGGCGACATACCAGGTCGACGGCGCAGCGCTGGTCGCCATCGATTCCGGGGTCGTGAGCTCGCTGATCACGGTGTTCCGGTTCTCCGGCCCGGCTTCGGTGACACTGCAGATCTTGAAGTAGTAAGTGGTGCTCGGGAGCAGACCGAAGACGGTCCACGAGTTCGCGTTCTTGTCGATGGCGCGACCGTGGTGGAGAAACGGTCCCGTCGGGCTTTCCGAAACGAAAATGTCGTAGCCCCCGGCGTTCCAGGCGAAGGGAATCGGGTCCCAGACGAGCGTGGCCGACAGACCGGTCGAAGCGACGACCGAAAAACCGGTTGGAACGACGGTCTGGATGTCCTTCCACTGCGGGCCACACTTGGCGTCGAGAAAGGCCACCACCGCCGGATCGCCGCTGTAGAGCCCGTTCATGTTGACGTCGCTGGTGTTGTCGCCGAGCGAAACGAGGCTGGTGATGGTCGCCGGCACCGGTCCCATCAGGTTGTTGGCGGCCAGGCTCATCCACTGGAGATTGGCGAGATCGCCGAATTCGGCCGGGATCTGACCCTCGAGCCGGTTCTGGCCGAGGTCGAGCGCAGAGAGCGAGGCGAGGCCGCCGATCTCCGGTGGGATGGAACCGCTGAGCCGGTTGTTCCCGAGGAAGATCTCACCGAGATTGCTCAAGTTGCCGATCTCCGCCGGGATCGGGCCCGAGAGAGCGTTGCCCCCCAGATTCAGAAAACCCAGGTTCGCGAGACTACCGATGGCTGCCGGGATCGGCCCGGAGAGGTGATTCCCTCCCAGATCCAGGTGGCCCAGTGAGGCCAGATTGCCGAGCTCCGGGGGGAGCGAACCGGTGAGGTTGTTGTCTCTCAGATTGAGAGCTCCGAGCGCTGTCAGATTACCCAGCTCCGGCGGTACGGAACCTGAAAGAAGGTTGTTCTGCATGTGCAGGCCATTCAAACCCACCAGGTTGCCGAGACCCGGCGGGATCGGGCCCGTCAGCCGGTTATCGCCAAGACCGAGAAAACCGAGGTTCGAGAGGCCCCCGATCGCCGACGGAATCGGCCCCGTGAGCCGGTTGTCGGCCAGATCGAGGTGTTGAAGTCCCGGCAGTGAACCCAACTCGGGCGGAATCCCGCCATCGAGATCGTTGCCGTTCAAAATCAAACCAATGAGGTTCGGATTGCCGCCGAACTCCGACGGGACAGGTCCCGTCAGCTGATTGGCCGCAAGATCGACCCACCGAAGGGCCGGCAGATCCGCCAACCCGGTCGGAATCCCGCCGGTCAGTTCATTGCCCCAAAGATGAATCTCCTCCAAGCCGGTCAGGTTGCCGAGCTCGTCGGGAATGACACCGGTGAGGCGGTTGTCGTTGGCCGCGAACCAGTAGAGGTTCACGAGCAGGCCGATCTCCGGGGGGATTGACCCGCTGAACCGGTTGTGTCCCAGGTGGAGCCAATTCAGGGCTCCCAGGCTGCCGAGCGCCGGCGGGATGCCCCCGTTGAAACGGTTTCCCGCCAGATCGAGGGTATGGAGCATCGTCAGGGCGCCGAGTTCCGGAGGGATCTCGCCGAGGATGCCATTCCACGGCAACCGCAAGCCCTCGAGCACGGTGAGGTTCTGGACCTCCGGTGGGAGCAACCCGTTGAGGTTGTTGGCGCCGAGGTCGAGGTCGACCACATTCGCGTCTCCGCCCGAGCAGGCGACCCCGAACCAAGTGCACTCGGTGCCGGGGGCACCGAGCCAGTTGGTCGAGTTACCCCAACCCGGACCGCCCGTGCTGTCGTAGATCGCGATCAGCGCGTCTCTCTCCGCCTGCGGGATGGCCGCCTCCGCGCAGGGCGGAATCATCAAAAGAGCGACGACAACAACGATGACGCCCACGGTGTTCGTTTTCATGGTTGACTCCCCAGCCTTCAAAATCAACAAACCGACTCGGCGATTCAACGCACACCGGAGCCGAGCACCCACCTGCGTTGAAGCAATGGGCACGCGACCTTCTTCGATGTCCATTTCGATGCCAATTTTCGAATCCTGTGATCTCAATATAGGGCTCGAAGGAGCGAGACGCCACCCATGAATTGAATTCCACACCTACCCATCGGTGAAGAAACACCGCCAAGGACGTCGTTCAATCAGTGGGCCGTCAGAAGCGAGCGAGGGGGGTGGATGCCGTGTCGCTCTGAATAACGCCGTTCGAACAGCCGTCGCCGGGCCCTCGGGGGATGCATCGACCCGACTCCGCCAACGATATTTAGGACTCCTTGCGGGCGGGACGCCCGCACCACAACGACCGGCATCGCCTTCGAAAAATACGCCGGGAAATTGCGGTGCGCGCGTCTCGCGCCCATGCCGATCGTCGAGGGTCAGTCAACCGAAACGGACTGCTTCCCGGTTTCGTCGTTCGATTCCGTCCCTGTCCTGCCGTCGAGAAAAGCGAGCACCCGCCGGTTGAACCGATCGGCCTGGACCAACGAGAGGTCATGGCCGCACCCGGTGAAGAGCTCGGTTTCGATCTCCGGCGCCACGCGGTTGAGCTTTGCCACCGCTTCGCGACCGCTGATCGAGTAGATCACCTCGTTTTCGCCGACGAGAAAGAGCACCGGCACCCCGAAGCTCCGCCATTCCTCGTCGGTCAGGACCGTCGGGTTGACCATCTGCTTGAGCTTGAAGCTGCGCAGACCGAGCCAGGCGTTCTCCTCGGCCTCCTCGACCGTCTTTTGCTGTTCGGGCGTCCCCTCGGCCGCATCGTGGAGGGCCCAACGGACCATGCTCCTGGTGAAGTGCGGGTGGGGAATCAGACACATGATCCCCTTCTTGATGAAATCGCCGCTGAACCAGGCGACCGTGGCCGCGGGAGCGACCAGAACCAGCTTCGCGAGACGTTCCGGGTGCCGAAGACCGTACTGGCTCGCGATCCAGCCGCCGTAGGAAAGGCCGAGGAGGTTGACGTCTCGTTCGAGACCCATCCGGATCAGGAACTCGTCAAGCCAGTCGACGAAATCCTCGGGCGTCGTCAGGTTTCGCGAGTTGATGCTGCGACCGAAATCGAAGACGTTGTCCACCGCGAAGACCCGGTAACTCTCCGACCACGACGCCACGTTGGGCTCCCACAGGAGCGAGGTCGCGTTGGCGCCCGGCAGAAGGACCAGGGCCGGCCCGTTGTCGGGTCCGCTGATCCGGACAAAGGTCTCGCCCCACGAGGTGTCCACAAAAACCTCTTCGGAGGGAACCGGCCAGCGCGAGGCCCGGGCGCCGTAGTTCGCGAGGTAGCGATCCCGCTTCGCCGCCGATTTGAACGGGTGGACCCCGTCGACCACCACCGGCCGGTTCATGGCGCGCACCTGGAGCACGATCCAACCCGCGAGACCGAGCACCACCAAGACCACGGTGGCGCAACCGATCCCGAGGACTCGGAGCCATCTTCGCTTCTTCGGCTGTGTCATGGCGATGCATCTCCTGCGCCCGACCGGCGAACCCTGAATCGATAAACGAGATGGAACTCCACCCGCCCCAGGGTACTCGTTCAGGATCGCGGAGGTACGAAAAAGTGCGGCCTCGGCAGGGCCGCACGACGGTTCCCCGGGGAGGTGAATGTGTGCGAAGATAACCTGAGAGACTGGGAGCAGACGTGAGCTTTTGAACCGGAAGGGAAACGACTTTTTGGTTTCTTCGATGCGAGCGCCATTCGTTGCGGCCTTTTTCGCGGTGATTCTGGTCCTGATCAGCGCCGGCGCGGTCGCACAGTAGACGATCCACC
>JAHECW010000225.1 GCA_024641545.1 Acidobacteriota bacterium
AGATGGTGGGAACCGGGATTCCGGTGGCTTCGAAGGTTTCGACGATCCTCTCCTGGACCTCGATCGCCGATGGGCCGGTCATCCCGATGCAGACCGTCCGTGCGCTGTCGTCGGGCGCCGCGCCCTTGTAGACGACGCAACCCTCCCAACCGGGCTCCGGCGGGAGGCGGGCGAGGATGGCGAGGACGAGACCCCGGGTGCCGATTTCCTGGAAGACCCGGGCGGCCTCGGCCCGGTCGTAGACGAAACTGTAGGTGGATTCCACGTTCATGGGCGGGTTTTATCATGATCCGGGAGTTCTCAGAAGTCATAATCCCGCGGTTCGGTCGTTTGATGCCATGAAGGAGTTCTCTATGCGGTTTCAGCTGACGACGTCTCCCCGGTTTGTCGGCCTCGCCCTGGCGGTCGTTTCCGCCTGCGGCGGCAACCCGGTCGACCGACTGGCCATCCCCGACACCCCGGACGGGACCGTGAGGGTGGTTCTCGAAGGACTCGTTCAGCACCGGCCCGAGATCGTGTGGCGGGCACTGCCGGCGTCCTACCAGCAGGAGGTCGGCGAGCTGAGCCGCGAGTTTGCCGATACCGTCGATCCCGCCGTCTTCGATCGTGCGGTGGCGGTGGCGCGCAAAGGCGCCGTGGTTCTCCAGAACAAGAAGGAGATCATCCTCGGGAGCGAGACTGTCCGGCGATCGCAGGTCGACCCGGCGGCCGTCGATGCTTTCTGGGAGGCCTCGGTCGACATGCTCGATGCCCTCCTCGCGAGCGATCTGGCCGATCTCGAAACCCTGCGTGAGCTCGATTTCGAGGCGTTCCTCGCCTCCACCGGAACGGCGCTGATGGACGCCGCGGCCGAGCTGCCGGCCGACACCGGCGAGATGGCGAACTTTGCCGAAAAGGTGGCGTCGTGGGAGAAGACCGCGGTCGAGCTCGTGAGCGAAGAGGGCGACCGTGCGCTGGTGCGGCTGACGGCGCCGGATCAGGAGCCCGTCGAGGTGCCCATGGTTCGGGTCGAGGATCGTTGGATCCCCGCCGAGCTCGCATCCCGGTGGGCGCCGGGCGTCGCCGAAGCGAGGGCGCGGATCCAGTGGATGAACAGCGACGAAGCGGCCCGGACCAGGGTCCAGGCGCTCTTCGGTATCGGGGTCGTCGAGGGCTTCATCGACCAGATCGACAGGATGGAATCGTCCGACCAGATTGACGATCTCGTGGGCGGCATCCTCGGCAACATCATGGCGAACCAGGGCGGCCATGCTCCCATCAATGAGGGTTGATCCACGATCCGCGACATGATCGACGCGCATCACCGAGCAACCGAAAGTGGGACTCAGACCGCGATGCTCATGTGGAATTCGGCCTGTCGATTCTGTTCGTTTCATCGGCGTGTTTTGAAACACGAAGGGCACAAAGAACCACGAAGGTCCCACAAAGCACCGCAACATTGACCCGGCCACCCGATGAACCGAACCGCGAAATTTCTCCAGATTCCTTGCGATGAGTCATCCTCGATCAACGAATCGGAGGCCACGAGGACAATGAAGTCTGGATCGAACCCTCGGCGTTTCTGAGGATCGCCCTCACCATCGAGCGTCGATCAGGTCGAGCTGAGGACCTCGGCGGGGTCGGGGCCGGTGGCGCGCAGCGAGGGAGCGAGGGCGCCGAGAACGCACGAGGCGACTGCCAGGGTCAGGGCGGCGGCGGCGAGCCACGGATCGAAGGCAAAGAAGCTTTCCGGTTTGAAGGGAAAATCCGGCAACCCGGAAGTCAGCGCCCGGTCGGCAGCCCGCACGAGGACCGCGGCGCCGATCAGGCCGCACAGACCGGCCGCGAAACCAACGACGGCGGCCTCGGTCATGAGCAGCAGCCGGACATCGGCGCGGCTCGCGCCCACTGCCCGCATGACGCCGATCTCGCGGCGCCGGATCATCACCAGCAGCGCGAAGACGTGCATCACGTGGAGCGCCGAGACCGCGAGGATGACGATCCCGATCAGGCTTACGGCGGCGAGCGCAACGGTCATGAAGAACGAGGCCCGACGGGCGCCGCCGTCACGGACCTCGAGCCCGAGGTGCTCGCTGGCCGTGACGATCCCGGCGACGGCGTTCCTCGACGCGCTCTCGACCACTGCCGAGTGGTAGCCGTCGCCGGCGCCGTCGGGGCCGAGCTCGCGGTTGAGCCGGCGGACGAAGCCGAGGGGCATGGTGATGCCGAGCGGGATGGCCGCATCCGAAAAACCGGCCAGTACGACCCGGTCCCTGGCCACCCGTCGTCCCGACGGACGCAGGCTCGAGGCGCCGAACGAGACATCGATCCCGAGACCGATCAGGGCCTGAGGATTGACCTTGGGCAGGCGGTAGGCGCGCCGGAAGGCGCCGTTGTAGAGCTCGACCATGTGCTCGGAGACGATGACCGGGATTGCCTCGCGGCACTCGCCGGGACCGAAGACCGAGGCACCGACACAGATCGCTCCACCGGGGCAGGTGCTGTTCTCACCGCAGGCGAGCCCGATCACCGACCGGTCGACCAGAGGGTCGTGGAAGGCCGCGCCGACGTCGTCGGCCACCAGCGCCGGGTCGATGCCGTCGGCGACGAGCTCGGTCTGCATCCCCGTCCCGATCAGGCTCTCGCCGCCGGTCGCGAGGGCCGGCGCGAGCAGCCGCATCTTCGGATAGACCGCCGCGACGCCGTCGATGGCCTCGAGTTTGCCGACCATGGCGTCGTCGATGGTGTCCTTTCCGAGCTCGAGTTTGAGAGCGAGCAGGTTGAGATCGGTGCTGCGCGGGAAGACCTCGATCCGGTCGACGGGAAAGACCTCACCGAGCAGGACCGTTCGTACGCCGAGTCCGAGGGCGAGAAAAAACACGAGCGCCGCGATGCTCACGGCGATGCCGAGCGCACCCGCGCCGACGTGGCGCCAGTGGCGCCCGAGATCGTCGCGCACCGACCGCCAGAGCCCGCGGGCGGTCATCGGACGTCCTCGAGTCTCTCGGCGAGCCGGCCATCCGAGATCCGCAGCAGGCGCCGTCCGACGGCCTCGATGGCGCCGTCGTGGGTGGCGGCGAGGATGGTCAGCGCCATCTCGGAGTGGAGGGTCGACAGGAGGTCGAGGATCTCGCCGCCGGTGGCGGTGTCGAGGTTGCCGGTCGGCTCGTCGAGCAGCAGCAACCGCGGCCGGTTGAAGAGCGCCCGGGCGACGGCCACCCGCTGACGCTCGCCGCCGGAGAGTCGGGTCGGCCGGCGATCGGCGGCGCCCGCCAGACCGACCGACTCGAGGACCTCCTCCGCCCGGGCGCGTTCGCGCTTCGCACCGGAACCGCCGCCGGCGCCGAAACGCGCCGCGAGAGCGACGTTTTCGGCGCAGCTCAGGTGGTCGAGCAGGTGGTAGGCCTGGAAGACAAAACCGACCGTGTCGCGGCGATAGCGGGCGAGGTCGCGATCCGCGAGCGAACCGATGTCCCGGCCGTCGACCTCGACCCGTCCCTCGAAGTCGAAATCGAGCCCGCCGACGATGTTGAGCAGGGTGGTCTTGCCGCAGCCCGAACGACCGACCAGGGAGACGAAGTCGCCCGCGGCGATCTCGAGGTCGATGCCCTTGAGAACATCCACCTCCGAACCCGGATACCGCTTGCAAAGCCCATTGATCCTGATCACGAGGGGAGTATAGCTCTCTGCCCGAGCCCGAGCCCGAGCCCGAGCCCGAGTCCGAGTCCGAGTCCGCGTCCGCGTCCGCGTCCGGGTCCGCGTCCGACTTCGCGTCTTTGCGTCTTTGCGGATCCACTTTGCGTTCACGTTCGGATCGTTCATGAGGAAGAGGAGGTCGCTCGGGCGCGGACGCCGAGTCGGACGGGGACGCGGGTCAACGGCGCGACTTGGGAACCGAAGCTCTGGGGGCGGGGGCGTCGGACATGAGGAGGGGTGTTCGCCGGATGCCGTCGTGTTGGTAGAGCGCCTCGGCGACGGCGACTGCGCCGGCGGGCGGCGCGAGGCCGGCGTCGGGTGTAGACTCGGTTCGTCAGCCGGCGGGTGGGGGAAGCAAAACGATCCGATCGACACACATTCGAGCGAACTCAGGCCGGGGCGCCTCCATCGCGGTCACGATTGTGCTGGGTCTCCTCGTTTCCGGGTGCATCCACTACCAGCCGCATCCGATCAGCGCCGAAGCCACCCTCGAAGATTTCGAGGCGCGGCGGCTCGACGCGCCCGAGATCCGGAGCTTCCTCGGCGAGCAGGTCGGCGTCGAAGACTGGCCGCCGGCGTCGTGGGACCTCGGTTCGCTGACCCTGGCCGCGCTCTTCTTCAGCCCCGATCTCGACGTCGCCCGGGCGCGCTGGGGCGTGGTCGAGGCGGGAACGATCACCGCCGGCGCCCGCCCCAACCCGTCCCTCGGCGCGTCGGTCGGATACAACAGCTCGTCGGGAGCCGGCATCAACCCGTGGATTCCGGAGGTCCTGCTCGGCCTGCCCATTGAAACCGCCGGCAAGCGCGGCATCCGGATCGCCGAGGCGCGGTCATTGTCGGAGGCGGCGCGGCTCGACGTGCTCGACACCGCCTGGGCCGTCCGCAGCCGCCTTCGTCTGGCATACGTCGAACTCTTCCGCGCGCAGTCGTTGGCAACGGTTCTCCTGGACCTGAATGACCTTCAGGCCCGCAGTCTCGTCGTGCTCGAGGCGCAGTTCGAGGCAGGCGTCATCTCGGCCAACGAGCTCACCCAAGCGCGGATCGAGACCGGTCGCACCCGGCTGGCCGCCCTCGAGGCCGCGCGCGAGCGCGACCGGGCCCGGGTCGAGCTCGCGGCCGCGCTCGGCGTCCCGACAGCGGCCCTGGACGGTGTCGACCTCAGCTTCGACGATCTCGGGAACCCGGCGACCGAGGTGCCGACGGACGAGATGCGGCGGCAGGCGCTTGTTCACCGGGCCGACATCATGAGCGCTCTCGCGGTCTACGAGTCCACCCAGGTCGCTCTCCAGCTCGAGATCGCCAAGCAGTACCCCGACATCGACATCGGCGCCGGCTACCAGCTCGATCAGGTCGACAGCAAGTGGACCCTCGGGATCGGCCTGACGTTGCCCATGTTCAACCGCAACCAGGGGCCCATCGCCGAGGCCGAAGCAGCTCGAGAAAAGGCGGCAGCGAGCTTCCTGGCGCTCCAGTTGCGCGTCCTCGCCGAGGTGGACGGCGCGGTCGCCTCGTACCGGGGCGCGATCGAGACCGCGGCCGCCGTCGACGAGATGCTCGCCGAGCTGGAGCAGCGCGAAGCTGCCGCACGAACGGCCTACCGGCTGGGAGCGACCTCGAAACTCGAGCTGCTTGGCGCCGAGATCGAGATCGCCGCCGGCCGGGTCGCCCGCATCGAAACGCTGGCGTCGGCCCAGAGGGCGGCGGGAGATCTGGAGAACGCGCTCCAGAGCCCGCTCGACGCGTCCGAGTGGGTTCTGGTGACGCCGGCGCGGCGCGCCGGGGAGATGGAGACGACGAATGAGGAGTGATCGAGCGCGCCGGACGGGTCTGCTCGCGGTCGGTGCGGCGGTTCTGGCCGTCGCAACCCTCGTCCACCCCGGGTGTCGTCGAGGCGATGACGGCGGCGTTGACGCCCCGGTCGAGGTCACGGTCCACGTCGGAACGGTGACCCGCGCCACCCTCCACCGATACGTCGACGCCTTCGGCCGGGTCGAGCCGGAACCGCCGGGGCCGGGGCGTCCGCCGGCGCGGGCCCTCGTCGGTGCGCCGGTGAGCGGCCTGCTCACCCGGATCGGGTGTGCGGAAGGCGAACTGGTCGCCGAGGGGTCGATCATTTTCGAGCTCGACAGCCGGGCGGCGAAGGTCGCGGCTGCGCGAGCGCGGACCGCGCTGGCGTACGCCGAGCGAACCCTCGATCGGCTGCGCGAGCTCCTCGCGGCCGGCGGCGCCTCCGAGCGCGCGGTGCAGGATGCCGAGCAGGCGCGTGACGCCGCCCGTGACGATCTCGCCGCGGCGACGACCGAGCTCGAGCTGCTGCGCATCACCGCCCCGGTGACCGGCACCGTCGTGGGCATCGACGGCGTCCTCGGCCAGCCCGTCGAACCGAACACGGTCCTGGCCGAGATCGTCGATCTCGACCGGCTCGTCATCGCCGCCGGCGTGCCGAGTGCGGATGCGGCGGAGCTCGCACCGGGTCAACCGGTCGATTTCACGGCGGGCGGTGTGGTCGTCGGACGGCTGGCTTTCGTCGGCGACAGGGTCGATCCCGGATCCGGCACCGTCGTCGTCCGGGCCTCCATCCCGGCGGGTTCGGGGCTGCGGCCGGGTCAGTTCCTCGAGTTTCGGGTCGTCACGGACGAGCGCCCGGACTGTCTCGTGGTCCCCATCGCGAGCGTGGTCACCAGCGAGGGCGAGAGCAGCTGGGTCATGGTCGTCACCGGCGACACCGCGGTCAGGACACCGGTAACGACGGGGCTGCGCGACAACGGCATGGTCGAAGTCAGCGGATCGGGGCTCACGGACGGAACCGTCATCGTCACCGATGACGCCTACGGCCTGCCGGCGGAAACCAAGATCCGGGTTGCGGGCAGCTGAAATGCTGGGTCGATTCGCCACCCGCCACGCGGCCGCCATCGTCTTCGTCAGCATCGCGCTGTGCTTCGCCGGGGTCTACGCGGCGTCGACCCTGTCTTCATCGGTGTTTCCGCGGACCGACTTCCCGCGGGTGGTGATCCTCGCCGACAACGGCGTGATGCCGGCCGACGAGATGATGGCGACCATCACCCGGCCCATCGAAGAGGCGATGAAGGACATCCCGGGGGTGACCACGGTTCGCTCGGCCACCGGCCGCGGTGCGGCCGAGATCAACGTCTTCTTCAACTGGCACGTCGACATGGTGCGGTCGGAGCTCTACGTTCTCAGCCGTCTCGCCCAGATCCGCAGCCGGCTTCCGGCCACCACCGAGACAACCGTCCTCCGGCTGACCTTCGCGGCCTTCCCGATCCTCGGCGTCAGCCTGACCAGCGCCACCCGCGACACCACCGAGCTCTGGGAGGTGGCACGCTACGATCTCAAGCTGCGGTTCCTCCAGATCCCCGGCGTCGCCCGGGTGGATCTGGTCGGCGGCCGCCGGCCCGAGTACCACATCGTCGTCGACCCGGTCCGGCTCGGCGCAGCCAATTTGAGCCTGGCGGAGATCACCGACGCGCTGACCGCCTCCAATCTCGTCCAGTCCTCGGGCATGCACGAGGAGAACCACACGCTCTACCTGACGGTGGTCGACGGCCGCGCCCACGGCATCGCCGACATCGAGAACCTGGTGGTGGCCGCGCCCGACGGTCATCCCGTGCGAATCGTCGACGTCGCCACGGTTCGGCGCGGACACGAGCCGGTCTTCAACATCGTCACCGCCGACGGCGAAAACGCGGTGCTGCTCAACATCC
>JAHECW010000054.1:0-11397 GCA_024641545.1 Acidobacteriota bacterium
CGTTGTTGATCCGCGTGTAGACATCGGCATTGACGGCGTCGATTTCGCGCTCGAGGTGGGGAGGGCAGAAGACCGGTCCGGAGGCGCCGGCGTCGGTGAACTCGTGGTCGAAGAAACGGATGATCTCCGACGATTCGTTGTTGACGATGGTCGCCCTATCCCGGTCCCAGAGGATCGGAACCGTGACCCGTCCGGTGTAGTCGGGCCGAGCGGCGGTGTAGACCTGGTGGAGTTTTTCGGCGTTGTTGATCGGGTCGGGGATGACGCCCTCTCCGGGTTCGAAGGTCCAGCCGTCGCCGGCCATGAGCGGATTGACGACCGAGATCGACACGTGGTCCTCGAGACCCTTGAGGCTGCGGTAGATGAGGGTCCGGTGAGCCCACGGGCAGGCATGACTGACGTAGAGGTGATAGCGTCCCGACTCGGCCTTGAAGCCGGTCGACCCGTCGGCTGTGATGCGGTCGCGAAAGGCCGCGTCCTGGCGGACGAATCGCCCACCCGTGCTCTCGGTGTCATACCACTGATCGGTCCACGTTCCGTCTACGAGCATTCCCATGGCGCCCTCCGTCTGCGCCAACGTGGCGAGGGGGGCGAGAATTTCAGGCCACGAGCCACAGCATCCCGAAGGTGTAGATGGTGCAGATCACGATCAGCATGGTCCAACCCGAGACCCGGATTTCGACCCCGAACTTCCTGGCGTGACCGTTGGCGTTCCAAAGAATGGTCGCCGAGAGCACGGAGGAAAAGACGACCCAGGCGACTCGGATGAGGCTCATGGTGGTGATGGCAGGACCCGGCCAATGGGCCCACCACGTGCCCGGTTGGGCAACGACCACCAGTGACTCGAAGAACGGAATGTGTCCCATCTGATAGGCCATGAGGGGACCCCAGCCGAGCACCAGCAGGGCGCAGGCGGCGGCCGCCGCGAGAGCGGTGCTGCTCCCCCGGCTCTGGATCATGGGAGACAGGACCTTTGCGGCCAGGGCGGCCGCCGCGAGGCTCGACCAGCACAGCAGCGTCAGCCAGAGGGGGTCCGCGAGGGTCCCGCCCTTTTGAATCAGGATCAGTGCCGGCGAGAGAAAAAAGATCGTGAGTGCAAAGGGCACGATGTAGCTCTCGGCACTCACCAGGTGCCACGCCGAGCGAAGGCGGGGCCGGAGGTAGAGGCCGGCCGAGCCGTGGGGACAGCTCTGGAGACAGATGAGACAGGTCTTACAGCGGTGCGCCTCGCTGACCAGCTGGGGGTGGTGCCAGACCGGGCAGCCGGGCACCTCGTCGTTGCCCTTGTAGCAGTCATGGGTCGTGCAGGTTGAAGCGCAGATGGACTGGCGGGCCGCGACCGTCAGCGGCGCGACCGGCGACAGCGCGGCGCCGAGCCGGCCGAGGGGGCAGAGGTGGCGGCACCACACCTCGCGCTGCCACAGCAAACAGCACACGATGGACGAGCCGATGAGGGCGAGCAGCAGAATTCCGGTCGGAAACGGGTTCTCCGCCATGCCGAAGAACTCCTCGGACCACAGGATGAGAACGAAGCCGGCGGCGGAAAGCCAACTTCCGGTCTGGAGGATCCACGCCGGTGGGGGGCGATCGAGAGAAAACCAACCCTGGATCGCTCGGCCGCTGCTGGAGAGGGGGCATACGGTACACCACACCGTGCCGACGAGCAGGAAAAGACCGAAGACGGCGGGTTCCCAGAGCATCCACACGGCCGCGTTGGCCGATTCGGCGGCCGCCGATCGACTGGCCGCAAAACAGATGAGAGCCATGCCGAGATAAAACGCCGCGACGGCCAGTTGAGCGACCCGCAGCCCCCCTCCTCGAACCAGCCAGCGCACGAGCCAGAAGCTGCTGATCTCGAACCCGATGGGGCGTTCGCCGTCGAAGCCGGAGAAGATGTGCTCGGCGCGGATCGCATCGCCGTCGACGACCCGCGACGCGAGCTCGATCACCGAGCGGAGCTCGGCGACGTTGCGATGGCGGTACTTGAGCGACACCAGGGCCTTCTCGGCGGATGAGGTGAGCCGGAGGCGCTTGTCGGAGTCGATCTCGTGGAGAAAGGCTCTGGCCAGCGGGACGATGTCCCTCGGACGCTCGGCCAGAGTCGGAATTTCGATGATGGTGCCGAACTGCTCCCGAAGTTCGTCCTCGAGGCAGGATAGCTCGGGACCGCAGACATTGGTGTCGATCGTGGCGACGATGCGGACATCGGGGAAGGGTCGGGTCGCCACTTCTCGTTCGGCTTCGAAATGATTCGCCAGCTCGCGCTGGGTGTCGGCGCTGAGGGCTTCGACTCCTCTCAGAACCAGGCTTCCCCCGTGGGCCAGGTGAAGGGCGCCGAACCGTTCGGCCGAGAGCTCGGCATCGGCTGCCCTGCCGGTCCCGAAGAGCAGGCGGTTGGCATCGCGAACCGAGAGGTCGCGGCAGTCCACCGCGATGAGAGGTGCGTCGCTTCGTCTGGATGAGGCGTGGATCATGCGGGCCGCGAGCAGCTTGCCGGTGCCGAACTCGCCGGTGATCAGGACCGGTTTGCGGGACGACGAGGCCTCTTCGATCTTCCTGGTTACCGCCCGCATCCGGGCCGAGTTGCCGATCATGGCGCTGGCCGGCAGGGCGCGCTGGTAGAGGTCGGCCAGCGCGCGGGTCTGTTTGTAGAGGTTCATCGCCTGGTTCGTGCGCCGGTGGACGTTGTGCGCCATCCGAGTCAGGAGCGAGTGGCGGAGCGGTTTGCAGTCAGCCAGCGCGCTCGGAAGGAGTTCGCCCGGGTATTGGAGGACGGTCACCGCGGTCACCGCCACCACGTCGGCGCCGATCGGCGCCGACCGCAGGATCGCCAACTCGCCGAAGGTCTCGCGCGGACCGAGCCGGAGCAGGGTCTGGTCGGCGCCGTCATCCGATCGCAGCACGACATCGACCTCGCCCTGGAGAATCACCCAGAACGAGGTGCCGGCCTGGCCTTGACGAAGGATCGTTTCGCCCTGGGCGAAGTCGATCTTTTCTCCGAGCCGGCTGAGATAGCCGAGCGCCTCGTCGTCGAGGAGGGTAGGGGCGGCGCCGTCGACGGTCACTCGATGAGTCTACCGCAACAATACGGCGTCCCGGGGGGCGCCGTATCGCGGTTGCTCACGGTTGTGTGAAAACAGCGGTGTGGCTCCTCCAGACGGGTGGGGCGGGTCGGGCGACGAGGCCCATCGCCTCGATGGTGGAGACGGTTCCGGCGAACTCCTCGGCGGTCACGTGACCGCGGGGCTCGGCGATGAAGAGACGCCCATTCGGGTTCAGGGTCGCGGCGCACTCTCGGAGGAAGCGATCGGGGTAGGCGGTTTCGTGGACGACGTTGAAGACGGTCACGAGGTCGACGGCGCCGACGAGATCCTCGATCATCAAGCTCTCCTGGCTGCACAGTCTCGTTTCGATGATCGCCTCGAGGCCCTTGCGCCGGGCGCGTTTGTTGAGCCCGTCGAGCATCTTCTGCTGGATGTCGAGACAGACGACGCGTCCTTCGGGTCCGACGAGCCGGGCGAGATCCAGACTGTGGAAGCCCATGGCGCTGCCGACGTCGACCACCGTCCCTCCCGGGCTCACGAGCGGGGCGAGGATCTCCATCGGGTTCTCCACCAGGCGGCGGAGCGGGCTGACCAGGAGGCGGCCGATCCACACCGGGCAGGTGTGGTGGTCGCGTGCGGTTTCGGCTGCGGATTTCTCGGGGTTGGCGGTCATGGTGATCCTCCGCTGATTTTCTTGACAACGTGAGCTGTCGCTCATAAATATATGAGTGATTGCTCGGTTTGGCTACTCGCCTTTCGGGAGGTCGGTCGTGACCATCACAACAGACGGCTCAATTCACTCCAAGAAAGGGACTTTCGGGAGTCGAGGCCGCGGGTCGAAGATCGGCCCGGAGGACGGCGCTCATCTTTCGCCCCGCGGCGGGGACCGTTCGGCGCTCGGAATGAGACGCCGGCCGACCCAGGAACGGGCGTCGGCGACCGTCGAAGTCATCCTCCAGGCCGCAGCGGAGCTCTTCTGCAACCTCGGGTACGATCATGCCTCCACCAACCGCATTGCCGAGCGCGCAGGTGTCTCGATAGGTTCTCTCTACCAGTACTTCGCCAACAAGGAGGCGATCCTCGCGGCGCTGCTCGACGAGCACCAGCGCGCGGTCCACGAAGTGGTGGACGAGGCCCTCGCGATCCTCGACGATCCTGAAGTCCCGCTTCGCGAGGGCCTGGAACTGCTGCTCACCCGACTCGTGGACTTCCACGCCGCAGACCCCGAGCTCACCAGAGTTCTCTCGGCGGAGGTGCCGCACCTCGCGCACGGGGAGCCCGGTTCACCCGAGGTTGGCCATTACACCGCGCGGACCGTCGAGATGCTGAGCCGGAGACCCGATGTCGCTGTCGAGCATCCCGAGGTTTCGGCGATGCTCCTGGTCACCACCGTCGAAGCCCTGACCCGATGGCTGGCGCATGGCGCCCCGGTGGGCATGGACCGCGCCGAACCCATCCGCGAGGCCGTCGCCATGCTCGCGGGTTATCTTCAGGCCGGGTTCTGAATAGGGGTGGCTCGATAGGCGGGGCCGTTGCGGAGGCGTCCCCGCGGTGGGTGATTCGGATCACCCCGGCACCGGGGTTCGCCGCCGGTTTGTGATTTAGGTACGCCGCGGAGGGAGGCGTTTGCCGGATGATGGATCGTGAGGTGATGCATGCACCAGGGGTGGACAGGGATGGCATTGCTCGCGGCTCTGTCGGTATCGGCGGGTCCGGTCGCCGCGCAGGCGCCGTGCGCCCCGTTGCCGCCTCCCGCGGGGCCGACCATCGAGAGGTACCCCACTGACGCGGACAATCTCCGCGCCACCATCGCCGGCGCGGCAGCCGGCACCACGATCCTCCTGCACGACGGTTTCTACGACATGAGCGGCGGCGATTCGACCCACCGCCTGGTCTTTTCGAACCCGGGTCTCACCCTGCGGTCGGCAAGCGGCAACCGCGAGGCGGTGACCCTCGACGGCGGTTATATCACCGGCGAGCTGGTGAGCATCCAGGCGTCCGACACCACCATTGCGGACCTCACGCTGAGCCGTGCCTACTATCACCCGATCCATGCCAGCGGGCCCGACACTCCAATTCAGAATGTCCTGATCCGCAACGTCCACGTGATCGATCCCGGTGAGCAGGCGATCAAGGTCAACCCGATCGGCGCCGGCACGGTCGACAACAGCACCCTCGAGTGCTCGCACATCGAGCTCACCGATCTCGGCAGACCCTTCATCCGGAACAACTGCTACACCGGCGGGCTCGACGCCCACGCCGCGACGGGTTGGCTGGTACGGCGCAACCGCATCGAGGGGTTCTGGTGCTCGACGGGTCTCTCGGAGCACGGGATCCACATGTGGCGCGAGTCCGTCGACAGCGTGGTCGAGGAGAACCTGATCCTCGATTGCGCCCGCGGCATCGGTTTCGGCCTCGGGCCCGGCGCCGACGGCCACCTCGGCGGCATCATCCGCAACAACTTCGTCGCCGCGGGCGACTCCGGGCTCTTCGCGTCGTCGTCGGGCTTCGACTCCGGGATCGCCCTCTGGGGCGCCGACGACGCCGAGGTCTACCACAACACCGTCGCTTCGACCCAGGCTCCGAGCGCCTCGTCCATCGAGTGGCGCTACATCACGACGGATGTCACCCTGGCCAACAATCTGGTCAGCGACAGGATCTGGGACCGCGGCGGGATCTCGTACCTGTCGACCAACACCGAGTACGCCCCGTTGAGCCTCTTTGCCGACGTCGCCGCGGGCGGACTCCACCTGATCGACCCGACGTCGAACCCGGTCGGTGCGGGAACTCCTCTCGCGCCCGGTCTCGCCGACACCGACTTCGACGGACAGATCCGCGACGCCGCGCCCGACATCGGCGCCGACGAGATCGGCCAACCGATATTCAGCGATGGCTTCGAGACCGGCGATTCCGGGCGCTGGAGTCTGACCGCGCCCTGAGAGGTTCGACCGCCGAGGCGTCGCCGGGCGGGCGTGGAATGCGCGCGGCCCTCGGCGTGCTCTCCGTGCAGGAGATACCCATGTACTACGCCGCTGCGTGCCAGACCGCGTTCGACTGCCCGACGACCCGTGACGAGATCGGCGACCGGACCCGGCGAATGTGCGAGATCGTCGAGCACACCATCGTCGGCTACGAGCCGTTCTTCGACGTTCGACTGCTGGTCTTTCCCGAGTTCGCCCACGCCGCGCCGATCTACGACACCGTGGCCAGGCTCCGCGACCGGCTGGCGGTGCCGGTTCCCAACGAGCACACCGACCGCTATCAGCGGATCGCCAAAGAATACGGCTGTTACATCCAGACCGGTTCCTTTCTCGAGGCGGATCCCGACTATCCGGAGGCTGTTTTCAACTCGACGGCGCTGGTCGGTCCCGACGGAGTTCTGACCATCTACCGGAAGGTCAATCCCTGGATACCGTGGGAGCTGCACGCAAGCCCGCACGACGTCGGGGCGACGCCGCTCGACGCCTTCCCCGTCGCCGATACCGAGATCGGCCGGATCGGCGTGGCGATCTGCTACGACTGGCTCTTCCCGGAGACCATCCGACAGATCGCCTTCGCCGGGGCCGAGGTCATCTGCCGTGTGTCGGCCTACATGGATCCATGGGGTGCGACTCCGCCGATGGACTGGTGGACCCTCTTCAACCGGGCGCGGGCGGTCGAGAACACGAGCTATGTCGTGGCGGCCAACCAGGGCGCGGCCCTGGCTCAGTATCCGCCGTTCTCGTGGCCCGGCGGGAGCATGGTCGTCGACTACGACGGCCGCGTGCTGGCCGGGGCCGATCCCGGGCCGGGAGAAAAGGTGGTGGTGGCGCCCATCGACCTCGATGCGCTCCGCGGCGAACGTCTGAGACGCCGGGGGCACGACATGCGCGCCCACCTGCGGACCGAGATTCATGACTACCTCAGCCGGCCGCACCTGCCGCCGTCCGATCGGACACCGATCACCCGAGAAGATGTCGAACGGCGGATTCGGCGGGGCCGGTCCTCGATCGAAGACGGCGACTGATTCGGCGCCGAAGCCGGCGGCCCGGCGGCGCTCGAAAAAAGCGGCCGCGGTCCGGAAGACCGCGGCCATGATGGCCACCCTGCTTGGGTGAGGCGTCGAGGAGGGGCCTTGCGGCTCTCGGGGAACGGTTCCACCCCGCCTCCAGTCTTCGGCCCGGGAGGCGAAAACGGAATGGACGAACGCGTCTCGCGGATGGATAAATGCGACGCATCGGCATTTATGCGGGATTTTGTCTCAAAATCATACCGGTCCCTGGATGGTCGTAGAATACAGAGATGTCTGAGGATCAACCCGCCACTGTCGACCCGCCGCGCATGGGGCACTTCGAAGTGGTCGGCGAGCTCGGCCACGGGGGCATGGGCTCGGTCTTCATCGGCCTCGATGAGAACCTCGGCCGGCGGGTGGCGCTCAAGGTCATCCGGTCGGACCAGCGGCTCGACCCGGTCCGCAAGGCTCGGTTCCTGCGCGAGGCAAGGGTGCTCTCCTCGCTCGA
This sequence comes from Acidobacteriota bacterium, assembly GCA_024641545.1. Lineage (GTDB taxonomy): Bacteria > Acidobacteriota > Thermoanaerobaculia > Thermoanaerobaculales > Sulfomarinibacteraceae > JAHECW01. The sequence goes on from JAHECW010000054.1 coordinate 7,544, forward strand.
TCACCCCAATGTCTGTCAATTCCACGATTTCATCGAGGGCGAGAAACAGGACTGTCTGGTTCTCGAACTGGTCGAGGGCAGGAACCTCCGTGAGGCCATGATCCAGGGGCTTGATGAGGCCTTGAAGATCCGGGTTGCGGAGCAGTTGCTGGACGTGCTGGTGGCGGTTCACGGCAAGGGTGTGATCCACCGCGACCTCAAACCCGAGAACATCATGCTCACCGACCGCGGCAACATCAAAGTCCTGGATTTCGGACTAGCGCGGCCGGTGGAGGATCCGGACTCGCTGTCGGGCGAATATCCGTCGGTCGGTTTGGATCGCGGTTTCCTGTCGGGTGGGTCGGATCCGAGCGCGGAGTCCCCGGTCATGACGACCTTCGGGACGGTGTTGGGGACCATCGGCTATATGAGCCCCGAGGTCGCGAGGGGCGAGCTCGCGACCGCCGCCAGCGATCTCTACTCCGCGGGCATGATCCTGCAGGAGCTCTTCACCGGGAAAGCGCCGATCCCCGAGAACCTGGCGCCGCCTGAGCGCCACCGCCGGGCGATGTGGGCCGAGGTCGAGCCGATCGTGGGGCTGTCCGCCGAACTGACAGCCTTGATCCAGCGTCTCGAGAGCCTGGTGCCGGAAAACCGTCCGACGGCCATCGATGCGGCGGAGATGCTCCAGGCGATCATCCTGCGTCCCCGGTTGCGGCGCAGGAGGCGGTTGGCGGCGGCGGTCTTCGCTCTGCTCGCGGTCTTCGGTGTCGGGATGACCATCCAGTTCTTCAGAGCCGAGCGGGAAACCCGCCGGGCGGAAGCCGGGGCCGCATCGGCGCGTGAGGTCTCCGACTTTCTTGTGGGTCTCTTCGAGCACGCATCTCCGATGGTGACCCAGGGCGAGGAGGTCACGGTTCTGGAACTCCTGCAGCGGGGCGCCGATTCCATCACCGAGGAACTCGATCAACAGCCCTCGGTCCGGGCGCGGATGATGCATACGCTTGGCACGGTCTACTACCAGCTGGGTCGATTCCAGGAGGCTGCGCCGTTGCTGGAGCGGGCGCTGAGTCTTCGGCGCGAAGCGGTGCCGTCGAATGATCCGGAGCTCGCGGAGTCGCTCAGAGGCAATGGACTCCTCCTGCGGGCCCTGACCCGATACGGCGAGGCCGAGGATCTCCTGCTCGAGTCACTCCGGATCGTCGAGACCGTTCACGGCGCAGACTCGGTCGAGTCGGCCCGCCTGCTCATCGATCTTTCGGGCATCGACCAGGACCGGGGAAACTGGCTGGCGGCGGAGGCCCGCCTCGTCCGAGCGGTCACGATCCTCGAAGGTCAACCGGGAGCCGTGGAGGTCGGGCTGACCGACGCCCTCTATGATCTGGCGATACTGTTTCGAAAATCCGGCCGGTATTCGGAGGCGCAAGCCGCTCTCGAACGTTGTCTCGAGCTCGACACCGCGGAGTTCGGTTCGCGTTCGCACCAGGTGGCCGGCGATCTCGCCGAGTTGAGCTCGATGGCCCTGCGGCAGGGCCGGCCCGAAGAGGCCGAGACCCTCGCTCGTCTCTCCCTCGAGATCAGGATTGAGATCAACGGCAACAGCCATCCCTCGGTCGGGCATTCGGCGACCAATCTGGGTGTCGTCCTGCGGGCCCTCGGGCGGTATGAGGATGCGGAATCGGCATTCCGGCAGGCGCTCGAGGTCTACCGCACCGCGTACGGAGGAGAGCATCCGTTTGTCGGCAGCGTGCTCCATTCGCTCGGGGTGACGGCCGCCCTGAAGGGGGATCTCGATGAGGCCGCTGCCCTGCTCGAGCAGGCGATTGAAATCACCGCCATCAGCCGGACGATGGACCACCCGCTGATCGGCGATTCGACGCAGAAGCTCGCCTCCGTGAAACGGGACCAGGGGCGATACGACGAGGCGATCGTGCTTTACGAGCGGGCGCTCGAGATCCAGGAGGCCGCCCTCGACGATGATCACCCGGAACTTCTCGAGACCCTGCGGGAGTATGCCGAGTGTCTCCGGCGGATCGGACGGGACGAGGAGGCAGGTCGAATCGAGGCGCGCGCGGCTGTGAGGTGAGAGGAGCGGGCGAGGGCGATCAGCGCCGCGTCAGGCGACGCTGCGGCTTCGACGAGCCTGCATCTCCGACGGCGACACCAGGTAGTAGGCCTTGAATCGGCGCGAGAAGTGGAAGGGATCATCGAATCCGACGGCCCGGGCGGCCTCCTGTACCCGACAGCCCTCGTCGAGCAGGAGACGCTTGCCCTCCCGCATCTTGATCGCGAGAATCAACTCTCTCGGTGTGCAGTTCAGGGACGTCGAGAGTCCCCGTTGAAGCGATCTCAGCGACAGGTTGAGGTCGCCGGCGAGATCGGTTGGAGCGATGGGTTGGTCGAGATTCTCGTAGATGAAGACGGTGGCGCGGAGATCGACGCGATCGGGGCCCGGGAGCCCCCCCGGTCCGAGATCGTTTCGGAGGATCGAGATCGCGGTCGAGAGGGCGCCTCGCGGAGCGAAGTCGTCGCCGATCGAAGAGGCACGGTCATCGGTTTCAAAAGCGGCCGCCACCCCGGACAGCGAGGTTCGGCTCGAAAGTCCGACGAGGATACCTTCGAGCTCGGCGAGGCGATTCTGGAGTTCGCCCCTGCGTCGGCGATGGTGCCGCTCCCGCAGCGCCGCCGCCACGGCAATCGCCGACACGATGACCGCTAACGTGATCAGGGACGGCACCAGCCAGCCCTCCGTCGGCGCGGGGCCTGACCCGACGACCTGGTCCACCATCAGTTTGCCGGCTGCAGCAGTTGTCGTCATGTCTCCTCAGGGGTGATCAACAGGGAGTCCGGCGACGCAGAACTCGGACTGAACATCGTTCGAGTCTACCATCGAAGCCGAGGCCGCGGCCGATGGCGGTTTCGATGTCGAGGGGGACCGCCGCGCCGATCGACGCCACCGCCCGGTGGTGCGGCTGGCGAAAAAACCGGGATAGCTGATACCATTGGGACATGAGCGCTCAGAAAATCAAAGGGTCGATCATCAAGTCTCGTCTCGAGTTCGTGCGCAACGAGTTCGGCGATGACGGGGTGAGCAAGGTCATGGACAATCTGCCTGAAGAGGATCGTAAGATCCTGGCACGGCTCGTCGCTGTGGCGTGGATCGATTTCGAGGTCGGGAAACGACTCGATGAAGCGATCGTCAAGGCCCTCGGCGGCGGCAGTACGCGCTTTTTCGAGCGGTTGGGAGAGGCCTCGGCGGAGGTCAATCTCACGACGATGCACAGCGCGTTCATCGCGCCCGGCAATCCGCAGGCGTTTCTCGCCAAGGCGCCGCAGATCTACCGCCTCTACTACGACGTCGGTTGGCGCGAGTACGAGTCCGAGGGCGAGCGCGAGGGTGTGCTGATCACGCACGACGCCGAGACCTACTCGAAAACCGACTGCATGACGGTCGTCGGGTGGTACCGCAAAGCGCTGGAAATGTGCGGTGCCAAGGGCGTCCGCATCGTGGAGGAGGAGTGCCGCGCCACCGGCGGCAGCGTCTGCAGGTACCGCGTGACCTGGTCGTAGGAGCCCGCCCGGACGGGTCGGGGTTCGGAGAGACGGCGGACTCCCTGCCGCGATCCCGGACGCTGACGCCGTCGCCGCCGCGGCCCCGGACGGCCGGTGCTCCGGATTGGCTGTTTTTCCGGTTTCTCCGCGTGCGCGGGATCACCGCATTTGTGTAACACCGGTGGCGGATTTGGCGTACACTGGGTCGGGAATCGGATGATGATCGCTGCGGCATTTCCCGGTCACAGGCGCGTCGGACTGGACGTCCTGGTGGCGCAAATGACGAACCCCTGGTTCGCCGTGCAGTACCGCCGTGTCCCGGT
>JAHECW010000054.1:11497-28882 GCA_024641545.1 Acidobacteriota bacterium
ATCATTCGGTTGCGAACCCATGGTATTTGAGAAATTGAACAACCGCAGGAATAGATGCCGTCGCTTTCCCGTGTTCGGGTGCTCCGAACCGGCAAGATCGAGGGGAAAAGAAGGAGGAGAAATGCTGCGAAGCCTGAAAACAGTTGTTGTTACGACCGTCATGCTGGTTGTGGTGATCGGCGCCGGAACCGCAATCGCCGATGAACCGGAGGTGATCTATCGCGGCACCTGGGATGTGGCGAAGTTCGACGTGTCCCCGCCGCTCAGGGACATCACGCCGCTGCCGATCGAGCCCGGGATGCCCTACGGGAGAATGATGATCGACCCCGAGGGCGACTACATTGTTCCCCTCGGGCCGCAGGATTTCGACTTCATCGTGCAGCCGGAGGTCGGTCAAGGGGGAGAACTCCCGGCGCCGCTGGTGAGCTTCGACGGCCCGATCAATGTCGCCGGGTATTCGCCGCCGGACCCCGTGGGCGACGTCGGCCCGAACCACTACGTTGCCATGAGCAACGTCCACTTTCAGATTTATAACAAGACCGGTACCTCGCTCTACGGCCCCGCGGCCAACAACACCCTCTGGGCCGGGTTCGGCGGCATCTGTCAGACCAGCAACGACGGCGACCCCATCGTGCTCCACGACCAGCTCTCGGACCGCTGGATCCTGACCCAGTTCGCACTCGGCGCGACCAACTACAACTGCGTGGCGGTCTCGACCACTTCGGACCCGCTCGGCACGTACTACCGCTGGGCCTTCAGCACCGGCCCCAACATGCCGGACTACCCGAAGTACGGGGTGTGGCCGGACGCGCTCTACATCAGCACCCGCGAGTTCAACGGGCCGTTCGTCGGGGTCGGCGCCTACGCCATCAACCGCGCCCAACTCGTGGCCGGCAACCCGACGCCTACCGTGATCTCGTTCCTGGCCACCCCCTCTCCCGCCTACAACGTCGGTGACGGCCTGCTGCCGAGCGACATGGACGGGGTGATCCCCCCGCCGGCGGGATCGCCGAACTACTTCATGGGTTCGATGGACAACGGCGCTCAGTACGGCGCGCCCCAGGACGCACTCACGCTGTGGAAGTTTCACGCCGACTTCGCGACCCCGGCCAACTCCACTTTCGCCCTGACGGACACGATTCCCATTACGGCGTATGACTCGGTGTTCCCGTGCGGGGGTGGCCGCGACTGCATCCCGCAGCCGGGAACCGCAAACAAGATCGACCACCAGGGTTACCGCCAGCGGCCGATTTTCCGTCTCGCCTACCGCAACTTCGGCGACCACGAAGCGCTGGTGACAAATCAGTCGGTGGAGGCTGCGGCGAACGTCAGCGGTATCCGGTGGTGGGAGATCCGCAGCCCGAACAGCTCGCCGGTGATCCACCAGGAGGGGACCTATGCCCCCGGCATGACCGACGGGATCCACCGCTGGATGGGCTCCATCGCCATGGACTCGGCGGGCAACATGGCGCTGGGCTACAGCGCTTCGAACGGCACCGCCACCTACCCGAGCTCGTGGTACACCGGCCGCCTGGCGGCTGACCCTCTCGGGACCATGCCGCAAGGCGAGGCCTCCTTCATCAACGGCACCGGCTCGCAGACCGGGAGCCAGCGTTGGGGCGACTACAGCGCGATGACCATCGATCCGGTCGACGACTGCACCTTCTGGTACGTCAACGAGTACCTGCCGACCACCAGCAGCGTCGGGTGGCGGTTGCGTATCGGTGCGTTCAAGTTCGACCAGTGCGGCACCCCGGACTTCTATCTCGGGGGCAACCCCAGCTCCGTCGACATCTGCACCGGCTCGGATGCGGTCTACACCATCAACGTCGGACAGATCAGCGGTTTCACCAATCCGGTCGGCCTTGGAGCATCGGGCAACCCGGCGGGCACCAGCGTGGCATTCGCACCGAACCCGGTTTCCCCTCCCGCGGCGAGCACCTTCACCATCGGCAACACCGCTTCGGCAGCTCCGGGTAGCTATGTCGTGACGGTGAGCGGTTCCGCCACTGCCAGCCCCGGTCATGACATCGATCTCGATCTCAACGTCTTCAACGCCGCGCCCGGAGTGCCGACGCTGGCGTTGCCGGCCAACGGTGCGATCAACCAGCCGCTGCGGCCGAATTTCCAATGGTCGGCAGCGGTTCAGGGGAATGCCTACACCCTCGAAGTGGCCACCGACGCCGCGTTCTCGAACGTGGTCTACACCACCATCGTGACCGGCACCACCACAACCCCGACGACGGACCTCGCGTCCAATACCGAGTACTTCTGGCGGGTCATGGCGGCCAACCCGTGCGGCGCCGGCGCCACTTCGGCGATTTTCTCGTTCTACACCGAAGCACTGCCGGGCGACTGCGGCATCGGCTCGACGGCCTCGATCGATTTCTTCGAAGATTTCGAGGCCGGCGCACCGGGTTGGGTGATCGGCAGCGGCAGCATCGGCAACACATGGGCGCTGTCCACCGCCCGGGCGTACAGTGGTGTGACCTCGTACTATGCTGTTGACGTATCCACAACCAGCGACCAGCGCCTCGACTCACCGGCGGTTGTCCTGCCCACCGGCGCGAACCCGTTGACGCTCCAATTCTGGAACTGGCAGCTGATGGAGGACAAATCCGGCGGCTGCTACGACGGCGGCGATGCCGAGATTTCGACCGACGGCGGCATGACCTGGGTCCCGCTCCCGAACGCGGTCATGCTGACCGACCCGTACGACGGGCCGACCACCGGTCTCGGCAATCTCGACGGCTGGTGCGACGACCTGGGCGCGGCTTCGACCTTCTGGAAGAAAGCGGTGGTGAACATCGACGCCTACGCCGGCCAGACCGTGCGCTTCCGCTTCCGCCTCGGGACCGACTCGTCGGTCAGCCGCGAAGGCTGGTACATCGACGACATCAAGGTCCAGTCGTGTGTGGCGGGTGACGGTTCCATCTTTACCGACGGTTTCGAGTCGAGCACCACCTCGGCGTGGAGCTGGACCGCGCCCTGACCGTCTTCGGTTCCTCTGATATCACCGGCCGGACCCCTCGGGGTCCGGCCTTTTTTTGTCGACCTGACCCGGATCAAGGACAAAGACGCGACTGAGGCTCATCTTCGTCTTCAGGAGGAACGATGAGCGAACTTCTCGACAACTCACGTCACCGGATCGAGGCCCTCAAGGGGATCATCAGACAGCTCCACGACGGGGCCGACCCCGAGACATTGAAAGACGATTTCGGCGATCTCCTCGCCGAGGTCGGCGTCACCGAGATCGCCGCCATGGAGAACTCGCTCATGGCCGAGGGGATGGCCCAGGAGGAGATCCAGCGGATGTGCGACGTTCACGCCGCGGTCCTCGGCGGCGGCGGCTCGTGCGCGCCGGTGGAAGTCCCGACCGGCCACCCGGTCCAGACCTTCCAACGCGAGAATGCGAGAATCCGGGATCTGACGAAGGACTATCGCGACACCGTCGCCGCCATCGAAGCCTCGACCGAAGTTCTCGACGCGGCGCTCGCGGCCTGGCGTCAGGCCCATGACGAACTGGCCGGTCTCGAGGTCCACTACCTCCGCAAGGAGTACCTCGTCTTCCCCTTTCTCGAGAAGGCCGGGATCGCCGGACCGCCCAAGGTGATGTGGGGCGTTCACGACGAGATCCGGGCCAAGATCGCCGCCGCGTCCGATCTGCTGGACAACGCCGCGGATCTCGATGCCGAGCAGCTCGGCCTCGCCGTCGAGACCGTCATCGGACCCATGCTCGAGCAGATCGAGAGCATGACGTCGAAAGAGGACCGCATCCTGTGGCCCATGTGCCTCGAGCACCTGACGGTGCGCGACTGGGAAAGCGTGCGCGGCCAGTGGGACGAGTTCGGCAAGGGGCTGGCGGAGCCGGCCGGGATCTGGCTGCCGGTGCTGCCGAAGCTGCCCGAGAAATCGCTGGAGCTGCCCTCGGATGACGCCATTACCCTGCCTTCGGGACACCTCAGCGTGCGTCAGTTGACATCCCTGCTCAACACCCTGCCCATGGACATCACCTTTGTCGATGCCGATGACCGGGTGGGGTATTTCTCGGAAGGCGTCGACCGGGTCTTCGCCCGCAACCGGGCGATCATCGGCCGCAAGGTCGAGGATTGCCACCCGCCCAAGAGCGTCCACATCGTCGAGCGGGTGGTTGCGGAGCTCAAATCGGGCCAACGCGACGTCGCCGAGTTCTGGATCCAGATGGGGCCGCGTTTCGTTCACATCCGCTACTTCGCGATGAGGGACGAAACAGGTGCGTTTCTCGGCACCCTCGAAGTGACCCAGGACATCGCCCCGCTGCGCGCCCTCGACGGCGAGCGCCGGTTGCTCGCCGAGGTGCCGGTCGAAGGAGCGGCGTCATGATCATCACACCCGAGAGCAAGGTCGGCGAGCTCCTTGGCGCCTTTCCCGAGGCCGAGGCGGCGCTCATCGCCATCGCGCCCAGGTTCAAGGCGTTGAAAAACCCGGTGCTGCGACGCACGGTGGCCAAGGTGGCGACCCTCGAGCAGGCGGCCCGGGTCGCGGAGATGCCGGTCAACGAGCTCGTGCGCGCGCTGCGCCGGGCGCTCGGGCAGGATGCGGGGGAGGTCGAGGGCGGTGGAGACGTTGCGGCCGGTTTCGCGCACGCGCCGGCCTGGATCGCCGACGGCGCCAGGCACGAGTTCGACGCCGATGCCATGCTCGCGCGGGGCGAGACCCCGGTCGGCAAGGTCAACGCGGCCCTCGCCGGGATGGCTGCCGGCGAGATTCTCCTCGTGCGCTCGACGTTCCAGGTCGCGCCGCTCATCGACGCCGTGCGCGCCAAAGGTCACGATGTCTTCACCCGCAAGCTCGGCGACGACGACTGGGAGACCTGGGTGAGAAAGGGCTGATCCAGCCGCCGGGGTAGCGGCCGGTTGGCGCTCCGGCCTTCCGGGCCGCCTCCGGCGTCCCATCGTCGCGCGATCAACGTGGTCGGAGAGCAGAACGGGAAGGACTGCGACCACGCTGATCGCGCGCCGGCGGCCTGTTTCGCGGCCGTGAGAGATGCACCGAAAGGTTGTGCCGCGAGGGTTGCCCGGCTCGCAGTTGTGCGGCGCGTTTCTCCGAGTCGGCGGGTTGTTCCTGCACAACAGCGAACCCGGCACGCCCCGGTGACCGGTGGTCTTGCGCATGCTGCGGGCGCTGGTCCGGACACGGTCACGGCCGCTGTCCCTGTCCCTGCCCCTGCCGCCGCCGACATCGGGAGAGGGAGCGGGAGAGGTTACGGATACCGACGGTGACGCGGGTATGATGGCCACACCACGATCGAACGTGAAACGGAGGCGACCATGGACCCGGAAATCCGGAACCCTTCACTTAGCCCGGAAGAGATCTTCGTCATCGAACGACCCGATTCGGCGCTCATGAGCTACTACGTCCTGGCGTCGCTCGTGGCGGGGCCGTTCTTTCCGTTCGTGCTGGTGCCGCTCTACTTCCGCTACCACACCATGCGCTACCGATTCTCGGACGAAGGCGTGTCCATGCGTTGGGGCATCCTCTTCCGAAAGGAGATCAACCTGACCTTCGCCCGGATCCAGGACATTCACCTCACGAGCAATTTCGTCGAACGCTGGCTTGGTCTGGCGCGGATCCAGATCCAGACCGCCAGCGGCAGCGCCAGCGCCGAGATGGTGATCGAGGGGATCACGGAGGTCCGTGCCCTGCGCGACTTTCTCTACTCGAGGATGCGCGGCGCCAAGGGGCTCTCCGTGCCGGCGGCGTCCACCGCTGGCGCGGTTGCCCCCGGCTCGGCGCCGTCGTCCGAGGTGGCGTCGGTTCTCCGCGACGCCGTCGCCGAGCTCCGCGCCATCCGCACCGTACTGGAGCGGCGATCGGCGGGCGGAAATGGAGGTCGGGATCATGGCTGACGGCATCTTGACCAGACTCATCACCGACGGTCTCAAAGTGCCGCCGGAGCCCGAACCGCCGCTCGGAAGCCCGGGCTCGGTCAGGGTTTTCAACGCGGCCCCCGGCTACTACCGCTACCGTCTCGTGCTGTGGGGACTCCGCCAGGTCGGAGCGGTGATCGGCCTCGTCGTCGGCCTCGCCTTTGTCGCCTCCGGGGTCGAGGTCGCGGAATTTCCGCTGAGCAGAGAGCTGGCAACGTTCATTGAGGTCGTCGGCATCGGGTTCTTCCTTGTCCAACTCCCGTTGTCGTTCCTGATGGTCCGGCTCGACTACCGCTACCGCTGGTACATGACCACCGACACCAGCCTTCGGATCCGTGAGGGGATCACGACGGTGCGAGAACGCACCATGACCTTCGCGAACATCCAGAACCTGTCGCTCAAACAGGGACCGGTGCAGCGGTTTTTCGGGATCTCGGATCTCCAGGTCCGCACCGCCGGGGGCGGCGGCGCTGACAGTGCGGAAGAGTCGAAGAAGGGGCACTCCGAGTCCGACAACATGCACCTCGGGTACTTCCGCGGAGTCGACAACGCCGAGGAGATCCGCGATCTGGTCCTCTCGCGCATGCGCGGGCTCCGCGATTCGGGGCTCGGCGACCCGGACGAACCGCCGGCGGCGGCGACCGATTTCGATTCGTCGGATCTCCTGGCGGCGGCTCGGGGGTTGCTCGTCGAGACTCGGGCGCTGCGCGCGGTCGTCAGCGGTTGAGGGGCGAGGGCCCGGGCCGGCGGGAGCGCCGGTCCCACAATCGAACCCGCTCCCGATCCTGTGTCCGGTATCGGCTCCTCGTTACTCGATCCCCTCCACAACCCCGGTCAGCGTCGGTAGCAGCCGCTCCGCGAGCCGCCGCTGCCCCTCGGCCGTCGGGTGGAGGCCGTCGGGCTGAAGGAGGCTCGGATCGGCGCCGAGTTCGCGGACGAAACCGGGGACCAGAAGCGCCCCTTCCTCTTCCGCGACCCGCGGATAAAGGCCGGCAAACGCCGATGTGTAGTCGGGCCCATAGTTGGTCGGGACATCCATTCCGAGGAGGACGACCTCGGCGCCCGCCGCGCGCCCCCTTCGGACGATTTGGCGGAGGTTGTTCTCGGTGTTCGGGAGCGGTTGGCCGCGAAGGGCGTCGTTGCCGCCGAGCTCGACGACGAGGATCTCGGCCGGTTGCTGGAGGACCCAGTCGATCCGGGAGAGACCACCCGCCGTGGTGTCGCCGCTGACCCCGGCGTTGACGACCGTGACATCGAGCCCTTCGGCTCGGAGGAGGGATTCCGCGACCGCGGGGAAGGCCTCGGCTTCGGCGAGCCCGAGACCCGCGGCCAGGCTGTCGCCGAGAACGACGATGCGGAATTCGGAGGCCGCTTCGATAACCGGTGCGGCCGTCGGGGCAGCGGGTCGCGGAGCGGGAGGTGGGGGCGCGCCGCAGGCGATGATCAGTACTGCTAGTGTGGCCGTCATCGCCGCTGTCTGCCGGGATGAAATGATGTGTACCATGGCGACGATTGTAGCGTTGTGACGGGTAGGAACGGAGTGGCTCCAATGATGGCTCAAAAACAACTGCTCTCGCTCTGCGGCGTCGGTCGTCAACTGCCCTCGGGCGGAAAGATGCTGACGATTCTCGATGCCGTCGACCTCGTGATCGCCGAGGGCGAGTTTGTCGCCGTGCTCGGTCCGTCGGGAAGCGGCAAGTCGACGTTGCTCGCGCTCATGGCCGGGCTCGACCGGCCGAGCACCGGCTCGATCTCGATCAGGGGAGAGCGCATCGACGGTCTCTCCGAAGATCGACTCGCCTTGATGCGGCGCCACACCATCGGTTTCGTATTTCAGTCTTTTCAGCTGCTGGGAAACTTCACCGCACGGGAGAACGTGATGCTCCCGATGGAACTCCTCGGGAGGTCCGACGCGCGAACACGCGCCGACGAACTGCTCGAATCGGTGGGGTTGGCCGAACGCGGCCACCACTACCCGACGCAGCTCTCGGGCGGCGAACAGCAGCGGGTTGCCCTCGCCCGGGCCTTCGCCCCGAAACCGGCGCTGCTGCTCGCCGACGAACCGACGGGCAACCTCGACGGCGCCACCGGCAGGGTGGTTCTCGACCTCCTCGCCGGGATGCGGGCGAGCGAAGGAGCCACGTTGGTGCTCGTCACCCACGATCCTGCGGTGGCGGCCCTCGCCGATCGCCGAATCCACCTTCGCGACGGCCGCATCGAGCACGAAGAGACCAACTGAATGAGGTGGCTGGCCGTAGCCGCGCGGGAATTTCGGGGATCAACCGGACGGATCGTCTTTTTTGCCGCCTGCCTGGCAGTCGGAGTTGCCGCAGTGGTGGCGGTCGCCGGGTTGTCGAGCGCGCTGGACGGCACCATCAGGGCTCAGGCGCGGCAGCTCCTCGCCGCGGATCTGGCGGTCGAGAGCCGGCGGCCCATCGCGGATGAGATTCTCACCGCCATCGACGGACTCGCCGGCGCCCGGCGCGTCGAGGTGTGCGAACTGGCGAGCGTCGTCGCAGGGTCGCCGGGGGACGGCGGCGATGGCGTGCCCGGCGCTTCGGTTTTGAGTGAGCTCAAGGCGGTTGGGGAGGGTTATCCCTTCTTCGGCGATCTCGTGACGCATCCTGCGCGGCCGCTCGCAGAGCTCCTCGACGAGCGCCACGTCGTGGTCGCCCCGGAGCTCCTGATCAGGCTCGGAGCAGCTGTCGGAGACGAGCTCGGAATCGGCGGCGAGCGTTTCACCATCGCGGGCACCGTCTCCGCGGAGCCCGATCGCATGGCGGCGTCGTTTTCGTTCGGGCCGCGGGTGCTGCTCTCCCTGGAGGCCCTCGATCGAACCGGGTTGGCGGGTCTCGGCAGCCGGGTCAGGTACAAGGTGCTGGTTCGGTTGCCCGACGGAACCCCTCAGGACGAGCTCGCCGCTGCGGCGGCGATCGTCAGAGGCGCCATCGCCGAACCCGAGTTCGTCGAAATCGAGACCGCTTCCGAGGCGCAGCCGACGCTGCGGTCGGGTCTTTCCCGGGTCGAGCGCTTCCTCGGGCTGGTGGCGTTGCTCTCGCTGCTCATCGGCGGCATCGGGGTCGCCCAGGCGGTTCGGGCGTGGCTGGCGGGGCGCCTGGACGCGATTGCCGTCCTGCGCGCTCTCGGAGTGCGCCCGCGCGAGGTCTTCGCCCTCTATCTCGGCCAGACCGCGCTGCTCGCGCTGGTCGGCAGCTGTGTCGGCGCGGTGGCGGGAACCCTGGTCGCGCGCGCCGTGCCGACCATGGTCTCGGGTCTGCTCCCGGTCGAGGTGGTGGTGGGTTGGCAGCCCGTCGCCATGGCGCGTGGGGTCGCCCTGGGCCTCGGCGTCGCACTGCTCTTCGGTCTCAGACCGCTGGTCGACGCCATGCGGGTGCCGCCGATCAGGGTGCTCCGCCGCGACGCCGATCCGCTCCCCGTCAGCCGGGTCGTGGGAGGGTTGTTGTCTTCGGTCCTGTTGGCGGGCATCGCCGCCACCGCAGCGGTCCAATCGGGCTCCCTGCTCCGGGGGCTGCAGTTCGCGGCCGGACTCGTCGTCGCCACCGCGGTCCTCGCGGGCTCGGCCTATCTCGTCGTCCGGATGACCGGCAGGGCCCCGCGCGATCACGGCTCGGTCACGCTGCGACACGGGCTCGCCGCCCTCGCCCGGCCCGGATCGGGGACCCTCGGCGCCATCGTCGCCCTCGGTCTCGGCGTCCTCACCGTGGTCGGGATGTGGCTCATCCAGGATCGGTTGTCGGCGCAGCTCAAGGCCGATCTGCCGGATCAGGCGCCGACGGTCTTCCTGGTCGATATCCAGCCGGACCAGTGGGCCGGTGTCGAGGAGAGCCTCGCCGCTGCGGGCGCCGAGAGCATCGCGTCGGTGGAAGTGGTGATGGGGCGTCTGGCCTCCATCAACGGGGTCCCGGTCGCCGACCTCGCGGTGGTCGAGACCGACGATTCGAGCGATCGCCGGTGGGTGCTCACCCGGGAGCAGCGCCTGACCTCGATGGCGACGCTGCCGAAGGACAATGTCATCATCGACGGCGCCCTGTGGGCCGAACCGGATCGCGCCGAGGTTTCCATCGAAGCTGGTTTCGCTCGCGATCTCGGCGTCGGTGTCGGCGACAGCGTCGTCTTCGATATCCAGGGGGTGCCGGTGGAGCTGCTGGTCAGCAGCATCCGGACCGTGGAGTGGGAGAGCTTCTCGATCAACTTCTTTCTGGTTGTGGAGCCGGGCGTCCTCGATCGGGCGCCGCGCTTCCGCATCGCGACCGCCCGTTTGGACGCGGCGGAGGAACTGCCGCTGCAGAACAGGCTTGCCGCAGGCTTCCCGAACGTCACCGTGCTGAGGATACGAGAGGTCCTCGAGAAGGTGGTCGGGATCCTCGAGCAGCTCGGCGACGGGATTCGTTTTCTCGGCGCGTTCACGGTCCTTGCCGGGATCGCCATCCTCGCCGGGGCGGTGAGCGCGGGCGCCATCCGGCGCGGCCGGCAGGTGGCCCTCTTCAAGACCCTGGGCATGACTCGTGCCCAGGTGGTCGCCGTCTTCGCGTTGGAATACGCCCTCGTCGGTCTGGTGGCCGGCGTCCTCGGCGCCGTCGGGGCGGTGGTCATGGCGTGGGCGGTCGTTCGCTTCGGCTTCCAGATCGCCTGGGCCTGGCAGCCCGTCGCGCTCGTGTCAGCGATTGTCGCGACGGTCGTGCTGAGCGTCGTGGCGGGGCTCGCTGCGAGCACGCGGGCGCTGGCGGTCAGGCCGTTGGCGGTCCTCCGGCAGGGGGACTGAGGCCCGCGATCCGGGTTCGTCGCTGAGCAGCTCCCTCAGTTGCCGGCGATAAAGACCGCGTCGCCGGTTTGGTTGTCGACCACCGACGAGTAGGCGAGGAACGAACCCGCTGACGACCGGAGCCGGATGGTCGCAGTGCCGCCGTCGAGGCCCGCGGCCCCGAGGGTGGTGACCCGCTGCTGGCGCTGCTCGAAGGGAGCCAGCAGCCAGGACCCGGAACCGACCTTGTCTCCGGCGGCATCGACGATCTCGATCTCGACCTCGATCGCGGAGTCGGAGGTGTTGAGCACTCCGATGTTGGTCCGGTGGCCGCCGTGGTCCTTGATGCCGGCGCAATGGGCCTCGGCGTCGGCGCCCGGCCCGGTCGCCGGGATCCCCTGACCGTAGGCGCCGCCGCCGGTCGGGTTCGGCGTCGAGGTGTAGGTCGCCACCGAAACCAGTCGGGTGTAGGGGAGTTCACCCTCCGCCGTCATCTCGAGGAAGAGTCCTCCGGCGGCGCTGTCGGCGCCGATCCGGTGGTAGACATCGTCGATTCTGAGAAACCCCCCGGCCTCGACAATCCCGATCTCGATGGGGCTTTCGACGGCGCCGGCATTGCCCTGCCCCTGGAGGAGGGCGGCGGCGCGGACCACGACCGCTGACGAGCTCAGGTTGGAGACCCAGGCCGAGGTTGTCCAGAAGGTGCCGCCGTTGCCGGGTGTCGATGCTGCGGCGGGGACGAAGAGCTGTTGGACCGCTGACGACAGCCCGACCGGAGCGAACCACAAATCGTCGAAATAGGCGATCCCCGGACGGGTCTCCGCGGCGGCCGCCGGGTTCTGGACGGCGACCTGGATGTGGGCCGCATGAATCCCCTCAGGGACGGTCACGGTGCCGGAGAGCGGCGTCCATCGATCCTCGACAAGGGGCGGGAAGTCGGTGATCTGGTCGAAGGAAACGGTCTGCCCGGTTTCATCCAACCAGCGGGCATAGACTCTGACGCCCTGCGTCACGTTGTCGCCGGATGGACTGAAGTAGACGCCGCTGAACTCGTAGGTCGCCCCTTCGACGACGTCGATTTCCTGCTGGGCGCCGCTCGATGTCCCGTTCCACATCCGGAATTGAACTTCCATGCATCCCGGACCCGATCCGCCGACCAGGTCGTTCCCGGTGTCGGAACGGTGGAAAAAGGTCACGAACTCGTTGGGCGTCGCCCAGCCCGCAGCATCGGCATCGAATGTTCCGTTGACGAGCAGGTTCTGGGCCGCGGCGGGCGAGGGCGACCCGGTGTGCAGGACGACCATCGAAAGGACAACCGAAGCCGCGAGGGATATGTGTGATTTCATGACCGGCCACCTTTGGGATCGAGAGCGAAAACGTCCTTCGGAACGATACCACTGTCCGCATTCCGGACCCGCACCAAGCCAAGCGCAGGATCCTTCACGCCGGTTTGTCGCCATCACGGTCGTGGTCGCCGCCGGCGGAGCGTCGATATTGCGGCCGGCGCCTCACCGGCCGACAAAGCGGAGCAGCTGGCGTTTGAACTGAGCCACCAACCCGGCCGGACTCACCAGCGCGCCGCTTTCGTCGAGCAACGATTCACCGTGGCGGCGGTGGGCGGCCATCTTTTCGGCAAGATCCTCGGCGAGTTCCTTCTGATCCTCGAGCAGGCTGCGCAGACTTCCCTCGTCGAGTTCGACGACCTCGAGCGCCGAATCGGTTGCGCGCACGGTGGCCGTCCGAATACTCCCGGTGAGGAATGCGATCTCGCCGAAGACATCGCCGGGTCGCATGCGCGCGACTTCCCGCTGGTTCACCTCGACGGCCGCTTCGCCGGTCGTGACCAGGAAGAGGGCGGTGGATTTCTCGCCGACGCTGACCACGGCCTCGCCCGGTGCAAACCGGAGAATGCGGGAGGATTCCGCCATCGCCGCGAGCTTTTCAATGGGAATGTCCCCGAAGAGCGAAGATCGTTCGATGGCTCGCAAACGGTGGTCTGCGGTGTTGGCCGGTGGGCGGCGGGGCGCTCGGTGAAGGGTGCGCTGCGGAAACGGAATCTCCATTCCGGCACGGTCGAGAGCCTGATGCGCGCGGGTGAGAAAGAGATCGGTCAGGTCGTCCCTGGCCCACGGTGTTCTGGTCCAGAGGCGGCACTCGTAGACAATGGCGCTGTCGGCCCACTCCACGGTGAGAATTCTCGGTCGCGGTTCGGCGAGCACCCCCGGGATGCCTTTTGCCACGGCGGTGAGGACCTCCTTGGCGGCGTCCGGGGGAACGCCGTAGGCGACACCGAGGCGGATGGCGACTGCCGCCGGATTTCCGCCCGAGCCGAGGATGGTGATCCGGGACGCGCCGACATCGGAATTGGGGACCAGCAGACGTTTGTCGAGCCGGGTTCGAATCAGCAGCGAACGCCAGCCGGTCTGTTCGATCACCCCGACACGGCCGTCGAACTCGACCCAGGTCCCGATCGACAACCGCTGTTCCCACGCCAGAGCCAGACCCGCCAGGAGGTTGCCCAGAGTCTGTTGCAGCGCGAGACCCACCACCACGGTGATGACGGCGGAGGTCGCGACCAGTCCGGTCACCTCGATTCCGAGGCTGCGCAGCAGAATCGCGGCGAGGGTCAGGTACACCCCCAGGGTCACCACCTCGCGCATCAAACGCGGCGGGACGATCCCCATCCGGAGAACGAGAATCCAGTCAAAGACCAGCATCAGCAAACCGCGGGCGAGCAGAAAACCGACCGCGAGCACCAATGCGACCTCGGTGATGCGGTGGACGGCGGGGTCGAGATCGAGCGCGTCCGCGACGAAATGGGCGAGAGCTGCCGCCGAGACCATCAGCAGAGGAGTGGTCAACGGCCGCAGCCTCCGCAGCGGTTCGAGTCGAAGCAACAGCGCGATCAACAGGCAGGCAATGACAATGCTGATATCGAGCATGGCGGATCCATGGTACTTCGGTCCAACGCCGGGTGGTGAGAGATTTTGCCGCCTCGCGAGGGTGTCGAGGCCGAATCGGTTCCTCGACGAAAGACGGGGATGATTGACGAACCCGGAAACATGCGCGATAGTTCGTTGTGATCGACCCGGGACCGGCGGTGCCGGTCCGCCTCCCGACGGGCAGGCCGCCCGTCACGGACACCCGACGGGATCGCGCCGGCCGGGCTGCGATTCCGGAGCATGCGAGAGTGAGAGAGAATGTCGAAGAAACTGTTTGTTGGAAGCCTGAGCTGGAACACTGACGATCGCGGCCTGCACGAGGCCTTCGCACCGTTTGGCCAAGTGACCGAAGCGGTTGTGATCACCGATCGCGAAACGGGCCGCTCCCGCGGTTTCGGCTTTGTCACCTTCGAGGACGATGAGGGCGCCGACAAGGCGGTTGCGGCCCTCAACAACACCGAGCTCGACGGACGCACCATCCGCGTCGACGTCGCGCAGGAGCGGGACCGTAACCGCGGCGGCGGCGGTGGTGGTCGCGGCGGTGGTCGTCGCGGCGGCGGCGGCGGCGGCGGTGGCCGTGGCGGCTACGGCGGCGGCGGTGGCTATGGTGGGGACGGCGACCGCTGGTAAGACAGCGAGCACGCGTTCAAAACCCCTCTCTCGCAGAGGGGTTTTTTTGTTGATCCGCGTCAAGGATCGAGATCGGCTCTCAGAAATAGAATCCACCCATGAATCACGTCTTCCTGCAAAAGGGCTTTCGTCCGTTCTTTCTCCTCGGTAGCCTCCTCGGCGCGGGTCTGATCCCGTGGTGGGCCACGAACTACGATGCCGAATTGACCGGCGAGCCCGGGCTTGAAGGCATCGGCTGGCACAGCCACGAGATGATCTTCGGCTTCACCGGCGCCATCCTCGCCGGTTTCCTTCTCACCGCGGTCGAGAACTGGACCGGTAGGACAACGGCGAAGGGCGCCCTGCTGGCGGTTCTCGTCGGGCTCTGGACGGTCGGACGGCTGGTCGGGCTGGGCGGCGTCACCGCGGCCATCGCCGGGATGGCCGAGCTCAGCTTCCTTCCGGTGCTGGCCGTGGTGTTGGCGATCCCGATCATCCTCTCCCGCAGCAAACGCAACTACCTGCTGCTCGGCATGCTGCCGTTGCTCTGGGTCTGCGACGTCCACCACCATCTTCGCGCTTCGGGGCTCCTGCCGCAGTCGTATCTTCGCAGCGATCTCGTCGCGGTGGATCTCATCGTGGTCGTTCTGATCATCATCACCGGACGAATCGTGCCGCTCTTCACACGAAACGCGTTGCTGACTGAGGATGTGAAGCCGATCCCGGCGCTCAACATCGCCGCAATCGTGGCGGCGCTTCTGGTGGCGGCGGTCGAGGTTGCGGCGCCGTCTTCGCCGGTGATGGCGGTCGCAGCGGCTGCCGCGGGAATCCTCGTTCTCGCCCGATCGGTGGCCTGGGGCGCCCACCGGACCCTGGCACGACCGATCCTCTGGGTGCTGCACCTGGGTCATGCCTGGATCTGGATCGGTTTCTTCCTCAAGGCGGCGTCCGCGTGGGGGATGATGGTGCCGTCGAGCGCGGCCACCCACGCCCTCACCGCCGGCGCCATCGGCACCCTCACCATCGGGATGATGGCCCGGGTGACCCTCGGCCACACCGGCCGCGCCCTCGAGGTCTCGCCGCTCATGGTCGTCGGGTTTGCCGCCGTCACCGCCGGCGCCGTCATCCGGGTCTTCGGCCCGTGGTACCGAGCCGATCTGACCGCGACGATGCTGATCGTGTCGGCAACCTGCTGGGCGGTGGCGTTCCTGGTCTACGTGACGGTCAACGCGAAGTTCCTGGTCACGCCGAGACCGGATGGGAAAGCGGGCTGAGAGAATTCAAGGTCGAGAGTTCTTCTCCACGACCCTGATGGTGTCGATGAGCATCTGGTTGAAGACGCGCTTGGACTGGTTCTGATTGACGGTGGCGGCGATGGTGAGATCGAGATCGGGCACGTGGACCGCCATGGTGCCCCAGAAACCGGTGTGGTGGTAGGTGGTGTGTCCATCGGTCTCGAGGACCCACACGCCCATCCGGTAGGCGCCGGGCGGCAGCGCCCGTTCACCGGCGTCCGGAAGCGGCTGGAGGCCCTCGAAGGTCGAGAGCATGGTCTGGAGAGTTTCGGGCTCGGCAAAGACCCGGCCGCGGAAGAGGCCGCCGAAGAACCGCGCGAGGTCGCCCACGGTTGCGGCGATCCCGCCGCCCCCGTAGAGATCGAACGCGGGGTAGAAATCGGTGGTGTCGAGGTCGCCGTAATACTGATGCGCCCGATCCGACGTCCCCTCGGGTTGCGGTTCCAGGACCTCCCACCAGGTGGAATCGAGCCCGAGCGCTTTGTAGTCGATGAGCTCCCGCACCGCGGCAGCCAGCGGTCGACCGGAGGCTTCCTCGAGAATCAGCCCGAGCAGCACGTACCCGGTGTCGCAGTAGGTGTAGATGACTCCGGGAGGGGCGTGGGGGTCTCCGGTTTCGACGGCCAGGGTGATCTGCTCCATGGGAGTCCACCGGTGCTGCGGATCGGCGACGATGGCTTCGGTGTAGGCGTCGGTCTCGCTGTGGTCGAAAAGACCGCTGGTGTGGGTCAGGAGGTGGCGGATCGTCATGGCCCCGGTGTCGTAGCCGTCGCCATCGAGCAGTTCGACGACGTCGACGGGGAGGTGCTCGGCAATCGGGTCATCGAGATCGAGCCGGCCGTCCTCGACAAGCCTGAGGATCGCAGCTGCGACGTAGGTCTTGGTGTTGCTGGCGATGCGAACCGGGTGGGCCGGTGTCATTTCGGTTCCGTTCTCGGGATCAGCCCAGCCCGCAGCGCCCTCCCAGGCAAGGCCCAGCGACGGCGAGAAGACCGCGAGCGCGGCGCCGTGCACCGCGGCGTCGTCGGCGACCACTTTTTCGATGAGCGCCTGAAGGTCGTCGGCGGGATCGGGCGCCGCCGGCGGAACCGCGGGTTGAGCGCAACCGAGCGCGAGGATCGTCACGAGGCCGAGCGCGACCGATTGGATGACGAGTCGAAGCATTTGTGTCTCCGGTGGGAAGTGTCCGCCGTTGTTCGATTGCGGTTCGCAGCCGTCCGAGATTAACATTTTCTCTTGTGCTGCAGGACGTGTCTCAATTCGCGCGGCGAGGCGCCGGCGAAATCGATCCGAGGACTCGAGACGCTGCTGGACCTCACGCCATTAATTGTTCCCGCGGTGGTGATTTTCGCATGCGCCCGCCGACTACGGCGCGACGTATTCATAGGCCCCCACATCCGGTTGCGCGTCGCGTGCGGTGCCTTCGATATCGTGCGTGGTGGCGCCGTCGGGATTACCGGCGTCGATGGCGGGCGAGCCGGGGGCGTGCCTGAAATCGAGGTCGAGCCAGTCGGCGAAGTAGAGGTTCTCTTCCCCGATCTGGACCTCGATGTTGTTCTCGCCGCCGGAGAGGTTGCGGGTGGTGATGTTGTTGCGGATGGTGTTGCCGGTGCCTACGATGCTGATCCAGGAGTAGTCGGGCCAACCGCTCGACCCGGGCGGCAGTCCCGAGTAGTCGGAACCACCCACCGCAGTGTTGTTGACGATCACCGAGTTGTTGGTGTCGTACCAGGTGATGCCGTGCCAGTGGTCACCCTTGCAGACGTTGTTGGTGATCCGCAGCCGGGTTTTCGGACCGTCCTCGAACCCGCTCAGACACTGGGTGGGCCCCAGCGAGTCGGCCGGTTGCCCCGGACCGTAGCGGTTCA
>JAHECW010000226.1 GCA_024641545.1 Acidobacteriota bacterium
GCCCGGGCCGCAACCTCATCGTGGTCAACAACCGGACCGACGGCTCCCAGATCGAGGTCACCGGAGCGACGGTCGATGATCCGGCCTTCGCCGCCCAGGTGACGACCATCGAAGAGGGCCGCCGCTACCAGGTGACCGTGACCGTCAAGGCGGATGCCGACCCCGGGACCCGCGACGCGACCTTGACGCTGGCGACCACCGACAAAGACTTTCCCACCGTGACCGTTCCGGTGCGGGCCAATCTGCGATAGAAACGAAGCTCCTTCCAGGCTTCCGTGACAACGGGGAGGCGACAGCCTCCCCTTTGTTTCTGCCATACTGATCCCTCATGACTGACGCTCCCTCCCTCCTGCGGACCCTCGCCATCGAGACCTCGTGCGACGAGACGGCCGTGGCCGTGCTCGATGGCGAAGGGCGGGTCGAAGCCAACGAACTCGCGAGTCAGATCATGACCCACGCGCCCTACGGCGGTGTCGTGCCCGAGCTCGCGTCGCGTGAACACCTCAAGGCGCTCCCGCTTCTGGTCCGGCGAGCGAGCGCTGCGGCCCGGTCCGATGTCGACCTGGTGGCGGTCACGGCGGGTCCCGGGCTCGTGGGCGCGCTCCTGGTCGGTGTCCGCTTCGCCTGCGCGTACGCCTGGGCCGGACGCCTGCCCCTGGTGGCGGTCGATCACCTCCACGGCCATCTCGTCTCACCGTTCCTCGATCTCGGCGGCGCTCCGGCGCGGCCCATGCCGGACCGGGTGCTGGCCCTCGTCGCATCCGGGGGGCACTCGAGCTGGTACCTCCTCCTCGATGGCGAGGCGCAGCGACTGGGCCGGACCCGCGACGACGCCGCCGGCGAGAGCTTCGACAAGGTGGCTCAGGCGCTCGGTCTGCCCTACCCGGGCGGGCCCGTGGTGGATCGGTTGGCGCGCCGCGGCGACGCCTCCGCCGTGAGCCTTCCCCGGCCGCGGATCCAGGGGGCCCCGTTCGACTTTTCGTTCTCCGGCCTGAAGTCTGCGGCGATCCGGTTCATTCGCGACCATGACCTCGGTCGGACCGGCGCCGATGAACCGCCCCGGGAGGTCTGTGATCTGCTGGCGTCATTCGAGCTCGCGGTGGTGGACCAGCTCCTGGCGCCGGCGGTCGCGTTGGTCGATGAGTACCGGCCGCGGATCATCACCGCGTCCGGCGGTGTCGCCGCCAACACCCTCCTGCGCAGCCGCCTGCAGACGCTGGGCGACGGTCTCGGGGTCGAGGTTCTGCTCCCGCCCGTCGGGCTGACGACCGACAACGCTGCTATGATCGGCCGTTCCGGTCAGCTCGCGCACGCCGGCGGATCGACCGCCGATCCGCGCCGCCTCGACGCCCGAGCGCGGCGGGCCTGGCAGCCTCCGGGGATGCGGGAGCTTTCGCCGGTCGATGGGGTTCGGTAGGATGGGCGCTCGAGGAGAATGATGAGCAAATCGGTTTATCGAGAGTATTACGAGGCCATCCTGGTGGCCTTTATCCTGGCACTTTTCGTTCGCACCTTCGTGTTCGAGAATTTCAAGATCCCATCGCGATCGATGGAAGACGGACTGCTCGTCGGCGATCACCTGGTCGTCAACAAGTTCATCTTCTCCGAGAACTTCGACACCCCTTTGCACAAGATGCTGCCGTACCGGAGCCCCAAGCGCGGTGACGTTGTCGTTTTCAAGTACCCGGTCGATCCGCGCCGCGACTTCATCAAACGGTGCGTCGCCATCGCGGGCGATACCGTGGAGGTCCGCGACAAGACGCTGTTGATCAACGGGGTGGAGCAGGAAGAACCCTATGTGGTCCACAAGGCGAGCTCCGTCATTCCGAACCAGCCGTCGGTGCGTCCCAGCATGCGCCCGAGGGACAACTTCGGCCCGTATCTGGTCCCGCCCGGTACCGTCTTCTGTATGGGGGACAACCGCGACAACTCCTCTGACTCGCGTTTCTGGGGACCGGTTCCCCTGGAGAACATCAAAGGGCGGGCGCTCTTGATCTACTGGTCCTTCGACGCCCAGCCGTCGGACGGAGAGTGGCGCAGCATCGGCCACCGATTGACCCAGCTGACCGATGTCTTCGTCCATTTCTTCACCAAGACCCGATGGAATCGCCAGTTCCGCCTGATCAGGTGAAAAACCGCTCCGGCGCGGCGATTCCAACGATGACAACGGCCGAGAGGACCGGTCCGACGGGTGGTATCATGGGCCCGTACTCGGCAATGGAGGAACGATGACAGTCTGGAAGAACCAACGTGGGGATGTACCCGTCGGCTGTCTGCTCGGTTTTGTGGTTCTGGTGCTGATTGCGATCTTCGCCATGAGCGCGATACCCGCTCAGCTCAAGCTCGGTGATTTCGAAAAGCGGGTTGCCGAGCTCGCCGATCGCTCCAACCGACGCGAGTACACGAACGAGAGGATCAAGCGAGAGATTCTCGACAAGGCCAAAGACCTCGATTTCGATCTTCCGGAGAAAAACGTCGAGGTCGAGCGGAACGACAAGCGAGTCAAGATCTATGTCCATTTTGACCAGGTCGTTCGCCTGCCGGGTTATGTCTGGGTTCGGCCGCAGGAGATTCGGCTGGAGCGACCGGTATTCTAGGCTGACTCCCCCGGCCGAGGCGGAAAGAACTCAACCGATCTCGTCGAGAATTCGGGCTGCCGCCTCCTCTGGAGCCTCGGCGCCGGTGATGGGTCTCCCGACGACCAGGATGTCGGCGCCCGCTTTGACCGCATCGGCAGGGGTCATCACCCGCCGCTGATCGCCGCGAGAGCTCCAGTTCGGCCGGATCCCCGGTGTCACGATGAGAAAATCGGGCCCGCACTCGCGCCGCACGGCCGGCGCCTCGTGCGCCGACGCGACCACCCCGTCCAGACCGGCCTCGCGGGCGAGAAGCGCCCAGCGCAGCACCAACTCGTCGGGCGTCCGGCCCAAACCGAGTTCGGCAAGCGCCTCCCGGTCGAGACTCGTCAGCACGGTCACCGCGAGCACCATGGGCGGGTTCGAGGGTGAACCTTCGGCCGCGCCCGCACGGGCGGCGTCGAGCATGGCCCGGCCGCCCGAGGCGTGAACGTTGAACATGGCGGCGCCGGTGGCGGCGCAGTTCGCAGCCGCTCGGCGAACGGTGTTGGGGATATCGTGCAGCTTGATGTCGAAGAAGACCCGGGGCCCGAGGCCGGCCACCTCCCGCACCAGCTCGGGACCAAAGGCGGTGAACGCCTCGAGCCCGAGTTTGAGCCAGCCGACGTGGGGGGCGAGCGTGCGTGCGGTCGAGACGATCCAAACCCGATCGCTGCCGTCGAGCGCCACGCAGAGCTTGTCGCGGGTGTGGTCCATCGATTCCTCCGAGTCGCGGTCGTCGGTGGGGAGTCTACACAGGTCCCAGGGTACAGCGCACCATCGCAGGGTTGAACCGCAGAGATCGCGAGGATCGTCCATCGCAACGAGACGCAAGCAAGCGCCAACGGCAGTCGACCCCTTTCGCGGAGGCGTCGGCAATCCGCCAACGGCGAATCCGGTCTCTCCCAAACCGACCATGGCCTTCAACGATGTCGGCCGGCACCGAGTTCGCTGACCGAATCACCTGTTCGCGGTACCATGCATTCAGTGAACCACGATCGATTCTGGATCCACGGCCTCGTCACCGGCGCCACCGCCGGTGTCCTCGCCGAGGCCCTTGTGATGCGGCTCAACCCGGAGGTGGCCCAGCCCCTGTGGGCGATCGCCGTCGGGGCGGTGCTGTGGGCGAGCTGGGGCGCGCTCATCGCCGGCGTCCCAGTCGTACTGGTTCAGATCCTGCTTCGACGATTGCGTCCGGACACCAGCTCCTGGCCCGCGCCGACGCTCCTGGCGTGCGTCTACCTGACCGCCGGGGTCCTCGGGTGGGTGAATGCCGACCTCCACCTCCACCTGCTGTCGGACACGGCGCGCCGGGTGGTTCTGCAAGATGCGGTGGCCTGGTTCCTCGGCGCGGTCCTCGCCCTGGTTGTCGGATCGGCAATCCGCCGCACCAAGGCGGGGACGGCGTGGAAGACCGCCTTCGCGGTGATGATGATTCTCCTCCCCGCCGGCCGGTTGGCGGTCATCCCGACGACGTCGGCTCAACCTCTGGCCCTGGTTGCCGAACCCATCGGCGCCCCGACCCGGCCGCTGCTCATGATCGGAGTGGAGGGCCTCGACGTACCGGTCCTTCTCACCCACTCCGGCGGCGGCCGAACGCCCGCCCTCGGGCGCCTCATGAACCAGGGTTGCTGGGGCACGACCCGTCCCTACGAGCCGTTTCTGAGGCAGTCGTATTGGACATCCATCGCCACCGGCACGTTTCCCGGCGCCCACGGCGTCAAGGCTCATTGGGGCTGGGATCTGCCGTGGCTGGAGGGGACTCTGAGGCTGATGCCGTGGACGCCGCAGGGGTCGCGGCTGATCCTGCCCTGGTACCTGGCTCGGCGGGTCACGCCCCCGCCCGCGAGCGTGCCCGCCATGTGGGAGCGGATGCGGATCTCCGGCGTCGCAACCGAAGTCATCGGATGGCCGGGTTTCTGGGAGCCCAGGTCCGGCGTCGGCGATGTCGATTTCGGCCCGCGGCCCATCGGCCTGGATAACGGACTCAACGCGGCGCTCGAGACCGCCCTCGATGAGTTTCCCGCCGAAAGCCGGGACGTGTGGTCGGCCATCAACCGCGATCAGGCGCGAATGGACCGGGCGGTGCGGGCGCTCGCCTCGGGCGCCTCGAGTCTCTGGGTCCACCTCGGCGCCCTGGCCGAGACGCGGCGCTTGCTCGAACCCCTCAAACCGCGCCACACCGGCGAACGCGAGGTGGTCGAGTTGCTGATGGAGCTGCTCGACAATCAGCTCGGTCGGTTACTGGTGGCGGCCCCGCCCGACGCCCTCATCGTGCTGGTCTCTCCCTATGGTCTGTCGCCGCCGAGTTCGTACGAGCGCCTGCGGCGGCTCATCGGCATCGGTGACGACTGGCGCACCTCGGGTGACCGGTGTTGGGACGGGGTGATGATGGTGCTGGGCCGAGGGGTGGTCAGCGGCAGACAGGTCCAGGATATTCCACTCCCGGATGTGGTTCCCACCGCGTGCTACCTGCTGGGATTGCCGTTGGCCCAGTACATGGAGGGTTCGGTGGTCATCGGGGCGGTCGACGCCGAATATCTCTCGACCAACCCGCTGCTGGTGGATCCCTAACAATTCGGCCGTCCGGGCGCACAACCCAGGGGCAGGTCTGCAAACGCCGCCGACCAGCGAAGCAGGGTCGATTGCAAAGAGGCTCTTGGAATTCGGTGGCCGGTTGGATATTGTGTGCAGCGACCAGCCGAGAATGACGGGAGGTTGATGATATGGCTCGACGCGATGTAGTGGTGATGCCGGGAGACGGAATCGGCCAGGTGGTGCTGCCGGAAGCCCTCCGGGTACTCGAGGCGGCGGGGTTCGAGGCGAACTGGATCCCGGCCGACATCGGCTGGGAGTTGTGGAAGAAGGAAGGCAACCCGCTGCCCCAGCGGACCATCGATCTCATCGCCGAGCACAAGGTCGCGCTCTTCGGCGCCATCACCTCCAAACCGAAGGACGCCGCGGCGCGCGAGCTTGCCCCCGAACTCCGGGACAAGGGTCACGTCTACTACTCGCCAATCGTCGGTCTGCGCCAGCGCTTCGACCTCGACGTCTCGATCCGCCCCTGCATCACCTTCCCCGGAAATCCGTTGAACTTCATCCGCCGCGGCGCCGACGGCGGGGTCGAGGAGCCCCGGGTCAACGCGGTGATCTTCCGCCAGAACACCGAGGGTCTGTACGCGGGGGTCGAGTGGACCAACCCCCCGGACCAGGTCTGGCAGGCACTCAACACCCATCCGAGGTTCGCCAACTTCCGCGATGTTCCGCGCGAGGATCTGGCGGTGTCGACGCGGATCTTCAGCCGCGCCAAGTGCCGCCGGATCTGCGAGCAGGCCTTCGCCTATGCCGCCAAGTACGGCTACTCGTCGGTCACCATCTGCGAGAAACCCAATGTCATCCGAGAGACCTCGGGAATGATGCTGGACGAGGGCCGCAGGGCGCAGCAGCGCTACCCCGACATCGCTCTCTGGGACACCAACATCGACGCCCAGATGATGTGGCTGACCAAGAACCCCGAGGACTACGGCATCATCGTCGCCGGCAACATGTTCGGCGACATCATCTCGGATGGCTTTGCCGGTCTCGTCGGCGGGCTCGGCTTTGCCGCGTCGGCGAATATCGGCGCCGAGGTCGGCGTCTTCGAACCGACGCACGGTTCGGCGCCCAAGTACGCCGATCTCAACCCGTCCATCGTCAACCCCATCGCCATGGTCCTGTCTGCGGTCATGATGCTCGATTGGCTCGGTGAAACCGGGATCTCCGGCAGGGTCCGCGACGCGGTCGCCGCGGTGGTCGCCGACGGGTCGGTTCGATGCTACGACATGCTCAAGGTTCGCGGCGGTTCGCAGGCCATCGCCGATGGTGCGGCAACGACGACCCAGATGACCGACGCGATCATCGCCAAGCTGTGATGAGTGACCCGCGCCCGAGTCCGCGTCCGAGTCCGCGTCCGAAGGGCGGGCGCGGCATCTGGGGACAGAGAGAATCGGGGGACTGCCATGCCTGACCTCCGCCCGGCTTCCGCCGGACCCCTCGGTGACGATGTCCGCTCCGACTGCCACGTCGCCTTCGAGCCCGGTGAAGGGGCCCTGAAGCTCGACGCCTCCTCCAAGGTCGACTATCTCTACGGCGAGTCGATCACGGCCGCGGTTCGGCGGGTCGCGGACGGGCTCGGTGTCACCACCGGGGAACTGCGGGTTGTCGACCGCGGCGCCCTGGAGTGGGTGGTCATGGCGCGGGCCGAGACCTGTCTCCGCCGGGCCGGCGCCGAGGGCCCGGCGGTGCTTCCCGATGCTCAACCCGGAGCCGACGCTCCGGCCGTCCGAGACCGCCTGCGCCGCAGCCGGCTCTACCTGCCCGGTAATCGTCCCAAGCTCATGCTCTCGGCCGGTCTCTACGGCGCCGACGGGTTGATTCTCGATCTCGAGGATTCGGTGACGCCGGCCGACAAGGATGCGGCCCGAATCTTGGTCAGAAATGCGCTGATCGCCCTCGACTGGGGTGCGTCCGAGCGGATGGTGCGGGTCAACCAGGGCGATCTCGGGCTCGAAGATCTGCGCCGGATCGCGCACCACAACCCCCATGTCGTCCTGTTGCCCAAGATCGAGGATCCCGAACAGGTGCGCCGGGTTGCGAACCTGGTGCGCGAGATCGCCGGTGCGAGGGCGCCGTATCTCATGCCCATCCTCGAGTCGCCGCTTGGAATCCACCGCGCCTTCGAGATTGCCGCGGCCGATCCTTCGGTGG
>JAHECW010000310.1 GCA_024641545.1 Acidobacteriota bacterium
AAATGGATGGTCACGGTGCCGTCAGAGTCCTTCTTCGCCGTGACATTGTTCACCGAGTAGGAATTGCGGTCGTTTTCCTGCATGAAGCCCTCGGCATTGTAGATCGTGAGGGACCAGAACCCATCCACCGGCACATCTTCGGGCACGGTCAGAGCATAGGGGGTTTTGCCATCGTTCCTTGTCGGAACTACATTGTCGTAAATTGCATCTTTCTGCGGATTTCCTCCCCACCCGAAAGCGGTACCGAGCAGATGATCGACGGGATCCACTTCGCCCTTGTTGCCGAACATACCTTCGGCACTGGTCTTGGTGGAAGCCAGCACATTGATGGCTGTACGGAGTTTCTTGAGGGATTCCCGGTCCCAATCCGGAATGTCGAATGTGCCCGGGCTCTTTTGCTTGACCGAAATCTGATCCTGCAGGCCGTTGGCGACCTTGATGTCGGCAGGATCCGATGCATCGACAAACGTACGGATGATGACGCACAGATAGCTCGTTCCAATCGTATCCATCGTGTAGGTGTACTCACCGGGTTCGTATTCGACCGCGCGCGTGAAGTGGTCCTCGTCGATGATCTGCATCGACATAAACCGACCGCCGCTCTCCGGCCTGACGATCGTCACCGGCTCGGTGAGGTCGAACACGCCCATCGAGTACAGTGTGTCGCGATTCATCCGGATGACTTTCTGGCCGTCGATCGGAGTGGGCTGACGGACATGAAGAAACTTCCCGAATCCCCCATCATTGGCGTACTGGCCGAGCATCGTGTCGGTCTCCGCACGGATAAAGGTGTCAACTGAAACGTCCATTGCCGCAGCTCCGGAAAACGTCCAGAAAATAACGAGTCCTGCAGCAGCGAGATAGGACCGTCCGATTTTCATCGCGCCTCCTCCCACAACGAAACCCGTGACCAGGCCACTCAGTCTTGCTCTATGCATGGTCTGACTGGTTGGCGGTCATTCGCTCGCCTTGTTGTTGCGCGTTGCCCCTTGGAGTTTTACGATGTCCGCCTCGGAAAGCTCCGGCCGGTCGACCTTGATCGTCAGCTTGTCGAGCTTGGCGGTCAAGGCGAACGGCGGCGTGTAGTCGGCGTCGTTGACGCCGGTGAGCGTGTCGGAGCCGATGTCGAAGGCCTCGTCCCACTGCAGGATCATCGGCAGGGTCTTCTTCATCGTCTTGGTGTCGACGACCTTGCCGTCCACCGAGAGGGTTCCGGTGCCGGGTTGGGCGAGACCGCTCATGCTGTTGTACTTGAGGGTGTCGGTGCCGAGGCCCTCGTACTTGAAGTCGAACTCGACGGTGTGCTTGCCGGGGGTGAGCGCGTCGGGGCCTTCCCACTTGATGCGTTCGAGATCGATCATGTTCCACAGGAACACCGGCTTGCCCTCGAGGAGGTAGAAGCCGTACCCGGCGAAGCGACCTCCGGAGGTCAGGATCATCCCCTCCGCACCGCCCTCGGGAATGGTGAGATCGGCGGTGATGGTGTAGGAGCTGTTGAGGATCGACGGCGAATCGCCCTGCGGCAGGCCGACCATCGGGTGGGTGTAGACGAACTCGGTGCGCCCGGCGGTGATGTTGGGGCGCGGGGCGACGATGCGCGCCGCCACCGAAGCGTCCAACGGGAGGACCTGGTACTTCTTGGCCTCGTCGAGGAACATCGCCCGCATCTTTTTCACCCTCTCGGGATTCTGCGCGGCGATGTCTTCGGCCTGATTCCAACTCTTGCTCAGGTCGTAAAGCTGGAACACCTGGTTGTTGAGCGGGTCGGTGTTGGCCTCTCCGAAGGCCTCCCACGGCGCGCGGTTGACCTTGGTGCTGAGCAGCCAGCCGTCATCGTAGAGAGCCCACTGGCCCATCATCTCGAAGTACTGGGTCTTGTGCTGCGACGGGGCCTTGGCGTTGGCCGCATCGAAGGTGTAGGCGAAGCTCGTCCCCTCGATGGGCGCCTGCTTGATGCCGTTGACAACCTCCGGTGCCGGAATTCCGACAACCTCGAGAATGGTCGGCACGACATCGATGACGTGGATGAA
>JAHECW010000227.1 GCA_024641545.1 Acidobacteriota bacterium
ACCCGCGACGGTGATCTACGCCTGCGGTCACCACCGTCGGGACGAGCTGCCGTAGGCACTTCGAGCCGCCGGCCACACGGTGCTGCCGCTGGTCGTCTACCGCATGCGCGCGACGCCGCCGGCTGAGCTTCCGCCCGTCGAACCCAACCTCGATGCGGTGGTGGTCACTTCACCGCGCGCCGCCAAACTCTATCTCGAAGCCGTCGGAGGCCGTCCACTTCCCTGTCCCCACTGGGCCCTCGGCCCGACGACCGGCGATGCCGCGCGGTCCCTCGGCATCGAGTGCCTGGTCCCGTCCGAACCCAGTCTCGAATCCCTTGCGGAGGAGCTATGCCGGATTTGATCGTCAGACCGCGCCGCTTGCGCACCACTGCCGCCCTGCGCGACCTCGTCGCCGAGGCCCGTCTCGACTCCAAGATGCTCGTGCAACCCCACTTTGTCGTCCCCGGAAAGGGTGTGTCCCACCCCATCGACGCGATGCCGGGGATCGACCACCAATCGGTCGATCGACTGGTCGAGACCGTTGCCGCCGATTTCGATCTCGGGATCCGAGCGGTGCTCGTCTTCGGCGTCCCCGACGCGGCCGACAAGAGCCCCGACGGACGCGCGGCGGCGGCCGACGACAATGTCGTCGCCACCGCGGTCGCGGCGCTCAAGGGTCGTTTCGGCCATGACCTCACCGTGATGACCGATGTCTGCCTCTGCGCCTACACCGACCACGGTCACTGCGGCCTGATCAAGAACGGCAGGATCGACAACGACTCGAGTCTTCCCCACCTCGCCGCCATGGCCCTGTCCCACGCCCGCGCCGGCGCCGACGTGGTGGCGCCGTCGGACATGATGGACGGTCGCATCGCGGCCATCCGCGACGCCCTCGACGACGACGGCCTGGTCGAGACCGCGATCATGTCCTACTCGGTCAAGTACGCCTCGGCCTACTACGGACCCTTCCGCGAAGCCGCCCACTCGGCGCCCGCCATGGGCGACCGCAGGTCCTACCAGATGGACGCCCGCAACCGCCGCGAGGCCCTCATCGAAGCCGAGCTCGATGTCGAGGAGGGCGCCGACATCCTGATGGTCAAACCCGCGCTGGCCTATCTCGACGTGGTCTCGGATCTCGCCGAGACCTTCCCGCTGCCGCTGGCGGTCTACAACGTCTCGGGCGAGTACTCCATGGTCAAGGCCGCGGCTGAGAAAGGCTGGATCGACGAACGCGCCATCGTGCTCGAGAACTGGCACGCCTTCCGCCGCGCCGGCGCCGACATCATCATCACCTACCACGGCCGGCTTGCCCTCGCCGAGGGTTGGCTGTGACCGCCGGGCCGCGGTCATCGGAGCTTTACGCCCGCGCCTGCAGGCTCATGCCGGCGGGGGTCAACTCACCGGTGCGCGCCTTCCGGTCCGTCGGCGGCGAACCGATCTTCTACGCCGAGGCGTCCGGCTGCCGCTTCACCGATGCCGACGGCAGGAGCTTCATCGACTATGTCGGCTCCTGGGGTCCGCTGATCCTCGGCCACGCCCACCCCGCGGTCATCGAAGCGGTTCGGACCGCCGCCGCCAAGGGAACCTCGTACGGCGCGCCGTGCGTCGAGGAGGTCGAGCTCGCCGAGTTGGTGGTCGACACCGTGCCCTTCCTCGAGATGGTGCGCTTCGTGTCGTCCGGGACCGAGGCGGTGATGTCGGCGGTGCGCCTCGCCCGCGGCGTCACCGGCCGCGACGCCATCGTCAAGTTCACCGGTTGCTATCACGGCCACGCCGACTACCTGCTGGTGGCGGCCGGTTCGGGCCTCGCCACCTTCGGCACGCCGTCGTCGGCCGGGGTCCCCGCATCGTCGGCGGCCCACACCCTGCTCCTGCCCCTCGCCGACGAGGCCGCCTTCCGCCGGCTGATGACCGAGCACGGCGGCGAGATCGCCGCGGTGATCATTGAAGGGGTCCCGGCCAACAACGGGCTCCTGCCCCAGACTCCCGAATTCGTCGCCGCTCTCCGCGAGGAGTGCACCAGGCACGGATCCATGCTCATCTTCGACGAGGTCATCACCGGTTTCCGTCTCGGCGCCGACGGTGCGGCGGGTCTCTACGGCATCGAGCCCGATCTCGCGACCTACGGCAAGATCATCGGCGGCGGCATGCCGGTGGGGGCCTACGGCGGCAAACGCGCGCACATGCAACAGCTCGCCCCACTCGGGCCCGTCTACCAGGCCGGGACCCTGTCCGGCAACCCCGTGGCCATGGCCGCCGGGGCCGCAACGCTGCGCACGCTGTTGGCGGACGACGGAGCGATCTGGGCCCGGCTCGAGCACCTCGGCGACCGCCTCGAGCGTGGCATCCGAGGCGTCTTCGACGCCCACGGTCTCGGCTGGACCGTCGTTCGCCGGGGTTCGATCCTGTGGCTGGCTTTGCAGGACGGCCCGACCCCGGTGACCGCCGAGTGCATCCACCCCGATGCAGCCGGACGCTACGCCAAGCTCCACTCGGCGTTGCTCGATCGCGGGGTTTATCTGGCGCCGTCGGCGTACGAGGTCACTTTCGTCTCGGCGGCGCACGACGAGGCCGTGATCGATCAGACGATCGCGGCGTTTGATGAGGCGGTCGAATCGCAACGATGAATTATGAGTTATGAATTATGAGTTATGAATTATGAATGACGGACAGAGGTTTCCGCTTGGTTCGAGGAGGGCCAAATCATGCCGATCCGATCTTCGACGCCATCGTCGCCGAGCCGGAGCTCGGTGTTACGTTTCGTCGTTCGGCAACCTGGGACCGTTAGGCCGACCGCGACAGGAGCCTGTGCGATGCAATTCATAATTCATAATTCAAAATTCATACTTGCGGCCGACATCACGGGAACGAAGCCGTGCAAGCAATGAACCGCTTTCTCAAGGCGTGTGCCCGAGAAGAGGTCGATCGGCCGCCGGTGTGGGTGATGCGGCAGGCCGGGCGATATCTCCCGGAGTACCGCGAGATCAGAAAGACGGCCGGGGATTTTCTGACCATGTGCCGCAGCCCGGAAATCGCCGCCGAGGTCACGCTCCAGCCGATCCGTCGTTTCGGATTCGACGCGGCGATCGTCTTCTCGGACATCCTCACGCCGCTGGTTCCCGCCGGCATCGAGCTCACCTTCAGCCCGGCGCCGCACATCGCCAACCCGATTCGCGAACCCGCCGACCTCGACCGGTTGCGATTTCCAGACCCCTGGAGCGGAACCGAGTTCCTCTCCGAGACCCTCGAACGGGTCCGTGCCGGCCTCGGACCCGAGACCGCGCTCATCGGATTCTGCGGCGCACCCTGGACCCTCGCCACCTATCTGGTGGAGGGGGCGACGTCGAAGTCCTTCACCCGCGCCAAGGCCTTTGCCCATCACAACCCCGACGCATTCGACGCCTTTGTCGACCGCGTCGCCGACGCCATGGCCGCCTATCTTCGCGACCAGGTGGCCCACGGCGCCCAGGCGGTGCAGATCTTCGACTCGTGGATCGGGGCTCTGGGCGCCGAGGACGCGCGACGGTGGGCGCTCCGGCCGGCGCGCCGCCTCCTCGACGCCACCGCCGACCTCGGGGTCCCGAGGATCTACTTCGCCAACGGCGGATCGCACCTGCTGCACGACATGCGGGACATGCCCTGCGAGGTCATCGGGCTCGACTGGCGGGCCGACCTCGCCATGGCGACGCGGGCGCTGCCGGACCACGTACTCCAGGGCAATCTCGACCCCGGCGTGCTCATGGGTCCGGACGAGGCCATTCGCGAGCGAACCCTCGCCATGCTCGCCGCCGCTCCCCGCCGCGGCTACATCGCCAACCTCGGCCACGGCATCACGCCGGATGTACCCGTACGAGCAGTCTCGACGTTTGTCGAAACGATTCAGAGGTATCGTTATGAGAACGCTTGAGTTAATTATGAATTATGAGTGATGAATTATGAATGACACAACGGAAAACAGTGCGATGCAATTCATAATTCATAACTCAAAATTCATAATTGAACGGTACCGTGGATCTTCGGCGGCACGATGAAGCACGCGCTCGACCTCAATGGCCTGACTCCCGATCTGTTGCAGCGCTACGACCGGCCCGGCCCGCGTTACACCTCATACCCGACGGCGCCGCTCTTCAACGACGGGTTCGGCCAGGCCGATTACCTCGAACGGCTGCACCTGGCGTCACAAAGGGCGGACGAACCGCTGTCGATGTACGTCCACCTGCCGTTCTGCCACGAGCGCTGCACCTTCTGCGGCTGCAACGTGGTGATCTCACCCCGCCGCGGTCCGGAAGAGGACTACCTCGACACTCTCGAGCGTGAGCTCGAACTCCTGGCCGAATCCCTCGGTCCCCGGCGCAGCCTCAACCAGCTCCACTGGGGCGGCGGCACACCGACCTTTCTTTCGCCGCAGCAGTGCGAACGCCTGTTCGACGCCATCACCAGCCGTTTTCCGCTCACCGCCGGCGCCGAGGTGGCCATCGAGGTCGACCCCTGCGTCACCACCATGGACCACCTGAGCACCCTGGCCCGGCTCGGTTTCAATCGGATCTCCATGGGGCTGCAGGACACCAACCCCGAGGTCCAACGCGCGGTCAAACGCATTCAACCTCTCGAGCTCACCAGGGACCACGTCGTCGAGGCCCGCCGACTCGGCTTCACCTCGGTCAACATCGATCTCATCTACGGGCTGCCGCTGCAGACCGCGGAGAGCTTCAGAGACTGCGTTCAATCGGTGATCGCCGTGCTCGCACCCGACCGGGTCGCGTGTTTCTCCTACGCCCACGTACCGTGGATCAAGCCCCACCAGAAGCAGCTCGATGAGAGCGCGCTGCCCGGTGGATGGGAAAAGTTCTCGCTCTTCACCGGAGCCGCATCGGAGTTTGTCGAGGCCGGCTACGCCTTCATCGGATTCGATCACTTCGCCCGGCCCGACGACGACCTCGCCCGGGCCCTGGCCGAGGACCGGATCCACCGCAACTTCATGGGCTACACCGTCATGCCGGCCGCCGATCAGGTCGGCGTCGGAGTAACCGCCATCGGCGACGTCGCCGGATCCTACGCCGCCAACATCAAGATCCTCCCCGCCTACAAACGCGCCATTGACGCCGGCCGGTTTCCGATCGAGCGGGGCCTGGTGCGCACCGCCGAGGACGAGCTTCGCGGGGCGGTGATCCGCCGCCTCATCTGCACCCTCCGCCTCGACTTCGATTGGGTCGAGACCGAGTTCGGCATCGACCCCCGGGTCCGCTTCGCCGACGCTCTCGAGCAGCTCGTTCCCATGGCCGAGGACGGGCTGGTGGAGATCGGCGCCGACGGGCTCTCGGTGACCCCCCGCGGCCGGTTCTTCCTGAGAAACCTCTGCATGCCCTTCGACGCCTACCTCGGAGCGAAGGACGGCGACCAACCAAGGTTCTCGCGCACGGTGTAGGTCCCCCCCTCTCTCTCCCTCTCCCTTTTCGTTTCTTCATCGCAAGGGAGAAGGAGAGGGCCCATGGAACTTTGACGCATCATCGATCTCTCACTGTGCGGGCCCGAAAACGACGCACAAGGAGAATCCGATGAAAAAGCTCACCCCCACCCTCCTCCTGATCGCCATGACTCTGACCCTCTCGCTCGGAGGCCTTTCCCGCGCAGAAGCGGTCACCGAGAACGCACTCTCGCTCGAGATCCTCGTCAACGGGACTCCGCTCGACGAGCTCCCGGCTCGCGGGACGACCTACATCGAGGCGGTCAAGTACGCCGAGTACTCCATCCGTCTGCGCAACAACACCGGTTCCCGGCTCGCGGTGGCCCTCTCGGTTGACGGCCTCAACACCATCGATGCCAAGACCTCGGACCCGAAGACCGCCAGCAAGTGGGTCCTCGACCCCTGGCGGACGGTGACCATCGACGGTTGGCAGATCGGTCCGGACAGCGCGCGCAAGTTCTTCTTCACCAGCGAGGACAAGAGCTACGGGGCCTGGCTCGGCAAGACCACGAACCTCGGTGTCGTCGAAGCCGTCGCCTACCGTGAGATCGTCCCTCCCCCGCCGCGGCAGCCGGTCTTCAAGAAAGACCGGGATGACGCTTCCGGAATGAGGTCGCAGGAGTCGGCCGCACCGAGCGCGGCGGGAAAAGCGGCGCCGGCGCCGGTTGACGACTTTGCCGCCACCGGTATCGGCCGCAAGATCGACAACCGGGTCACCCGGGTCGAGATGCGGCTCGAAAGCTCCCCCGCCGCGCAGCTCCGTCTCCGGTACGAATACCGGCAGCAGCTCGTCAGCCTCGGGGTCCTGCCGTCGCCCGAGGAGGAGCAGGCACTGGCGCGGCGCGAGCGGGCTCGCGGGTTCGACGGCTTCGAGTTCGCACCGGATCCGTGGGGAGGCAAGTAGACTGAACCGCGACGACCCGCCGGCCAAAAAAAGTCCCCGCCGGCTGACCCGGCGGGGGTTCGATGGTCCTTGTTGCTCTGCGATCGAGCTGATCAGCCCTGGGCTTTGGCGAAGTTCTTCGCGGCCTGATTCCAATTGATCACGTTCCAGAACGCACCGACGTAGTCCGCGCGCCGATTCTGGTAGTGGAGGTAGTAGGCGTGCTCCCAGACATCGAGGCCGACGACGGGCTTGAGCCCGTCGGAGACCGGCGTGTCCTGGTTGGCGGTCGAAGAAATCACCAGCTTGCCGCCGCCGTCGACCGAGAGCCACGCCCAGCCCGAGCCGAACCGGGTCATTCCGGCGGCGGTGAAGAGCTCCTTGAACTTGTCGTAGGAACCGAACTCGCGGTTGATCGCGTCGCCGAGATCGCCGGCGGGTTTTCCGCCGCCGGTCGCGCTGAGGAGATTCCAGAAAAAGCTGTGGTTGGCGTGGCCGCCGCCGTTGTTGCGGACCGCGGTGCGGATGTCCTCGGGCACGCTCGAGAGATCGGCGAGCAGGCTGTCGAGCGAGCGCTCGAAGAGCTCGGGGTGCTTGTCGAGGGCGCCGTTGAGGTTGGCGACATAGGCAGCGTGGTGCTTGTCGTGGTGGATCTCCATCGTCTTCGCGTCGATGTGCGGCTCGAGGGCGTCAAAGGCGTAGGGCAGCGGTGCGAGTTCGTGTTTGGGCATCGGTCGGTCCTCCTCGGTTGAGCTTGTTTTGCGGCGCCGGATGCAAAGTCAGTCAACCGGCTTGTTGTAATCAAGTCTCAATCCCAAAGGAAAATTCCGCCGATTTCCGAGATCTTCCAAGGGCTTTGTCCCCTCTCCCTCACCCTCTCCCGACGAACGATGCACCAGCGGCAGGTTCAGCGCCCGCGCCCGGACGCTCTACCGCTTGACGATCTCGCGGCGCACCAACGACGC
>JAHECW010000228.1 GCA_024641545.1 Acidobacteriota bacterium
GAGGGGCTGCGGATCTCCATCGACGACCCCGAAGTCCAGCACTTCCGATCGTCGGTGACCGGCTGGCTCATGACCAACCACCCGCACGACTGCCCGGTCTGCGACGAAGGCGGCGAGTGCCACCTGCAGGACATGACGGTCATGACGGGCCACAACTCTCGCGACTACCGATTCAACAAGCGGACCTTCCTCAACCAGGATCTCGGCCCGCTGCTCAACCACGAGATGAACCGGTGCATCCAGTGCTACCGTTGCGTTCGCTTCTACCGCGAGTACGCGGGAGGCACGGATCTCAATGTTTTCGGTTCCCGCAACCGAACCTATTTCGGCCGGGTCGAGGACGGCGTCCTCGAGAGCCCGTTCAGCGGCAACCTGGCCGAGATCTGCCCGACCGGGGTCTTCACCGACAAGACCACGAAGACCCACCCCACCCGCTCGTGGGATCTGCAGACCGCCCCGTCGCTGTGCATGCTCTGCGGGCTCGGGTGCAACACCCTTCCGGGGGAACGCTACGGCTCGCTGCGCCGGGTTCGCAATCGCTACCACGGCGAGATCAACCGGTATTTTCTCTGCGATCGGGGACGCTTCGGCTATGAGTTCGTCAACAGCCCGAGGAGGATTCGGAGCCCGCTGATCCGCGAACCCGGCGGCTCGAATCCGGGTGTTGTCGCCGCCGATCAGGCCGTTGAGAAGATCGCGGCGCTGGTCGCTCGAGGTGGCGCCGTCGGCATCGGTTCGCCGCGGGCCTCGCTCGAGGCCAACTATGCGCTGCGCCGGCTGGTCGGAGCGAATAACTTCTTCGTCGGGATCGGCGGCGGCGAGGCGCGACGGCTCGGAATCGTCCTCGATCTGCTCAGGAATCCGCCCGCGCGGACGCCGTCGCTGCGCGAGGTGGAACGGGCCGATGTCGTTCTCATCCTCGGCGAGGACGTGACGAACACCGCCCCACTGCTCGACCTGGCGGTTCGGCAGACGGTGCTCAATGTTCCCGCCCGGCGCGCCCGCGCCCTCGATGTCCCGACGTGGAACGACGCGATGGTTCGAATCGTCATCAACCGCGAACGGGGCCCGCTCGTGATCGCGACGCCGGCAAAGACGGCGCTCGACGAGATCGCCTCCGACGTCCTCCGCGCCGCCCCGCAGGACATCGCCCGGTTCGGTTTCGCCATCGCCGAAGCCATCGACCCTTCTGCGGGCGCAGCAACGGTGGCGACCGATGGGCTCTCGACGCTGGTCGAGACGGCGGCCGCCGCGCTGCGTGGTGCGACCGACCCCCTGATCATCGCCGGCACCGGATCGGCAAGCGAGTCGATCCTCCGGGCGGCCGCCAGCATCGCCTGGGCCCTGGCCGGGAACAACCCTCGAACCGCCCTCTGCCTGGTCGTGCCCGAGTGCAACTCGGTCGGCGTCGGTCTCTTCGGCGCGGCCGACCTCAGCGAAGCGGAGGCCGCCTCCGCCCGCGGCGGGGTAGGGACCGCCATCATCCTCGAAAACGACCTCTTCGATCGAGAACGCGCCGCCGAACTCGAATCGATCTTGGAGACCGCCCGGCACGTGGTCGTGCTCGATCACCTGGAGAGTCCCTCAACGGCGCGCGCCGACGTGGTTCTGCCGGCCGCGACCTTCGCCGAATGCGGCGGGACGGTCGTCAACTACGAGAGCCGGGCACAGCACTCCTTCCAGGTTTTCGTGCCCGACGGCGAGATCCGAGCGAGCTGGCTCTGGCTTCGGCGGATCGGCGAGCGGGTCCACGGCACCGGATTTCCCGCCTGGCGGGGATCGGTGGATGTCGCCCGCGATCTCGCCGATGAGCTCCCGGTTTTCGCCCCGATCCGAGATCTCGTGCCGACGCCGAACCGGGAGCCGCGGCACCGGGTCCCCCGTCAATCCCACCGATTCAGCGGGCGAACCGCCATCCACGCTAATCTCCAGACCGTTGTGCCGCAACCGCCCCGCGACGACGAATCGCCTCTCGCCTTCTCCATGGAGGGGAGTCCGTGTCCGCCCCCGGCCGCGCTCATCACCCGCTACTGGTCACCGGGATGGAACTCGGTGCAGGCTTTGACCAGGTTTCAGGAAGAGGTCGGCGGGCCGTTGCGCGGCGGCGACCCCGGCGCTCTGCTGCTGATTCCCGGGCAACGCTCGGCTCACCCCCCTTTCACCGACGCGCCCGAGCGTTTCGCACCGAGACCCGACGAGTGGCTGCTGGTCCCGCTCTTCCACATCTTCGGTTCCGAGCGTCTGAGTCTCGAGACGCCCGGGGTGGCCGCCCTGGCGCCGGCCCCCTACCTGGCGCTCGGCGCTGAAGACGCCGCCAGGCTCGGAGCGACGCAGGGTGAGCTGCTGAAGGTCGCACTCGGCGGCCGGATCCTCGAGCTGCCGCTGCGGGTCATGACCGGACTGGCGCCCGGGTGCGCCGGATTGCCCCGGGGCCTTCCCGGTCTGCCGAGCATCGCAGGCGGGCAATGGGTGAAGTTGGCGAGCACATCATGATCGAGACCGGCGGACACCTGCTCAACGTCGTCATCGTGCTCGGGACCGTGCTGACGGTGGCGGCGTTCCTGATCTGGTACGAACGACGTCTGCTCGCCCTCTGGCAGGACCGCTACGGCCCCAACCGGGTCGGACCCTTCGGTTTGCTGCAGGTCGTCGCCGACATGATCAAGATCTTCTTCAAAGAGGACTGGGTTCCCCCTTTCGCCGACCGATTCGTTTTCGTTCTCGCTCCCATGGCAATCATGACCGCGGTGCTCATGTCCTTCGCCGTGGTGCCCCTGAGCCCGGGGATCTGGGTCGCCGACTCGAACATCGGGCTGCTCTTCATCCTCGCCATGTCGTCGATGACGGTCTACGCCTCGGTCCTCGGCGGCTGGGCCTCCAACAGCAAGTACGCGCTCCTCGGCGGGCTGAGGTCGGCGGCGCAGATGGTGAGCTACGAGGTCTTCATGGGGATCAGCCTCATGGGCGTTGTCGTGCTCACCGGTTCGTTCCGTTTGATCGACATCGTCGAGGCCCAGTCCGGTCTCTGGAACTGCATCCCGCAGTTCTTCGGCATGCTGATCTTCGCCGTCGCCGGGATCGCCGAGACCAAGCGGGTTCCCTTCGACCTGCCCGAAGCCGAGGCCGAGCTCGTCGCCGGCTATCACACCGAGTACTCCGGGATGAAGTTCGGCATGTTCTTCGTCGGCGAGTACCTGGGAGTGACCCTGATCTCCGCGTTGACGGTGATCCTCTACTTCGGCGGCTGGCAGGGACCGCTGCTGCCGCCGATCGTCTGGTTCTTCCTCAAGACCTTCGCCGTGATCGCGGTCGTCATCCTGCTCCGGGCGTCCCTGCCGCGGCCCCGCTTCGATCAGCTCATGGCCTATGGCTGGAAAGTGCTGCTGCCCTTGGCCCTGCTCAACCTTCTGGCAACCGGAGTGGCGGTGCTGTTGTGAGATCTCGGCTCCGAATCCGCGGCTGGGGCCGATCATGAGAGCGATCTTCAACTCCGTGAGGACGATGGCGCAGATCTTCATGCACGCACTGCGGCCGAGAGAGACCGTCCTCTACCCCGAGGAACGTCCCGCGATCCCGCCGCGCTGGCGGGGTCGGATCATCCTCAGCCGGGATCCGGACGGTCTCGAGCGCTGTGTCGCCTGCTACCTCTGTTCCGTCGCCTGTCCGGTGGACTGCATCGCGCTCCAGGCCACCGAGGATGCGACCGGAAGACGGTACCCGGAGTTCTTCCGAATCAACTTCTCACGTTGCATCTTCTGCGGGTTCTGCGAGGAGGCGTGCCCGACATTGGCGATCCAGCTCACCCCCGACTTCGAAATGAGTGAGTTCGAACGGGCCAACCTGGTGTATGAAAAGGAGCACCTGCTGATCAGCGGCCCGGGCAAATATCCCGATTACAACTTCTACCGCGTCGCCGGCGTCGCCGTCGGCGGCAAGGACAAGGGCGAGGCCGAGGGTGAAGATCCGCCCATCGATCTTCGCGACCTCATGCCGTAGGCATCGGAGGAACGATGAATCACGTGTTCTACCTCTCATCCGCCATCGCGCTGCTCGGCGCCGCTCTGGCGATGGCCTGCCGAAACGCCTTCCACGCCCTGCTCTATGTGGTCGTGTCGCTGCTCGCGGTGGCCGGGATCTTCTTCAGCCTGGGCGCCGACTTTGCGGCAGCGCTCGAGATCATCGTCTATGCCGGAGCGATCATCGTCCTCTTCATCTTCGTTGTGATGATGCTCAATCTCGGCCAGAGAGCGGTCAACAGGGAAGACGACATTCTGACCCCGACCATGTGGATCGGTCCGGGAGTCCTCGCCCTCGCGCTTTTCGCGGAGTTGGTCGTCATCCTCATCCGCGGTGCCGGCGGTTCGACCACCGGGATCGGGGTCGGGCCGAAAGACGTTTCGCTGGCGCTGTTCGGGCCCTTTGTCATCGGCGTCGAGCTGGCCTCGTTCCTGCTGCTGGCGGGTCTCGTGGGCGCCGTGTACCTCGGATCCGGCGCCAGATCGACCGGGGGCGAGCGATGACGGCCGAGGTCCTCCTCGAGCACGGTCTCGTGGTCGCGAGCGCGCTCTTCGCCACCGGGCTCATCGGCGTGCTCGTCAGACGCAATCTCCTCTTTCAGCTGCTCGCCATCGAGATCATGCTCAACGCGGCGGGGATGGCGTTCGTCATTGCCGGCGCCCGCTGGGGCGAGGCCGACGGTCAGGTCTTCTTCATCTTCATCCTGGTCATGGCGGCGGCGGAGGTCGCGGTCGGACTGGCGCTGCTGCTGCGGCTGTCGCACCGTTTCCGGGGCCTCGACGGCGACTCGGTGAGCGTCATGAGGGGTTGAGATGATCGACGTCTGCCGCTCGTTGCCGATCTGGCTCATCCCCGCCCTGCCGGCGGCCGGATTCGTGGTGCTCGCGCTGGTCGGCGCCCGCTTTCCGCGACGATGGGTCGCCATCGTCGGCGCCGGTTCGGTCGGTGCGGCCGCGGCGGCGACCCTGTGCACCGCCATCGGATTCCTGGGCCGGCCACCGGAAACCGGCGTCATCGAAGAGCGCCTGTGGAGCTGGATCGACGTCGGGAGCTTCGAGATCGGCTTCAATCTGGCGGTCGACGCCCTGTCGTTGGTCATGATCTTCGTGGTGACCTTTGTCGGTTTCCTGATCCACGTCTACTCCACCGAGTACATGGCTGACGACTCGGCCTACAGCCGTTTCTTCGCCTGCATGAACCTCTTTGTCGCGTTCATGTTGATGCTCGTTCTCGCAGACAGCCTCTTCCTCCTCTATCTCGGTTGGGAGGGCGTCGGGCTGTGCAGCTATCTGCTCATCGGTTTCTGGTACTCCGACCCGGCAAACGGCGCCGCCGCACGCAAGGCCTTCATCGTCACCCGGGTCGGCGACACCGCTTTCGCCATCGCTCTGCTGCTTCTCTACAAGCACGCAGGGACCCTCGACATCCAGGCCGCAATGGCCTGGGCGGCGGACAACTGGGCGGTGGGGTCCGGGATCGCCGTAGCCGTCGCCCTGCTGCTGCTCGGCGGTGCGGTCGGCAAGTCGGCCCAGCTGCCGCTCCAGGTCTGGCTGCCCGACGCCATGGCCGGACCGACCCCGGTCAGCGCGTTGATCCACGCCGCGACCATGGTCACCGCCGGGGTCTATCTCATCGCCCGCACCCACGTGGTCTTCGAGCTCGCACCGACCGCGATGACCACCGTCGCCGCGGTCGGCGCGGCGACCCTGCTGCTCGCGGGCTGCAGTGCCCTCGTCCAGACCGACATCAAGCGGGTGCTCGCCTACTCCACCATCAGCCAGATCGGCTACATGTTCCTCGGTCTCGGAGTCGGCGCCTGGTCGGCGGCGGTCTTTCACCTCATGACCCACGCCTTCTTCAAGGCGCTGCTCTTCCTCGGCGCCGGCGCGGTGATCATCTCGCTTCACCACGAGCAGGACATCTTCAAGATGGGCGGGCTGCGACGACGGCTGCCCGGGGTCTTCTGGACCTTTCTCATCGGCTCGGCCTCGCTCGCGGCGCTGCCGCTGGTCACCGCGGGGTTCTACAGCAAGGACCTGATCCTGTGGGCCGCCTGGTCCTCCGATTCGGGAAGCCCGTGGCTGTGGGCGGCGGGAGCCGGCGGCGCGTTGCTCACCGCCGTCTACGCCTTCCGTCTCGTCTTCATCGTGTTCTTCGGTGACGAACGCGGACACGTCGAGCGCCGCCCCGGGCTCCTCATCCTCGTTCCCCTGACCGTCCTGGCCGTGTTGTCGGTGGTCGGCGGGTTCGTCGAGACGCCGAGCGCTCTCGGTCACGTGAGCTTCTTCTTCGATCTGCTGGATCCCGTGCTGCCCCCGGCTCACGCCACGGTCGCGGGGCACGGGACCGAGGTTCTCCTCCAGACCGTGGTCGCCGCGATCACCCTGTT
The DNA here is from genome assembly GCA_024641545.1 of Acidobacteriota bacterium. GTDB lineage: Bacteria > Acidobacteriota > Thermoanaerobaculia > Thermoanaerobaculales > Sulfomarinibacteraceae > JAHECW01. The sequence continues at coordinate 6,407 of JAHECW010000228.1, forward strand.
GGGAGTCGGCCTGGCGTTCTTCCTCTATGTCCGGCGGCCCGCCATCCCGGCCGCCGTCAAGGCCTCGCCCCTGGGTGCATGGCTCTGCGGACTCTGGCTGTCGGGATGGGGTTTCGACACCCTGTACGACCGCATCTTCGTTCGTCCCTTCGTCGCTGTCGCCGGGTTGCTGCGCGCGGATCCCCTCGACGAGATCTCCTCCTCCGTCGCGCGGGTGATCGCGGCCGGCAACTCAGCGCTGTCCCGGACTCAAGACGGCCGCGTCCGGACCTACGCCTTCGGCATCGGTCTCGGTGCGGTCATCGCCGTCGCCGTCGTGGTGCTGACGTGACCCTGGTCCTACTGGTTCTGCTTCCGCTCATCGGGGGGATGGTCGCCTGGTTCGTCGGGCGCCGGAACGCCGACGCCTGCCGGTGGTTCTCGTTGGCGGCCGTCCTGGCCGAGCTCGTCCTTGTCCTCGAATTCTGGATCCGCCATGCGGACGCTGCCACCGTCGGATCCGCAGGCCCCTGGCTCGAGATCTTCGAGCGCACCTGGATCCCGAATCTCGGCATCAGCTTCATCCTCGCCATCGACGGTCTCAGCCTGCTCATGGTCGTCCTGACCTCCTTCATCGGCGTCCTGGCCGTGCTGGTTTCTTGGCGTGAGATCGAAGAGCGGGTCGGGATCTACTTCGCGTGCCTGCTCTGGGTGCTCGCCGGGATCACCGGGGTCTTCCTGGCCCTCGACCTCTTCCTCTTCTATTTCTTCTGGGAAGTAATGCTGATCCCGATGTACTTCCTGATCGGCGTCTGGGGGCACGAGCGCCGCCTCTACGCCGCCGCCAAGTTTTTCATCTTCACCCTCGCCGGCGGGCTCCTGA
>JAHECW010000055.1 GCA_024641545.1 Acidobacteriota bacterium
CGGCGCCGATGAGGCGGGACGCACTGAATCCTCGTCGAAAACGGCGGATCTCGTGCGACGGAACCCCGGTGACGACGGTGATCTCGTCGAACCAGGGCGCAAGGGCGATCCGGGCCGCCAGACGGCGGCCCAGCGGGCGTGCGATTTCATCGTGACCTCGGTGCTTGAGCGCGAGTACCGCCCGTCGAAGAACGCCATCGTATTCCCCCCACAGAACGGTGGCCGATTGCGGTGGGGGCGAGGCGACGCAGTCGAGACAGGGTCGGAGATCGGACTCGGAGGGCACGCCGCAGCGCGGACAGCACGGCCCGGACATGGGGCGGAGACGGCCGCGGCACGAACCGCACAGGCCGCGGTCACGACCGGCGAGCACGTCGTCACACGCGACGCAAACAGCCGGCAGCAGAATCTCCTCGAGAGCAGCTCTCACAACGACTCGCACGGGCCCAATCCTAGCCCGCATCCGGCCTCAGGACAAGGTTGTCCGGCGGTCTCTTCGTCGTTGAACCCGAGCGCCGGCAACCGGGCCGAGATCGGGGCGCAGTGCGGCAGGCTATACTCTGCCGATGGATCGTCATCACCCTCGACCGGAGGCGCTCTGATGCCCCATCTCGTGCTCCGCGGATCCGTCGATCTTCGCCGTGCCGCGACCGAGCTCGATTGCGGTGTCATCCGCTGGGGCCGGGCCGTCATCAAGACCAGCGACGTGTGGCTTCGGTCGGATGGCGAAGCCCTGCTGGCCGACGGGGTGATCGTGGAGCTTGGTCGACCTCTCCATCCCGTCGCCCTTGTGGCCGTCCGCGACGGCGACCTGGTGGTCCGGATGTGGCCGGTGGTCGAGGTCGAACGGACGCCGGCTGTTCAGCGGTGGCTCGCCGCCATCGCGCGCGGCCTGCAGGCGCTGGGTTGCGGGCCGGTGCGGATCACCAACATCGGCGGCGAGATTCTCGACGGTCTCGATCTCGATCTCGATCTCGACTGAGTCCGAACCTCGCGCTGCCGAGCAAGCCACACCGCCATCGCGGATGGTCATCAGCTCCATCGCAAACGACGGCGGACTCCGGACAGCCGAGTTCTGCGATGGGCGGACGGCTGAGAGCCGAGAGCTCGGAGCTCTGCCCCGGTCTACGGACCGAGCTCCTCTTCGACCTCGAGCATCTTTTCCTTCTGGGCGGCCTCGAGGTTGTTGATCCGGTCCTGGACGCCTTCGGTGACGAGACCGCTCGGGGCGCTCGTGCCGTCTCCGGGGTCCGTGGTCGTGAGGGCGTGGCGCGCCTTCTCGAGCTCGCGTCGAGCCTTTTGCAGGATCGACGGCGACGGACTGGTTGCGTGATCGCGGAGTTCGCCGGCGGCCTTGCGGATGGCGACCGAGGCATGCAGCTCCGGACTCGGTGACGCGGCGCCCTCAGCCCAGCTCGCAGCGGTCGATGAGATGGTCTTGAGATCCTCGATGTGGGTGCCGATGGCATCCGGGTCTGCCGCAAGTCCGTCGAGAACCGCGATGAGCTCGAAGGCCCGGTCGCGGTCGAATCGCGTTGCCTCGACACCTTCCTCGCGGAGTTCGGTGGCGATCACGGCGAGGGCATCGCGTTTCGCCGTCACGTCTCGGCTCTGGAGAATGACGACGACAGCCATGGAAAGCAGAACGACCAGGATCAGAATGCCGGAGATTCGCATGATCCGAGTATAGATCCATCACCGTGCGCTGGTGAGGTGGCGGGCCGGGCGTCCACTTTCGAGGACGTTTCTCGTTCGGGTCGGTTCGCCGGCGGGGAATCAGAACTGGCACGGAGATTGCGAACTGCGAGGGCGGAGGTGGTGATGACACGGATGCACCTTTTTGTCGGAACTCTCGCGCTCCTCGCGGTCGTCGCGGTCGCTTCACCGGTCGCCGCCCAGCTCTCGTTGCAGTGGATGGTGCCGGCAGCGGCCAATACCGCCGGCCTCAACGGGACCAGTTGGCACACCGATCTGTCGGTCCACAATCCGCACACCTTCGAGCTGCCGGTGGTTCTTCAGTTTCTCCCCAGCGATTCGGACAACCGACAGGCCGACACCCTGTATCTGACCATCGAGCCGTGGGCGACGGCCAACCTGTGGGATGTGCTCGGATCGAACTACTTCGCAGTCGAAGGAACCGGCTCGATTCTGGTCTTTGCCGATTGGGAGCTGTCCTGTGATCCCAGTGAAGATTGCGATTTCCTGGTGACCTCAAGGACCTACACGGTCGACCCCGGCGGCTCGGGCGGTGAGTACGGCCAGACGATTCCAGGTTCGAGCACCTGGGTCGGAATCGATTGGAACACCCTCGGGTATTCGGCCGGCATCCTCAACGATGGTGTGAACTTCCGGGCCAACGTCGGAGTCGCCTCGTGGAGCTCGGACTGGACAACCGTGGCGGTGGATGTTCAGACCGCCGATGGGGCCGTCGCCGAGAGCCTCACCTATCGGGTGCCCCCTTTCGGCCACATCCAGCGGCGGCTGCCGACCCTCCTCGAAGGGGGAAGTCTGGTCTTTTGGCTCGAGGACGGACCCGATGATGCGCTGATCTTCGGATATGCGTCGGTGGTCGACGAGCGCACCGGCGATGCCAGCTTCCAGTTGGCTCAGCCTTCCCCCGTGGGCTTTGCCCCGGCCAAGGCGGGTGCTGGAGCCGGCCTCCGACGACCCGGTCCGACCCCGGACGCAGCCCGCGGAGGACCGCGTGCGGTCGACGGGCGCGTCGTCGTCGGTGACCTCCGCTGAGGCCGGGGTCGCGGCGAACGGTCGGTTTGGACGACAACGGGTAACTGATCCGGCGGCCGCGCGCGTTACAATAGAGCCCCTGGTTGACCTCGATGGCGAATCGAGACAACCAAACGCGACGAGCACAACGAAGAGCGGGCGCCCGGGCTGATTTCGTCGGCTCCGCGGGTGCCCGTTGTCGGCCGGAGGGCTGATGGTCCAGTTCGAAAACCAGTACCGACAGATCAAGGTCAAGATCGTCTATTACGGACCTGCGCTTGGCGGCAAGACGACCTGTCTCCAACATGTCCACCGGGTCACGGACCCCCAGCGTCGGAGTCGGCTCTACTCACTCAACACCGCCTCTGACCGGACCCTGTTCTTTGACCTTCTCTCGCTCAATCTCGGGCGCATCCGCGGTTATCGACTCGCGATTCAGCTCTATACGGTTCCCGGGCAGGTCCAGTACAACGCGACGAGACGGGCGGTCCTCGCGGGCGCGGACGGGGTCGTCTTCGTGGCGGACAGCCAGCGCGACCAGCACGAGGCCAATCTCCAGTCGTTTGCCAACCTCAAGGAGAATCTCGAGGCCAACGGTATCGATCCCATGGGTCAGCCCCTGGTGCTGCAATACAACAAGAGGGACCTGGCAAACCTGATTCCCATCGATGAGCTCGAGAGCGACCTCAATGTCGCCGGCCTGCCGTCGTTTCCCACGGTCGCCATCACCGGGGACGGGGTGATGGAGGCGTTTGCGGCGATCACCGAAAACACGCTGGTGTCATTGGCGGATCGTCTCGGCATCGACACCACGGGGCACGCGATCGAGAGACTCAAGCAGCAGACACGAACCGCCCTCGAGCCCTTTGTCACAGCCTCGGCGCCGCCGGTGGCCGCCGACGATATCAAGATCACGACGCCGGAACACCCGCCCGACGAGACCGGGCCGTTGCCGCAGGAAACCCTGGTCCGGGAGGCGGTGCGGGCCAACCTGGCCATGACCGATCTGAGCTCGCAGCTCGAGCTCGCGAGCCGGCAACTCGAACGCAAGGCGCGGGTCACCAGGGCGATCATCGAGTTCGGCCGGCTCATCGCCCATCAACGGGACCCGGCCGATGTGCTCCGATTGCTCGTCAAGACCGCGGTGTCCCGCCTCGAGGTGCAGGCCGCCAGCGTCATGATCGTGCCGGCGGCGGGACAGCTTCGGGAAGCGGTCGTCCACGGAATCGAACACGACCCCCTCTTGGCGTCGGTGGTGGAGACGACCACCGCGGCGGGAGCGGTAGTGACCGCCGGCGAACCGGTCCTCATCGCCAGCGATCTCGAGGGAAAAACTGCCGGCTCGGTTCAAATGGCGGTGGAAAAAGCCGGGTTCGCCTCTGCCGTCGCGGTGCCCCTCCTCGCCCAGGATCGTCTCCTCGGCCTGCTCGCCGTCTATCGCGGACACGATCGCCCGTCACTCGACGAGAACGATCTCGAGCTCGCGAGCATCCTCGGCGCCACCGCCGCCATGGGGTATTCCAACGCCCTCGCATTCCGCCAGCTCGAGGACTCGAACATCGGTTTGGAAAGCACCGTCGATCAACGAACCCAGGAACTCAAGACCACCCTCGACGAAGTTCGTCGTCTCAACGACGAGCTCGGCCGCCTCGACGCGATCAAGAACGGACTCATCTCTCGGGTGGCCGCCCAGCTCAATCCCCCCGTTTCGTCGCTGGTCACGGCTGCGGGGGCGCTTGAAAGTCTGCGCGGCGCAGCGCCGGAGAAGACCGCACGGTTCCTCGACATCATCAGAAAACAGGCGGACGCGCTCGCCGAAGTCATGGAGAACGTCGGTCAGGCCGCCCTTCTGGTGACCGATCCCGGCGTAGCGAAACGTCATGACGCGCCGCTCGCGGAGATTCTCCGTCGTGCGGTTGCGCCGGTCCGAGATCTCGCCAAACAGCTCGAGGTGGAGATCAAGGTCCTGAGCCCGGGCAATCTCGAGACCATCGCCTGTGATGCCGCCGCGATCTCGACGGCGTTGCGGGCGGTCATCAAGAACGCGGTCGAACACAATCGCCCGGGGGGAGAGGTCCGGATCGAGGTTCACCGCGTGCTCCGGGGATCGGAACCGTGGATCGAATTCAAGATCTCCGACACCGGTAAGGGCATTCCCGAAGCCGATCTCGATCGGGTCTTCGATGCGTTCTGGCAGGGCGCCCCGGGCGTCAGGGGCGAGAATCGAGGCATCGGTCTCGGCCTCATGATCGCCAAACAGGTCGTTCAACGCCACGGCGGTCGGATCTCCGTTGCCCGGAGATCGCCGGAAGGCACCATGGTGTCCATGGCCCTGCCCCAGTAGCGCCGGCCGTCACTCGGTGCCGGTCGGGACAGTTGGCAGGCCCTCCACCGCCTGTCGCGCAGCGGTCGCCGCGCGTTGCAGTTGCTGGGGCGTCGCAAACTCGAACACCGACTCGTCGCTGGGCATGGTCGTGGGCCAGACCGCCGCCGAGGGAATCAGGCTTCGGCTGACATGGAGGCAGACGCCGAGCTCGGTGGGAATTTCTCCCTCGAGGACGAGACGAAGACTCGGCGGGAAGTCGGCGAGATGCCCCAGGCCGGCACCGATCCGGCGCGGGAGAACCCTGAGCAGCGTCCGGCGGATGCCGTGGTGGGGCACCGGGAGCGCGGCGAGCACCCAGAGGACGAGGTCGGTGGGAACGGTGATCAGGTGGGCGGCGAGCTGGGCTGCTCCCGGATCGACACCGAGCGCTTCGGCTGCCGCAGCGGCGCCTCGGGACCAGACGATGGCGACTCGCCGGGTCAGGCGGTCGAGGGTTCCGGCGCGGCCGCGTTGCCACTTCTTGGCATCGGTGAGATCCGGCCAGAGTTCGAGCGACGCCGCGAACTCGTCCACCTCCAGGAGACCTTCGGGAGGCTGCAGATCGGCCGAACGGATCGAGCACGCGAGCACCATCAGGTTCCAGGTTGCCTGGGGAAGCCCGAAGAGCCGCACCTGGCCGGTGGTATCCAGCGAGGCAGCCATGATCTCGCCGTGGTCGGCGGGTTGGGGAACCAGCCCGGTGCTCGAAGCCAGCCACTGGGCGAGGCTCGCCATGACGTTGCGGATGATGTCGTGGAGGGCGTTGATCTGATCGCCGTCAACCGGATCGTCGGCGGGGATCCCCTGCTGTACGAGTTGCCAGAAGAAGCTCTCGACAGCGTCCTCGTCGAGCGGCAGCGCCGTTAATCGCGAGGTCGTTCTCACCTGTTTCGACTCATCCATGCGGCGTGCGGAGTCGAGGAGCAATCTGCTCGGCGTGAGGCTGAGATAGAGGCCGGAAGGATCCCGAATGGAGTGGCCCGGGTCGAGCTCGAAGCGGAGTTCGTTGGAGCCGAGGATCCGACCCATCATGAGTTCGGCGAGCACCGTCAGGCTGGCTCCGAGGGCGGTCTCGGTGATGGCCCTCTCGGCGAGTAGAACATCGGTGAAGAGCTCGTGACGCAGCATGGCCGTCGAAAGCAACCGGCGCACCGAGGCGGCCGGCAGCAACCCGTCCCGCGCGAGCCAGGTGGCCAACCGTTCTTCCGGAACCGTCGACGAAACATAGACAATTCGTCCGTGGAGGAAATCCAGTCTCCGCTCACCGACCTCATCGGACAGGGTCAACCGTCCGGTTTGGCCGCCGAGTTCCAGCCAGTGCAGCAGATCGCCCAGATGAAGGCGGTCCAGATTGCCACGGATCATCCGGCGATTATACCCGGAGCTTCACCGTCTTTGGGCAAGCCCAGGTACCATTGCGGTGTGCGAATTCTTATCCTCAGCGCGCGTCCCGAAACCGTCAGCAATCGACGCCTCGTCGATGCCGCAGGCAAAGCAAAGATTTCCCTCGATCTCGTCGACGCCACCGATCTCACCGCGACCAACAGCGGTCGGATCTGCGGCGGTCGGGAGGCACCCGGCGCGGACCCCCCCGACGTGGTCCTGGCGAGGATCGGCAACTGGCGGCCCGACAGTCTGCTCGCGCTGCTCGAAACCCTGACCGGGCAGGGAGTGGCGACCCCGAACCCCGCAGTGGCGATGAGGATCGGACGGGATCACTGGCGGACGGCGCAGACCCTTTCGAGGTCGGGCATCCCGGTGCCCCTGACCCTGGCCGGCGCCGACCCGGAGGCGTTGGCGGCCGCCGCCAGCGAGTACCTCGAGTTTCCGGTGGTGGTCAAGCAACGACGATCTCGGATGGGGGTCGGCGTGATCCGGTGTCGGGCCCTCGACCATCTCGAGGCTGTTCTCGACTCGCTGTGGCGTCTCGGGGATGAAATTGTCGTTCAGCAGTACTACGAGACCGGGGGCAGGAGCCTTCGCCTGCTGGTGGTCGGCTCGCGGGTCGTGGCATCGGCGCGGTTCGAGGCCGCGGGGAAAGAGTGGCGTTCCAACGCCGCCCGCGGCGGGGTGGTGACGGGTGTCGACGCCGATGATGACGCCGTCGCCATGGCCCTGGCGGCGACTCGGAGCACCGGGCTCGGGATCTGCGGCGTCGATCTGCTGCCGACGGGCGACGGTTTCCTGGTCTGCGAGATCAACCCGACTCCGGGCTTTATCGGTCTCGAGCGCGCGACCGGGATTGACGTGGCCGGCGCGATCGTTGGCCACCTCGCCGGCATGGCCGGCTGACCCGACCCTCCCCGGGCTATTCGCCCTGGGTGGCGGCGACCGGCGCCGGTCGAGCGGCGAGCTCGCGGTCGATCATGAGCAGGCCGTGCGGGTTCGACTCGACCATCTTCACCTGGTGGAAGAGGGTGTCGGCGGTTGCCTCCTCCTCGACCTGCTCGCTGACATACCAGTGGAGCATGACAGTGGTGGCGTGGTCGTTTTCGGAAGTGGCGAGATCGACGAGCTTGTTGATCCGCTCGGAGATGGCGCGCTCATGGTTGAGGACGGTCTCGACTGCCGCCGACGGCGACGCCCACTCTCGGGTCGGGGCATCGATGGGGAGCAGCTTCACCGTTCCGCCGCGCTCGTTGAGGAAATCGAAGAGCTTCATGGCGTGCCCGGACTCCTCCTGGGCCTGGATCCGCATCCAGTGCGCGAATCCCTCGAGGTGAATAGCGGTAAAATAAGCCGAAACCGAGAGATAGAGATAAAAAGAGAAGAACTCGGCGTGGATCTGTTCGTTGAGCGCTTTTTCAACCTTCGGGTTCATATGCTCTCCATTCAAGAGGTTTTTCCGGTCGAGCGGTTCGCCGGGCGACACGCTTGCAAAGGATAACCCGGGGGCTCCCGCCTGTCATCCCGCCGGGTCGGCTTTTGTTTTCGGTCACGAGTCATCCGGACCCGCGGTCGGCGTCAGCCAGGGTGCGAGGAGAGGCTCCATCCACGGTCGAATGTTGTTGCTGCTCGTCTCGCGCCCCCACTGAACGGCGGCGGCTCGGTCGTCGGGCAACGGCCGACCGGCGAACCAGACGCCAGCCCACCCGAGCAGCAGAATCGCCATGAGCAGGGCGAAGGCGCGCCCCGTCACCGTCGTCATGGCGTGGGTCAGCGGTGCCGGATAGCCGATCCAGGCCACCGTGAGTGCGACGAGCAGCGGCACTCCGGCCACGATGCCCGCTTCGAGCCGAAGCTCACCGCGGATGGCGGTCGAGGCGGCGGCCCAGGCCAGAGGGATCGGCAGTAGATGGATGGCGACGAGGAGCAAACGGCGACTGCGGCGGAGATGATAGCGGTTGATCCGGGCGATGGCGATGAGCCTGAGCACGATGGGAACCGCCACCGCCGCGACCAGGACGGAACTCAGGTAGCGAAGTTCGGCGGGGAGGCCGCGAAACTGCAGCCAACGAGCGAGGTGGCTCAGGTTTGAATCGAGGGCCGGCTGCCATGCGGCGCCGATCACTGCAGCCGTCCAGGCCCACTGGACGACGAAGAGCTGCGATACCAGGCTCTGCAACCGCAGCGACAACGGTATTGCCAGCGCCGCGACCGCGATCGGTGCGATCCACGAGCCGAGCCAGTAGCCGGAGGCTGCGGGTAGGGAGGCGAAGTTGAGGACCGGTTGATTGACCAGCGCCCAGGCCTGGCGATCCCACGGCACGCTGAGGCCGATCCACCCGGCCTTCCCGAGCAACGCCCCCACCCCCTGGCCGCAGGCGGCAACGAAAAGCGCGAGGGGCAGAGCGACCATCCCGGCCAGCCAGCTTGCCAGCACACCCGTCGGCGCCAGTGGATCGGGCCTTCGATTCACTTCGGCATGCTACCATGCAGCCCGATATGAGAGTCCAAACCACTCTGCTCAAAGGTGTTCTCTGTGTCGCAACCGGCCTGTTCGCGGCCGCGTTTGGGGTTGCCTCGGCATCGGCCCAGGCCCTGTTGGTCGAACGGCTTCCCGGAGGGACCCAGCTCGTGCTGGTGAACCAGCCGTTGGCCGATGCGACAACCCTGGCGTGGCCCGAGGTCACCGACGACGGGAAAGCGACGTTCGGCCGCCTCACCGTCGGTCGTCTCACCATCGCGGCCGATGTCGAAGCAGCCCTCGGTCCGGTGGGGGCCGGAGAAGCGCCGACCCCGGCACCCCCGGTGATCGTCGCGGTGGGCGGGGCAGCGGCCGATGAGCTGTCGGCACTCTTGCGGCGGGTCCTCGGCGATCGACCTTCGGCGCCGGTGGTTGCGCCCGAACCCGCAGCCATGGTGGATGGCGGACTCGATCGCCGGCTCGGAGCACCGGGAAGCGACGCCCAGCTCCGGTTCGAAATGCTGCTGCCGCCACCGGGAGATACCCGACGAAGCTCGGTCGAGGTGCTCTGGGAGCTGGTGCCGCAGCTCCTGTCGGACACCATCCCGATCCTCCAGAGCCGGATCGAAGGCGCCGTCGGGGTGCTCGACGGCCGGGTCGATGCCGACTCGGCCGAGGTCACCGTCGGCGACCTTCGGCTCCAGTTGGCCCGGTTTGCGTCGGATCCCGATCTTCAGGCCGACGATGTGGCCGAGGCGCGTCGCCGCCTCCAGGTCCGTCGTTACGCGGTCCTCGAGGAGCACCCCGAAGCGGCGGAGAAGGTATTGGAAAGCTGGCTCGCCGGTGGCGAAGCGGCGGTGCGCGAGCTGGTTTTCGGGATCCAGGCGGTCACCCTCGAGAGCGTCCGTGCGGCCGCTGCCGAGTGGTTGCCCACCCACCCGGGACATGCTCAGCTGATCCTGCCGCCACAGGTCTTCAACCCCAGGTTTGCATCCAGGCCCGAGACCCTTCACCTCGGAAACGACCTCGCTGCGGCGATCCTCGAACGCGCCAGCGCTCCGCTGTCGGTGGTCGTTCTGCGGCCGGTGATGGTTCCGGATCTCGATGGCCAGGTGACGGCCACGGTCCTCGCCCGCCTGGCGCGGGAGTTGCGGTCGGCCGACAGCCGGCCGGGTTTCGTGCGGGTACGGGCGATCCCGCCGTTGATCGAAGTGGCCGGGCCCGCGGACGGCTTTGGTGAACTCATGGAGCAGCTCACCAGCGCCTACGAAGCCGTCGCCTCGGATCGCGCGCCCGTGACCACCTTCGGCGATGATGCGCGGCGGCGCGCCCTCGATCTCATGGCCGGCCTGCTCGGTGTGACCGAAACCGAAGACCCCTCCCCCGCTGTCCTGCTCCGTCCGGGCAACCTCGCCCTCGGGGTGGTCGCAACCGATGCTGAAGCGGCGGCGGAGGCGCTGGGTAAATTCTGGGCGGTGGACTCGACCGGCGGTGAAGCGACCGATGTCCAGAGCCTGCCCGTCGTCAAGCGTACCCGGATCGCCGCCTCGGGGGACGAGTCGGTGCTGGTGGTGGCCCTCGAAATGGCGTTTGACGGTAATGAAGCGGTCGCCATGGTCCTGCGCGATCTTCTCGAAACCCGGGCCGGCGCGTTGTGGCCGAAAAGCCGGGTCGCTGTGCTTCGTCCCTATGTCCCGGGGCGGTCGTTGCTGGTCCTCGAGGTTGCTGCGGATGACACCGTCGACGGGGTCGAGCGGTCGCTTGCCCGGCAGTGGTCGTCCCTGATCTCCGCCGCGGGCGAAGCGGAGCTCGCACCGGTCAAACGCCGGGTGGCGGCGTCCGCCAGCGCCGAGATGAGCGGGGTCGCCGGCCACGCCCGACACTGTGCGGCCACCGCGGCCGGGGCCTCGAGGTGGCACCAGCCGGCGGAATTCGAGCTCGCGATCCTCACCGTGGATGCCCAGGCACTCAACGCGATCCTGAAAGGATTCTCCGACCTGAAGACCCTCGTGACGACCGGAGCGGGCGCCCTGCCCATCGCCGAGCTGGAGAGGCGCTGATTCGGGTAGTATTGTTCGCCCGGAAGACGGGCTGGAGGGTGCATGAAGTCAAGCGTCGATGAACAGTTGGCCTACCTGACGAAGGGTTGTGTCGACGTCGTGCCGGTGGCCGAGTTGAAATCCAAGCTCGAGAGATCGCTCGAAACCGGCACACCCATGACTGTCAAGGTCGGCTTTGATCCTTCGGCGCCGGATCTTCACCTCGGCCACACCGTGGTGATCCGCAAGATGCGTCATTTCCAGCAACTCGGACACAAGGTCGTCTTTCTGATCGGTGATTTCACCGGCCTCATCGGCGACCCTACCGGCAAGAAAGCCACCCGGCCGCAGCTGACCGAGGATGAAATCAGGGCCAACGCCGCCACCTACAAGCGGCAGATCTACAAACTCCTGGATCCCGAAAAAACCGTGATTGATTTCAACTCGCGGTGGCTCGGCGAGCTCGGCTCGGCGGGTTGGATCCGGCTCGCCGCCAAGGTCACGGTGGCACAGATGCTCGAGCGCGACGACTTCAAGAAGAGATACGAGTCGCAGCAGCCGATCTCGCTGCATGAGTTTCTTTACCCCTTGGCTCAAGGCTATGATTCGGTGGCCCTCGAGGTCGATGTCGAGCTTGGCGGGACCGATCAGCTTTTCAACCTCCTGGTTGGCCGCCACCTCATGCGCGAGCACGACCAGCAGCCCCAGGTCGTCATGACCCTGCCGCTGCTCGAGGGCCTCGACGGGGTCGAGAAGATGTCCAAGTCCCTCGGCAACTATGTTGCGGTCGAAGATCCACCCTTCGAGATGTTCGGCAAACTCATGTCGATTTCGGACGACCTCATGTGGAAGTACTGGCTGCTTCTTTCGGATCGTTCGCAAGCCGAGATCGAGGCGGATCGCGACCGGGTGGCCGACGGCAGGCTCCACCCCATGGATGCCAAGAAACAACTCGCGAGCGCGATTGTCTCCGAGTTTCACTCGGCCGAAGACGCGGCGGCGGCGCAGCACGAGTTCGAACGGGTCTTCTCGGCCCGCAACCTGCCCCAGGACATTCCCGATCTCGAGCTCGCGATCGACGGCGACAGCGTCCTGCTCGCGAGGGCGTTGGTTCTCGCGGAATTGGCCCCGTCGAACTCCGAAGCCCGCCGGCTCATCACCCAGGGCGGGGTCAAGGTGGAAGGCGAAGCGGTGCGCGACATCAATGCAACCCTCGACGCGGGCGCCCCAACACCGATCCTGATTCAGGTCGGCAAACGCAAATATGCGAGATTGAGCATTCAACGCGGTTGAGTTTTCAGCCGGTTTCAGGCCAAGAAAAACCCCGCTCGTGCGGGGTTTTTCTTGGCCAAAAACAGCCCGGGTCTAGAAGAACGACGTCTCCTGCTCGACCTTCTGGCCCTCTTCGCTGAGACCTTGAATCTGGATCGAGATGAAGGCCGGGCGGAACTTGTGGTCCTGGCAGATCCTGCGCAGCCGCTCATCGAGATCGGAGTCCCAGAACTCGATGATCCTGCCGGTGGCCGTACAAACCATGTGGTGGTGGCCGCCGCCGGGCTCCATCTTCTCGTAATAGTAGTGCTCGCGGCCGAGACGGCTCTTGCGAACGAGCCCGCACTGAACCAGCAGGTCGAGGGTGCGGTAGACCGTCGCCCGCGAGACCTTGCGCTGTTTCACCTTCATCCGCGCGAGGAGATCATCGGCGTCGAGGTGCTCGTTGGTGTTGAAGATCTCATCCAAGAGAGCGAGACGCTCCTGGGTGACCTTGAGATTGTTCTCTCGAAGGTACTGGATGAAGAGCTTTTGTGCGCGTTGAGATAGCTTTGATGTCATTAATCTAATCCAGACTCATTTTCATTGTCTCAACCTACGTTAGATTAGCTGCGACGCCGTGTCAAGAGGTTCCCGGCGGGAAGAATTCCGCCCCGAGCCGGGCTCGCGGGATGCCGTGATCGGACCGGTGTCGTTTTCCATCGCCCGATAGCTGAGCACACGTTCAGTCTTTAGATTCAAGGCGTTGCGAGCCTTGTCCGCCGATGGTAGGGTGAAATCGGGCACGGACTTAACGAGGAGGACGTATGGATTATCCGATCTGGAATGTCGCCATGGGTGGCGGCGTGTTGATGGCGTGGGTGGCGATCACCCATGTCATCGTTTCCCATTTCGCGATCGGCGGCGGTCTGATCATCGTCATCACCGAAACCCTGGCGGTGAGGCGATCGGACCCCGAGCTGCGCGAGCTCGCCCGGCGCTCCTCGTTGGTCTTGATCTTGGTCTCGACGGTCTTCGGCGCCATCTCGGGGGTCGGCATCTGGGTGGTCGCGGGTCTGATTTCTCCGGGCGCGATCGCGGCGCTGATCCACAGCTACGTCTGGGGTTGGGCCATCGAGTGGGTCTTCTTCGTTCTCGAGATCGTCGCTGCGCTGGTCTACTACACGACCTGGGACACGATCTCCAAGAGCGCGCACCTGATGGTCGGCTGGCTCTACTTCATCGGCGCCTACCTCTCACTGGTGATCATCAACGGCATCGTCACCTTCATGCTCACCCCGGGAGAATGGCTCGAAACCCACGCCTTCTGGGACGGTTTCTTCAACCCGACCTACTGGCCGTCGCTGGTGCTGCGCACCGGCATCTGCATTCTGATGGCCGTCGCCTTCCTGTTGTGGCCGGCGTTCAAGGCCGGCGCCGATCGCCGACCGGATGTCGTCCGCTATCTCGGCTGGTGGTTCCTCGCCGGGGTGACGGTCAGCTATGCGGGATATCGCTGGTGGGAGGCCGCCCTTCCCGATACGGTCACGGCGCTCTTCCTCGGCGAGGCCCCGACCCTGGCCGGGCTCGCGGCCACCCGCTCCTTCACCCTCTGGTCGCTGACCGTTGCGCTGGCGGTCTCGGTGCTGGCGTTGCTGCTCGCGCCCAAGCTCGCCCGCGGTCTGACCGCGGTCGTCCTCATGGCCGCGGCCTTCGGATTCTTCGGCGGCTACGAACGGCTGCGCGAGGGCACCCGCAAGCCCTTCCTGATCCACAGCCACCTCTTTTCCAACGGACTGCTGGTCAGCCAGATCGACGAGATCAACCGCACCGGCATCGCGCTCCACTCGGGTTGGGTGGCGGCGGGAGATCCCGGGCTGGAAAACCTCGGCGCGAGGATTTTCGCCGCCCAGTGTTCGAGCTGCCACACCCTGGACGGCTACCAGAGCATTCGTGATGCCCTGCCCACCGTCGCCGACATGGAACTCGTGGCGGCCGACGATCCGCCCGGAACCGGGGAGGTCCACTACCGAAAGCAGTGCTCCGCCTGCCACCGGGACATCGAGTACCAGGAAATGGCGGGGGTGCTCCCGACGCTTGAAGAAATCCGCGATGATCCGGAGATCATCCGAGAACTCAATCTCGGGATGATCACCACGACCGTGATCCAGCTCAGGGAGATGGGGGTCGAGATAACGGCCTTCGACAGGGAGACGACCTTCGACATGCGGGGGCTCGATCGTCCCTCGATGCCGCCCTTTGTCGGAACCGAGGAAGAGGCAGAGGCGCTGGCGGCCTATCTCGCGTCGTTGGACAGCGCCGCGACCGGAGGTGAGCGATGAACACCGATCTGATTCCGGCGCTCGATGCCGCCGGTCTGCCCGGGCCGCCGTGGCTGTTTCACGGCCTCCTGGTCTTCACCTTCTTTCTCCACCTCATCTTCATGAACCTGACCCTGGGTGGGACCTTGATGGCGTTTGTCGCCAATCTGCGCGGCGGCGGCCGGCCGGCCGATGCCGACTCGGTCTTCGCCAGGCGCCTGATGGGGGTCAACACCTACGCCATCTCCCTCGCGATCACCACCGGGGTCGCACCGCTGCTCTTTGTCCAGGTCTTGTACCAGCAGTACTTCTACAGCGGGACCATCCTTCTCGGTTGGATCTGGTTCAACCTGCTGGTCCTGCTGATGATCGGCTATTACGCGGCCTATCTGCACAAGCGGTTTCGCGGCCCGTGGCTCGGCGTGTCGGCGGTCGCGTTCTTCGCGATCGCCATGACCCACGTGGCGGTTCACCTGATCCACGTCCAGCCCGAGAAGTGGGCGCAGTTCGACCTCGGTGCGCTGAGCGTCCTCCGCGACCCGACGTACTGGCCGCGGCTGTTCCACTTCGTCCTCGCAGCCGTCACCTTTGCGGCGCTGGTCGCGGCGTGGTGGGCGGTGCGCAGAGCTCGAGCCGGCGACGATGTGGCGCTCAACACGACCATCGCGCGGAGCGCCTGGCGGTGGGCGATCTGGGCCACCGTGCTGCAGATGGTGGACGGTTTCATCCTGCTCGGCGTGCTGCCGAAACCGGTGCTCCTCGGGGTCATGCGCGGCGGCCTGCCGGTCCTCGGGCCGCTGACGGTTTCCATTCTCTTCGGGATCGGGCTGTTGATGATGTTGGCTCGGGTGTCGAACCCGGTGGAGAAGCCCGGCCTCGTTTCCGGAACCCTGGCGGCGCTGACCCTGACCATCGCCGTCATGACCGTCACGCGCCACCAGGTACGGGTGCTCTACCTCGAGCCGGCAACCTCGCAGTTCCAGGCGACCGTGGTCCCTCAATGGGGCAATTTCACCCTCTTCGCAGTCCTGTTGGCGGTCGGGCTCGGCACGGTCTTCTGGATGGTCCGCCGGGTCCTGACCAGCCCGGCCGAGGGCGACGAGGCGGCGTAGGAGCGGGAGAGATCACGACCCTGGGGGGAGAACCACAGAGGCACAGAGACACGGAGGAGGATCCGGAGCCTGATCAATCACGTTGCCCTCGGCCCGACGACTGACGGGGCTTCAGCGGCGTAATTGAAACGCAAAAATCACGAAGATCACGAAGACGGGCATCGCAAAGCCGTCGCATTGAAGAATGGGCGACGCACTCTCGGGAACTGGTGGCAGGTTGAAGCTCCCCTCCGGGCGGGAGGACTTCCTCTGCCGCAATGCCGCTCTCCACGCAGGTATCTCGGCGAAACCTCTCAGTCGTTGGCAGCAGTCCACTGGTCGGGGGTGAGAGTGCGCATCTCGAGGGCGTGGATTTCGGTGGTCATGAGCTCGCCGAGCGCCTGGTAGACGAGTCGCTGGGCGGCGACGCGGGAGAGCCCGTCGAAGCGCGGTGAAACCACCAGCACACGGTAGTGGCCACCGCCACCCTGGGCCCCGAGGTGGCCCGCGTGGAGGGCGCTGTCATCCTCGATTTGAACGTGGGCGGCATCGAGGTCACGCTCGAGGCGGGCACGGATGATGTCGGCGCGGTCGTCTCCCCGAGGCATGCTTCCTCCGCATCTCGATTTCGTTCAACCGGGAAACCACGACGAGGGCTGCTCTCTTCCCGCGACCGGGAACCCAGCGCGGAGGCGGGATCGCCTACTTGGGCTCGACGCTCTTGCTGTTCGAGTTCGAGCCAGTCTCGTCCTCGTCGTTGTGGCCGGTCTTGATGGAGTCCTTGAAGTTCCGGATCCCTTCACCCAGGCCCTTGCCGAGGCGGGGGAGCTTGTTGACGCCGAAGATCAAGATGACGATCGCGAGGATGATCAACAACTCGGGCAGACCGAGTGATCCGAACATTGAGACCTCCGTTGGGGATGCGCGCCATCCCACCCGCATAGTCTAACCCAAGATCAGCGATTCTGCCGGATGAGATCCGTCAAGATCTTGATGCTCAGGTGCTTGCGAAGAGCGCAGGCCCACACCGCAGGACCGTGGGCATTTTGCAAGTGTCCTGAGCGCAAGAGATTGGTGCGGATCGCCGGTGAGCATCGCTCATCCTAGGTTGCACCCGGGACCGGCGGCGCCGCGGCATCGGAACCGCTCGCCGCCACCCCTTTGACGAGGGCCAACGTACCGGGGTCGGCGCCCCGGTCTTCGAGGGGTTCGACGAGACCTCCGGCGAGATCGATCAGCCACCGACGATACTCGGTACGACCCGCCAAGGTGAATCGGGCAAAGGTTCCTAGCACCTTGAGGCCGCGCTGGATCCGAACCGCCGCCGCCCGCTCCGGCCAGCCCGGTTCGGCGCGGGTGCGCTGGGCCCAGCTTGCCAGGATGTCGCGTCGGTCGGTTGTGGCGAGCAATCGGGTCGCGGCGCGTTCGGCGACCAGCGACACCGCATCATAGGTGTCCGGTCCGACCAGAATGTCCTGGATATCGATGATCCCAACCGTCCCATCCCTCTGGATGAGGAGGTTGTTGAGGTGGTAGTCGCGGTGGCACACCCGCCGGGGATGGCTGGCGATCTCCGCCGCCAGATCATCGAGCCAACGAGCCAACGACGGCGACGGAGCCTGCGATCGGTAGTGGCGGACGAACCACAGCTCGAACCCGGCAAGCTCCCACCGCAGTCGGGTCCGATCCAAGGGCGGATTCCACCGTGGGAGTTCGTCGGGTCTACACCCGGCCAGGATCTCGAGCGGACGGAGCATTTCTTCGACGAGGTTCCGGCGGCGAGCGGCGGGTGTGCGCTCGAGGGTGGCTTCGGCATCGTCGGTACCGAGATCTTCGAGCAGGGCACGGCCGGCCGGTAGATCGCGCGCGAGGATCTCGGGGACCCGCAATCCGCGCCGCCGGCACCAGGAGAAAACCTCGAGATCCCCGACGAGCTGGTTGCGGATGGAGGGCGGGTACTCCACCAGGATCGCGGTCTGTCCGTCGGGCCGCACCAGCCGGCTGTAGCGGCGCGGCGATGCATCTCCGGTCAGGGCTTCGACCCGGTGCCAGTCGGAGAGGTGCAGCGGAGTGGAAGTCGGCTGTGACGTCATGGGCTCCCCCCGGACGCTACACCACGCGGTGCCCGGGAGCAATGACCGGGTCCTCCCCGTCTCGAGGACAGATGGTGTAGCCTTGTCGCTCGTGGGAGGTTTGGTGGATCACGAGCGTTCCAAGAAACTGAAACGACTCCTCGAACGGCTCGGAACCGCGATTCACGCATCCGTCGTCGATTCGGAGGAAGTGAGGAGCTGCCTGGATGAACTCAAGCGCGGCGGCTGGGACGCGGTGATGTTTCTCGAAGCGGCTCTCGGATGCCGATCCGACGACACCGCAGAGCCGACCCGGGGGTCGCTCCGCATCCACGTCGGCGCGACACACGGGGAGTCCGACTACCGCCTCTGTTCCGACGATGCTCGATGGCTCGCAGCAATCGGAATCTCTCCGACCCGGCACCGGAGTCATCCCCAGCGACCGCTCCCGCCGCTGGATCAGGTCTTTCCGCCGACTCGCGGGGAAGGCTGAGATCGGGCGCGTGATGGCGAACCCTGTCGATCCGCGCGTGAATCTCGTCGGCAGAACGCCGGGCGAGATCGCCACCCTCCTCGAGGATGTGGTCGATCGGTCCTTCCGCGCCCGTCAGGTCGCTCAGTGGATCGTCGATCGAAACGCCACCGATTTCGCCGAAATGACGAATCTGAGCGTGGAACTTCGAGCCGAGCTCGGGCGGCATTTTCGGATTGCAGACCCTGAGATCCTCGACCGGAGCGCCAGCGGCGATGGCTCGGTCAAGTGGCTCTTCGGGCTCTCGGACGGCGTCACGATCGAGGGTGTTTCGATGCCCGAGAACGGCAAGCTGACGATGTGTCTGTCATCCCAGGCCGGCTGCGCGGTGGGCTGTACCTTCTGCGTCACCGGTGCGCTCGGCGCCGGCCGAAACCTCGGGCCGGATGAGATTGTCGGTCAGTATCGGGTGATGCTGCGGCAGCTCGAGGAGCCGGTCGACCGGGTCAACATCGTGTTCATGGGCATGGGTGAACCGCTGCTCAACACCGGGAATCTCGGTCCCGCTCTCGAAACCCTCTATGAGCGGGTGAGTCCAAAGCGAATCACGGTTTCCACATCGGGCATCCTGCCCGGGATCAGGTGGCTTGCCGGACTGCCTCGGCGGCCCAAGCTCGCGGTCTCGCTCAATGCTCCCGATCAGGAGCGCCGGCAGCGTCTGATGCCCATTGCCAAGCGCTATCCGCTCGCGGAGCTCATGACCGAGCTCCGGGCATTCCCCCTCGAGCGCGGCCGGCGGATCACCTTCGAGTATGTTGTCATCCGCGATCTCAACGACCGGGTCGCCGATGCCGGCGCCCTCGCCCGTTTGATTCGCGGCATCCCGTGCAAGATCAATGTCATCCCTCTCAACGAGGATCCCGAGCATTTTCCCGACCATCGCCGTCCCGACGATGAGACCATCAACCGGTTTGCCGTCACCCTGCGGGATGCCGGCCACACCGTCACCGTGCGCTGGTCCAAGGGTCTCGATGTCGACGCCGCCTGCGGCCAACTCAAGGGCCGCCGTCAATCCCGCCTGCCCGGTTAGTTCACCGATATTCCACCCGGGCGCAGAAAGATCGATCGGCCGAGAACGGTTCGTCTTCGATGGGTCGATTCTGGCTCCTTCATCAGTAGGTGAACCACAAAGATCGGCAAGAAGGAGCACCGCCAAGCGCGTCAAGACATCGCACTCTTGCGCCTACGGTATGGCGTTCTTCGTGATGCCACTCAGTCACTCCGCACACGACCCGGCGGTCGATATGGCAAAGGCCCAGAGCGTGCACGAGCACCGAAAGAGGCCCCTGTCACTCCGTGTCTCTGAGGTTCAACTCCGGCGTCGACCCATTCAGCGGTTGAGGACGATCATCGCCCATTGTCGGCCCGCGGCGGCGCCGTCCCGCCTGTACGACGCGAGTCCGGCTGACTCGACGGTGCAGCCGCCGACGGTGTCGATGTGCCCGGTCGGGACCCCGAGAGCCTCGAGGCGGGCGCTGAGGAAGCCGCGGAGATCGACCCGGTTTCCAATGCGCCATCGGGATTCGTCGAGGTCGAACCGGCGAAGGGCTTCCGGCACCTCGGGTCCGACCTCGTAGCAGGCGCCGCAGACGGAGGGGCCGAGAGCCGCCCGAAGGTCGCCCGGCGGGGTGTCGTGGAGGCGTGCCATCTGCTTCACGGCGGCGCCGACGACATCGGCGGCGCAGCCCCGCCACCCCGCGTGGATCGCGCCGACGACACCGTCACCCGCGAGCAGTACCGGAACGCAATCGGCGGTCCACACCAGGAGACCGAGCCCTGGAACCGCCGTGATCAGACCATCGCCGGGCCCGACGTCCGCCACCGCTTCGGCACCGGCCGTGATCTCGTGGATCGTTCGGCCGTGAACCTGTTCACAGAACCTGAGTCGGCGGACCCGGCTGTCGAGGATGGCCGCAAGCCGCGCCGGCTCCTTGGCCGCACCCGTCGCCGGGCCGAGCGCGAACGCCATTCCGACCGCGCCGACCCTGCGCACAAGGGCGCGATCGCGGCCCACGGTCTGTTCGCGCCAAGCGCTCGGTGGATGAGATTCCGGCACCGCCCCCGTCCTTACCCCAATGGTACAATGCGGGCCCCGGAGGCAGCGTGATTCCATCGACGATCGAGGTCCTACAGGCTGGTCGAGAATCCCGCGCAGCCGATGTCGGTTTCGGTGTCTTCGGCTGCTGCCGCCCGCTTCTCACGGACCGACGGCCGAGTTCGGCCGGCGCGGCGCGAGCGATCCCGTGATTCGGATCCGCGGCGTCACCAAGGAGTACGACCGGCGGCAGATCCTGCGCGGGATCGATCTCTCGGTCGACCCCGGTGAGATGGTCTTTCTAACCGGCCCGTCGGGCGCCGGCAAGACCACCCTGCTGCGGTTGCTGTACGCCGCAGAGCGGCCCACTCAGGGTGAGATCTGGGTCGCCGGGAGCCGGGTCGACACCCTTGCACGCTCGGAGCTGCCGCATCTGCGGCGGAAGATCGGTGTCATCTTCCAGGACTTCAAACTGTTGCGCCGCAAGACGGTCCTGGAAAACGTCACCTTTGTCCTTCGCGTTCACGGAATCCCTCTGCGGGAGGCCCACCGCCGCGCCTACAAGGTGCTCAAGCGGCTCGGTCTCCACCACCGGCAGTCGGCGCTCCCGGAGTCCCTCTCCGGCGGCGAGCAGCAGCGGGTGGCCATCGCTCGCGCCCTGGTCTACCAACCCCGACTGATCCTGGCCGACGAACCCACCGGCAACCTCGATGCGGATCTCGCCTCGGAGCTTCTGAGCCTGCTCTGCGATATCAACTACCAGGGGGCGACCGTCGTCCTGGCGACCCACGATCATGCATTGCTCGAATCCCTGCCCGCGAGGACCCTGGTTCTGCGGCGTGGTGGAATCGACTACGACGGGATGTGGCCGCCGTGATCCGTCACGCACTCGCCGAGGGCTGGCTGATTCTCCGCAGTCGCGGGTTGATCTCCCCGGTCCTTGCTCTGGCGCTGGCAATCCCGGTCAGTCTCGCCGGCGTGACCTTCAGCCTGCGCCAGTGGCTCGGACCGGTGATCGTTCTCGGCGACCGCGACAGCGTCGTCGATGTCCTGCTCCATCCACGACTGGATGATGCGCAGCGCGTGCGCTTCATCAGCGAGCAGGCTCGGGTCCATCGAGACTGGAAGCTGGCTGCCGTTGCGCCCGAGGAGCTCGCCGAACGCCTGGCCTCCTGGTTCCCATACCTCGAGGAGGTGCTCCAGCGAGAGGGCCCGGAGATGTTGCCCCACATGGTCGAAATCACGACCCGGGACCCGCAGAGCGTGCTCGATCTCAAGGACAGTGCCGAGGTTCTCGCGGTGGGACCGACCTCATCGGTCAACCGAGTGGTGGGGCAGGTGGCGAGACGGTTCGGCCTCGTTCTCCTCCTGGTCGCGGGGGCGCTGGTGGCGGGAGCGGTGCTGCTCGCGGCGGTGTGGATCCACCTCGAACTCCACCGAAATGCCGAAGAGATTGCCATCATGCGACTCATGGGCGCCACCGAGGCGACCGTCAGGGGGCCGTTCCTGGTGGCGGTGATGGTTCCGGCACTGCTCGCTGCAGTGATCTCGGTTGCACTGACGGTGGTCGCGGTCGGGTGGATGGCGCAGATCGCGGTGCCTCTCGGTCTCGCGGCGAAGAACGCTTCCCTCGCGGTCCTGGCGAGCCAAGTTCTCGGTGCGGTCGGGTTGCCGATGATCGCCGCGTTCATCACCCTCGAACGTCACGCTTCGAGCGAGGAAGGCTGACCCTCCGGAGCACGAGAAAACGCGGCCTTTCGGCCGCGTTGTTCGTTGCTGGCTGTGCGAGACGTGGGTCTATGGTCTATTTGCAGGTCTCGGCGTACTGCTTCTGGAGCACCGTGAGCTGCTCGCGCATCTGCCGTGCGCTCTCCATGTCGCCGAGTTTCTCGAACTCTTCGGCCTGCATCGCGAGGGCGTCGATCTTGGTCTTGAACTCGCGGCATTCCGCGGCAAACTTCTCGTTCTCACCCTGGGCCGCGATCTTCTCGTCCATGGCGGCCGCCTGCGAGCTGTTGCCGGACTCGGTGTAGGCCTGTTTGGCCTTCGTGAAGTCGCGGTTCTTCTCGTGCACATAGCCCATCTGGTTGTAGACCTTCTTGCGGAGGTCCGCGTTGCCGCTGGCCTGGGTCAGCGCCTGCTGCAACGACGACAACGCGTTGCTGTACTGACCGAGTGAGGTGTAGCACTGACCGATGTAGTAGTGGACCAGCGCGTTCCGCGACTGCTGGGCCTTGGCCTTTTCGAACCAACTCAAGGCTTTTGTGTACTGCTGCGCGCCGAGCCAGCTCTCACCTGCGAGCAGATTGTGCTCGAACTTGGGGGAGGCCTTCGCCAGCTTCTCCGCAATGGTGGCGGCATCGGTGTAATACCGGTTCTTGTCCGTTGCCGAGGTCGTCCGTCGGGCAACTCCGGTGGCGGAGCGCACGGCATAGCGGCCGCTTGCCTCGTCCTTCGGATCGAGCTCGTAGGCTCGTTTGAAGGCGGCGAAGGCCGCCTTGTCGTCCCCGAGGTCGTCCTGCGCGACCCCGAGCGCCTGATAGAGCGCGGCATTGGAGCCGTCAGCACGGACCTGGGCGTTGAGGATTGGCACCGCCTCACCGGCACGATCGGTCTTGTTCGCAGCCTGCGCGAAGAGAAGCGCGTAGCTCGACCGGTAGGTCGCTGGGAGCTTGTTGAAATCAAGGGCCTTGAGCGCAGAGTAGGCGTCGCGGTTCTGATTCGCCTGGATCAAGGCCTGGGCGAGGGCGATGGCGTACCTCGGGTCGGGCGTCTCGTTGGCGGCGTCGAGCTCAACCGCCTTGCGGAGGTTGCCGAGGGCAGCCGAGAGGTTGTTCTGCGAGCGCTGGCAGAGACCAAGCATGTAGTACCCGCCGACATAGTCGGGGTTCGTCTTGGTGACAGCCTCGAACTCCTTCGCCGCGGTGGCATAGTCCTTGGCCTTGTATGCCGACAGTCCCTTTTCCCAATCCGCCTGGACTGGAGCGACCATGCCGATCGCGATGATGAGCGCAACGCCGATCGTCCACCGGCCTGCTGTTGATTTCATGAGTCGATGCCTCCCTGGATATTCGTCATCGCGCCGGAACCTTCGGGGTGTCTCCGAGTAGTGGTCGGACCTGCTCGTCGAACATCGCCGCGACGTCGGCACCCTTGAGCAGTGAAATGGCGTCGCTGTGTTGTTCGACCATCGTTCTGATCGCGTCGAAACCAGCCCCCTGCTCGATCTGAGCTCGGGTGCGGGCGTACTGTTTTTCGATCGTGTGCTGACCGCTGTCGCCGACCACGTTGAGGGCGACCGACATGATGCGGTTGGCGAGTCCGATGAGCGTCACCGAACTCGGACCCTGAGGGGTGGATTCGGACCGCGGCTCGTCGGTCGATGAACGGAGGGCAACCAATCCCGAAGTGATCATCCCAAACAGGAGCTTGGAGACATCAAAGGCTGACCAGTGGAGCTGCTCGCCGATTTCCTCGATGGTGTGTTCATCGTCGATGCGGGTCACGAGGATCCACTCGTGGGGGCTCAACGTGACCTGGTCGCTCTGGTCTCTCGATGTGAAAAACGGAATCAGATCAAGGGAGGGGATTTTTCGCGACAACACCCGCCACTCGTCGAGTCGCCGAGCCGCCTCCATCATCAAATTGGCATTGGAGAGGTGGATCGTGACCGCCTCGGTCTCCTCGCCGGGGTTGAAGGTGAACTCCCCTTCAGACCAGATCGCCATCTCGTAGACGGCGTTGTCCCCGCGCAGGGCGTTGACCGCCGCGTCGACGATTTGACCATCACGAAGATAGATCTTTCCGACTTCGTCGTTACGCACGACGGAAAACACACCGGTCTTTCCCGAGACGCTGACCATTTGAATCACGTCTGGTAGAGAGAGCTCGGAAAGAGACCCTTGCAATGCCATGGACCGTCCGTCCGCGATCCTACTGCAGGTTGAACCGCACAGTAAGGATGTACAGCACCTCCACCGGTTTCCCATTGAGGGTCGACGGCTTGAATTTCCATTTCCGAACGGCGTCATCCGCCGCCTCGGTAAGGCCGAGTGGCAATGGACGAAGGACCTTGACTTCCTGGACGTTCCCGTCTTTGCCGATGGTGCACTCGAGAACCACGACGCCCTGAATCCGGGCGCGACGCGCGGCTTCCGGGTAGACCGGATTGGGACCGCTGAGCTTCTCGGGTTCGGTGATGTTGCCGCCGACAACAAAACGCACCGGCCCCTCGGGTTCCGGCGGCGGAGGCGCATCGGGGATGCCGAGGACCAGGTTGTCATCGGGGATGAAATCGATGTCCTCGTCGGGCTCGTCATCGCGGATGGGTTCCGGCTCGTCGGGCGTGGGATCGGGGATCGGCACCTTTTTGCTCTTCGGTTTCGGGATCTGCTGGAGTTCCTGCTTCGGCGGCTGCTTGAACTTGACCTGCTTGACCACGTAGATCTTGGTCTTCTTCTCGGTCGCGTCCTTGAGGCCGCCGGCGAAGGTCGGCCAATTGAACCAGAAGATGAAGAGGTGAAGAACGACGGCGACGGCGATCGCAACGCGGGTGAGCCGCTTGTCCTGCTGCTCCTCCTGCGCGATGATCTCGATGACCGTCGGTTTCATCGTCGGCTCAGGCGCCTTGGATGCTGGTGCTTTGGGCGTCTCAGTCATGTCGTCCTCCTCATCCCATCCCCAGGAGGTTCCAGATGTTCTCGATTTCCCGCTGGGTCGGAATCGAGATGGTCTTGATCTCAACCAGCGGATCTCCGTTGACATCCTTGTACATGGGATTGCCTAGGTCGTCGGTCCACTCTTCGTTCGCTCTGCGGAGCAGGTCGAAGATGCTGATCATGTCGCCGTAGGTGGCGTCCGGATCGGTCCGGAGGATCACGGGCTTGTCGGGATTCTGCTGCAGCTTCTCGAGGACGTAGGGCAGCAGCCCATCCTTCGGCAGCCCTTTCTTGTCGACTTCGATGGCGCCGCCGGGCATGACGTGAACCTCGATGGCGTCTTCCTGCTTGATCTCCGGGGTATCGGTCTCCTCGGGAAGGGCGAAATCGAGGCCCCGGGTGGCGGAGAACGCCGAAGTGATCATGAAGTAGATGATCAGCAGGAACGAGATATCGGCCATGGACCCGGTGAAGATCTCGGAGGCGATGTCTTTCTTTTTGATGTTCATCAGTCGTCCCCCGGACTACTTTTCCGCCGCCGTCAGCTGTTCGGAGAGCAGGAAGATGTATTTCACCTTCGATTGTTTGAGCGCGTCCAGGACCTCGTCCACCCGGTCATAGGGCGCATTCTTGTCGGCCTTGAGGATGAACTCCCTGTTCGGGTTTTTCGCCACCTCGGTCGAAGCGAAGGTGATCACCTCTTCGATGGTGCTCACCGGAAGCGCCATTTCCTCGCCGGTGGAAACCCGGATTGTCGAACCCCGGTCGGGCGGCGCGATCGAGATCACGGCTGCCTTCTCGGGAATCTTCTTGCGGATCCAGGTCTCGGGTAGTTTCATCTGCGTCTTGTCGACCTCGACCTTGTAGGTGAGAACGAAAAAGACGATCAGGAGGAAGACGATGTCCGCCATGGAAGCGGTAAAGATCGCCGCCCCGGTTCCTCGGTCTCTGCCGCGAATCAGTGCCATCGCGGACTCCCTTCCTCAGGCCTTGTTCTCGCCGCTTCCGTCCATCTCGGTGAAGGTCTCAAGGAGCATGTTGGTCGCGGTTTCGATATCGCGAACGAAGCGGGTGATCTTCGTCGTATACCAGTTGTAGGCGAGCTGGGCCGGAATCGCGATGATGAGACCGGCGGCGGTGGTGATCAACGCCTCGGAGATACCAACGGCAACCGCTGCCGGGTTGGTCAGACCCTGCTCCGCGAGGGTGGCGAACGATTTGATCATACCGGCGACCGTTCCGAGGAAGCCGAGCATGGGCGCCACGTTGGCCGTGGTCGCGAGCACGCCCATCCGCTTTTCCAACCGGTCGAGCTCGTACAGAGCGGCATTCTCGATCGTCTTCTCGATGTCCTCACGGTTGTGGCCGTAGCGCAGCAGGCCGGCCTTCATCACCGAAGCGACGGGTCCGCGGTTGCTTTCACAGACTTTGATGGCTTCCTTGACGTTGCGGTTGACCAGCAGCGCCTTGCGGATCTTGGTGAGAAACTCATTGACGTTGATCCGGGCCT
Source organism: Acidobacteriota bacterium (assembly GCA_024641545.1). Classification (GTDB taxonomy): domain Bacteria; phylum Acidobacteriota; class Thermoanaerobaculia; order Thermoanaerobaculales; family Sulfomarinibacteraceae; genus JAHECW01. The sequence continues at coordinate 26,446 of JAHECW010000055.1, forward strand.
TGGTCAGCACGATGAACCGCTCGATGATGACGGTCAGCGCCAACAGCGAGAAGAAGAGCAACGGCCACATGAAGATTCCACCCTGGCGGAATAAATCTGTTACCTGTCCCACGTTCTTGCCTCCTCCTAGTTTGAGTTCGAAGTTCGGGAGAAGTTCCAACCCGACCGACGAGCTATTGTGAACGAGCAACTGAACCAACACAAGTGGCAGATCCACCCGTGACCGCCACCATTCCGATCCTCGCGCCAAATGATGAAGGCAGTGCATCCTAGCATGAGATTTTCTCGAAGGTCAACGAACACCGCCCCGAGTTTTACAGCCCTTACAATTGGCGCCGATGGGCGATCGTGACGGCCCGGCTGTGAACATGGGTCAACGCCACACCTGCGGCATCGGCCGCATCGCTCGGCGGGACCTCGGTGAGGCCGAGAAGACGCACCACCATGAAGGCGACCTGCTGTTTCTCCGCGGTACCGTGACCGACCATGGCGGACTTGACCTGGGCAGGGGTGTACGGATGGACGGGGACGTCGATTCGTCCGAGGGCGGCGAGCAGCACCCCGCGGCTTTCGGCGAGAATCAGGCCCGATTTGGGGTTGCGGCCGCTGAAGCCCGATTCCACCGCGGCGCAATCCGGGCTGAGCTCGGTGATGAGAGCGCTGAACCGGCGATCGAGATCGGCCAATCGCGTCGAGTGATCCGGGCCGCTCGGGCGCACGATCCCACAGGCCTCGAGCCGGGCCCGGTTCCCGCTCGCCACGATCAGCGCCCAGCCGGTGGCCCGGGACCCGGGGTCAACGCCTAGGACCCGCACCGCTCCCCCATGCGTTGGCGGCGGGGCGACCTCAAGGTGCGGTTCCGGCGATCAAACGTCTTCCATATCCTCGTCGTCGATGTCGAAGTTGGCCCACACGTTCTGGACGTCGTCCTGGTCATCGAAGGCATCCATGAGCCGTAACATCTGCCGCGCGTGGTTGCCTTCCAGCTTCTGCGTGGTGGAAGGCTCCATGTCGATTTCGGCCGATTCCACCACGACGCCGGATTTCTCGAGGTTCTCCTTGACCACATGGAGTTCCTCCGGCGCCGTGTAGATCCGGAAGTACTCGCTGTCCTCGGTGTCGAGGTCGTCGGCTCCGGCTTCCAGGACAACCTCCAGGAGGGTGTCTTCGTCGAGGCCGTCGGTGCGACCCACGAGGAGGAGACCTTTTCGGGTGAAGAGCCATGACACGCAGCCGTTTTCACCCAGATTGCCGCCGGCCTTGGCGAAGATGTGGCGGACCTCGGGCGTGGTTCGATTGCGGTTGTCGGTGAGCGTCTGCAGCAGAACCGCCGCGCCCCCAGGGCCGTAGCCTTCGTACTGGACCTCCTCGTAGATCACCCCGGGAATCTCGCCGGTGCCGCGTTGGATCGCCCGTTTGATGTTGTCGGCCGGCATATTCGACACCTTGGCGGTCGTGACCGCGGCGCGGAGCCGGGGGTTGCTTTCGATGTCACCGCCGCCTTCCCGGGCCGAAACGGTGATCTCTCGAATGAGCTTGGTGAAGAGCTTGCCGCGCTTGGCGTCGGCGCGCCCTTTTTTGTGTTTGATGGTGCTCCACTTGTTGTGGCCGGACATTGTTCCTCCCGTTCGCACCCCTGGTTCGGGGTGCCAAGCCCATGTATTATAACCGTCTTGCGCCTTCAGTTGGAGTGCGGCCGCGGTTGACTTTGGGTACCGGTCGCAGATAATGAGAACGGGCCCTTCGAACCGGGGAGCATTCAGGGACGATTCAATGAGCGCAAACATTCTACTCATCGAGTACGAGAGAAGTTCCGTCGACGGTGTCCGGAACGCCATCGCTGGAATGGGCCACCGCCTCGAGGTTGCCGGTGATTTGAACGCCGCGGTGGAGGCCTG
>JAHECW010000229.1 GCA_024641545.1 Acidobacteriota bacterium
TCGTCGAGGATCGCGCCGGCAACCTCGCGGACCGCCTCCTCGCCCTCCGTCGAGTCGAAAGTCTCCGCAACCGTCTCGAAGGTGGCATCGAGGATGACCTCGCCGATGGCCCTCACCGCCGGTTTGAGCACGATCTTGGGCAGCGGGACGGCGTTCAGCGCCTCGGAGTCCTCGATGGCGTTCTCGAGGTTGAGCTGGACGAGGGAGCGCAGGCGTTCCATGGTGCGGGGGTCGGTGAGGGTCTGGCGCAGCTGGGCGACGACCACGTCTTCGATCTCGGCTTTCCGGGGCTCGACCACCGATCGGGCGATGGCGGTGTGGGTCCCCTCCTCGATCTCTTCGTGGAACTCCGAGAGAATGCGCAGGGCCACCCGATCCGAGACCTCTTCGGTGATGATGTTCGAGAAGTAGAGCACTGTCCGGGTGAAAACGTCCTTGCCGACGTTGGAAAGCTCGCTGCGTTTGAGGCGCATGTACATGGACACGGCGCGAAGCAGGCGGAACGGCCGGAAGACGGCGACCGGAATGAGGCCGAGGACGTCGTACCAGTTGAAGATGGGGAAGAAGAACCACTGGGCGTAGGTCTTTCGGCGGATGGCGAGGATCCAGCGGACGGTGAACTCGATCCAGAACAGGATCAGGAAGGGGAGGTCGAGGACCCAGAAGTAGTCCGTGAGCTTGCCGCCGAGGTCGTAGCTGCGGTAGTAGTTGACTTTGAGCCCGCGGATGATCCTCGGGTCGACCCCCCGAAGACGGGCAAGGAGGTCGTCGGGCTGCTCCGGCCAGGTCGCGTCTACCGCCTCCAGGAGAATTTCGGGATCGGCGAGCGCCTCCCCGGTGCGACCGATGTTGCCCGAGAGCTTTTCCTTGATGATGTCGTTGGCGCGCTCCATCCCGGAGCGTTCGAACGGGTCTTCGCGCAGCACTCGGTAGGTCAGCTCGCGCAACCGCTCGACGTGTTCGGGGATGGTCGGTGAGTCCGGGTCGCGCAGAAGCGCATTCTCGGTGACGGTGACCTGCTCGAGCAGCGCCTCGGTCAGCGGGTGCGGCTCGATCCCCTTCACCGGATCGTAGATCCTCGTCACCACCGGCAGGTAGGTGAAGTACGTCGGCCGGAGCCAGAGATAGCTCAGGTCGAAGAGGATCATCCAGAGGTTGATGAGCGCCACCCAGACCATGAAAACGTCCCACGCAAGCTGGAGCTTGGAGCGGCGGCTGAGGTTGCCGATGGCGCGGGCCGTTGTGCGGACGGTAGTTGTGACCGGCATCGAATCTCCGAAGGTTCGTCGGCGATTGTACAGGCCCGCGCTCGAAAGCGTGCCGCGCTCAAAGTCGATCTGCACAGTGGGCCGGTGTTCATCTACAATCGGCGTGCCCGGGAACGGAGGCATTCATGCCGTCACTGTCGCCAAAGTCCGCAAGACTCCAGCAATCGCCGATTCGCAAGCTCGCGCCGCTCGCGCGGGCGGCTGAAGCTCGCGGTACCGACGTCATCTACCTCAACATCGGCCAGCCCGACATGCCGACGCCGCCGGAGATGATCGCCGAGCTCCACGGCCTCGCTCTCAACCGGCTCGCGTACGCACCCAGCGAAGGTCTGCTCCAGTCGCGAGAGGCGTGGAGTGCGTTCTTCGCCAGCTGGGGGATCGATTTCTCGCCCGATGAGATCCTGGTTACCGCCGGAGCGAGCGAGGCCATCACCTTCGCCCTGTCGGTGGTGGCCGGCGGCGGCGACGAGGTCCTCGTCTTCGAGCCGTGTTACACCAACTACCTGAGCTTCGCGGCCCAGGCCGACGTCAAGATGGTTCCCATCACGCTCAAGGTCGAGGATGGCTACCACTTCGGCGACATCGATCGATTGCGAAGCTGCATCACGCCCAAGACTCGGGCCATCCTGCTCTGCAACCCCTCCAATCCGACGGGGACGGTTTACACCGAAGCGGAACTCGAGGCGGTGGCCCGGGTGGCGGTGGAGCGCGATCTCTTCGTCATCTGCGACGAGGTCTACCGCGAGTTCGTCTTCGATTCCGGCCGGGTTCGTTCGTTCACGCGCTTCGCCGATCTGGCGCAACGCATCATCGTGGTCGACAGCGTGTCGAAGCGGTTCAACGCCTGCGGCGTCCGCATCGGGTGCATGGCGACAAAGAATCGCGAGGTCCTCGACGTCACGCTGCGCTTCTGCCAGGCGCGGTTGTCGGTGGCCACCGCCGAACAGCTCATGGTGGTGCCGATGCTCGCCAACGGTCGCCCCTATTCCGAGCGGCTCTGCGTCGAGTACCAGGCTCGCCGGGACGCGGTCTTCGCCGGGCTCGCCGCCATCCATGGGGTCAAGCCGCACCGCAGCGAAGGATCGTTCTACACCATGACGCGGCTGCCGATCGAAAGCTGCGAGGACTTCGCCGTCTGGCTCCTGAGGGACTTCACCCACGACGGCGAGACGATCTGCCTCGCTCCCGGCGCGGGCTTCTATGTCACTCCGGGTCTCGGCATCGACGAGGTCCGGATCGCGTTCATGTACGACGCCGCGACCATGACCCGGGCGATGAAGATTCTCGATGCGGCGGTGGGCGCCTATCCGGGGCGTCTCGCAGCCGTCGCCGCGAGTTCTTAATTCTCAATTCTGGATTGCATCGCACCCGCAATCCTGACCTGACGGGGAATGGTTGCGATGTAATTGAGAATTGAGAATTCAAAATTGAGAATCACTGAACCGCTTTCTCCACCCGCCCGATGGCGGACAGCGGCCCGAGAACGACGAGCACGTCGCCGCCCTCGATGCGTTCCTGGGCATCGGGGTTGAAGATCGCCCGGTCGCCGCGTTTCAGGGCGACGACGATGATCCCGAACCGTTTGCGGACCTCGGCCCCGGCCAGGGTCTTGCCGGCGAGTTGGGAAGCGGGGTCGATGACGATCTCGGCGAGCTCGAGTTCGACCGACGAGCCGAGCAGCGATTGGTCGATGAAATCGGTCACCGTGGGTTTGATCGCGGTCAGAGCGAGACGCATCCCGCCGATCTGGTAAGGGTTGAGGACGCGGTCGGCGCCGGCGAGCTTGAGGCGTTCCTCGGCCCCGGTCTCGACGGCGCGGGCGATGACGGTGATCTCCGGGTTGAGCTGGCGGGCCAGCAGGATCGTGTACACGTTGTGCGCGTCGTCGGCGAGGCAGGTGATGATGGTCTTCGCCTGGGCGATGTTGGTCGAGGCGAGAACCTTCTCGTCGGTCGCGTCGCCGCGGACGACGTGCTGCCCCTGGTCCTCGAGCTCGCGACAGTGATCGGGATTGACGTCGACGACCACGAAGGGGAGGCCGCGCTGGCGAAAGACCTCGACGACGGCCTGACCCATGCGGCCGTGGCCGCAGACGACGATGTGATTCTTGAGCCTTTTCATGAGCTTGAGGTCCCTCCGGATACCGAGGACGCGGCGAAGATCGGTCTCGAGCATGGTGCGGGCGAACTCCGAGGCGATGAGGAGAATGACGCCGATACCGGCGAAGGCGAGCACCATGGTGAAGATCCGTCCCGAGGTCGAGAGGGGGAAAACCTCCTTGAAGCCGATGGTGGTCACCGTGATGGTGGTCATGTACAGGGCGTCGAAGGCGTCCATTTTCTCGATGAGTACATAGCCGGCGGTGCCGCCGGCGACGACCATCAGACCGACGGTGACCGATTTGAACAGGGCGGTGAACTTGGGCGAGATCACAAGGAGATCGTAACCGAAAACTCCCGGTGCTACCATCCTGGAGTAACAGGTCGACAGGGGAGGCATCATGGCCGAGGCCGAAGGCCGCAGTTTCCATTTTGAAGGTGTCGAGGCATTGACCCCGGAGGTCCTCGAGACGTTCTCCTACGAGTACGCGGGGCGCGACGCGATTGTCGACATTTCCACCGACGAGTGGAGCTGCGTCTGCCCGTTCTCGGGCTTGCCGGATTTCGGGACCCTCACCGTTCGCTACCTCCCGACCGAGGTCTGCATCGAGCTCAAGTCATACAAGTACTACCTGACGAGCTTCCGCAACGTCGGAATCTACCAGGAGCACGCTGCCAACCGGGTTCTCGACGACCTCGTCGCCTGCTGCCGGCCGAAGTGGATGGAAGTTGTTCTGGACTACCGGCTCAGGGGTGGGATTCATACCGTCGTCACGGTGGAGCACGGGACGCGCACAACAAATTCTCAATTATGAAATTTGAATTCTCAATTCCATCGCAAATTCTCAGGAGTACATTGAGGGGTTGCTGATCATTAAGAATTAAGAATTGAGAATCAAGAACTCAATTCTGGTTTTCTCGCGAACGTCATCGCCACCGTCGCGCCGAGGATGATCGCTCCACCCAGCAACGCCCAGGCGGTCGGTTCCTCGCCGTGCACCAGCCACGCCCACAATGGGTTGAGCACGGGCTCGGCGAGAAGGATGAGGGATGTTTCGAGGGCCGGGACCCCGGCGATGCCCCGGATCAGAAACGCATACGCGATGCCGATCTGGAAGACACCGAGAAAGACCACGATCGCCCAGTCGGACGGGGTCGAGCTGCGCACCGGGAAAGCCATGGGCAGGGTGAGGAGCAACGCGACCAGGCTGCCGCAGCACACCGCGGCCGAGGTCGCGCCGACCCCGCCGACACCCCGGCCGAGCCAGCGCAGACCCATGATGCACAAGGCAAACGTGAGACCGGAGCAGGCCCCCAGGATATTCCCGATCATCGGGTTCGCCGCCGTCGAGCTCGCCGGCTGGCTGCCGACAAAGAAGCAGGCCATTCCCAACGCGAGGATCGCCATGAAGACCAAATGGCGCGGTCGAATCTTCTCGGACAGGAGCAACGGACTCAGGGCGAGGACATAGATCGGCGCCGACGCCTGCAGGAAAATGGCGTTGGCGGCGGTCGTCAGCTTGTTGGCGAGGACGAAGAAGATCATCGTGCTGCCGTAGGCGAGACCCACCGCCCAGACCCGCAGGGTCCACCCCCGTCTCGCAACCGGGACGAGGGCGTAGATGGCCGCAACCGCAACCGCGGATCGGAAGCACGCCACCTGCCAGCCGTTGAGCGAGCACGCCTTGACCGCGGCGCCTCCGGTGGAGAAGAGGATCGCCGCCGCGAGGACCATGAGTCGGTCGCGGCCGGAGGCGGAAAGCACGTCGGCGGTCATGATTTGCGCATGATACTCGCCTGAGTCGAGATTCGTGAATCCTAAGTCGTGAGTCGGTGGCCGGCGGTTCCTGAACGCCCATCGACTGCGTAAATCGGTTTCGAGTCCCTCGCTTTCCATTAGAAACACAAAGAGCACGAAGAGTCCCAAAGGTCTCGCGAAGCATCGCAATATTGACCCGGACTCCTTCGATCTTGAAGGGCTCAGACAACGCTGCGATGAGTCGGAAACGACGTGGTGACTTCTTGCTGCTTCTTCGTGATCTTCGTGTTTCAACAAGCCGCCGTGGTTTCGAAAGCTGCCGCACGACGTCGTTGAACGCCCCGGTCTAGGACTCACGCCGTCCGACCCACGACTGCAAGCCTGTGGTACCATTCGGCCGATGGAAGTCCCTTCCATGATTGTCGATGACACGCTTCCCTGGTGGGAAGATTTTTTTTGTCCATGAAGGAGTGCTGAGATGGCGAACGACGCGAAGAACCCGGCAGCCGTGGTGCAGATCATGGATGACGGCGCCGTCAAGCGAACCGTGACCCGGATGGCCGCGGAAATCGTCGAGCACGACGGCGAGAATGTGATGCTCGTCGGCATCCACACTCGAGGCGTCCCGCTCGCCGACCGTTTGGCGCGTGAGCTCGAGGAGATCTCGGGCACGAGACCGGCGGTGGGAAGGCTCGACATCACGCTCTATCGCGACGACATCGGTCCCTGGCGCCCGGCGCACACCCAACCGGTGCTCAAGAAAACGGTGCTGCCGATCTCCATCGAGGACAGGGTGATCTACCTGGTCGACGATGTGCTCTACACCGGCCGCACCGTACGGGCGGCGCTCGACACGCTCCTCGACTACGGGCGGCCGCGGGCGATCCGGCTCGCGGTGCTGGTCGACCGCGGCCATCGCGAACTCCCGGTTGCGGCGGATGTCGTCGGCAAGATCGTCGCCACCTCGCGGAAAGAGGATGTCCAGGTGCGGTTGCGCCCGGCCGACGATGAGGATGGAGTTTGGCTCGGAAGGGAGACCCCCGATGGCAATTGAGAGGGCCGATGGGCTGTCCTCCAAGGACGTGGTGGGAATCGCCACCTTGAGCCCGGGCGAGATCCAGTTGATCCTCGAGACCGCCGAAGAACTTCTCGAGGTGGCGCGGAGGCCGATCAAGAAAGTGCCCGCGCTGCGCGGGATGACCGTCGTCAATCTCTTCATGGAGCCGTCCACCAGGACGAGATTCTCCTTCGAGGTGGCCGAGAAACGACTGTCTGCCGACACCCTCAACTTCTCGGCATCGTCGTCGTCGGTGTCCAAGGGCGAGACCCTCTTCGACACCGCCCGGAACCTGATGGCCATGGCGCCCGATTTCATCGTCATCCGACACCCCAACTCGGGGGCGCCGCACCGGCTCGCAGGGGTCGTGCCGGCCTCCATCATCAATGCCGGGGACGGCATCAACGAGCACCCGACCCAGGCCCTCCTCGACGCCTTCACCATGCGCCTGCACTTCGGCGATCTCCGCGGTCTCAAGGTCGTCATCGCGGGTGACATCCGCCACTCGAGGGTCGCCCGGTCCAATGCCTATCTTCTGACGAAGATGGGCGCCGAGGTTCGTTTCGTCGCCCCGGCATCGTTGCTGCCGGTCGATGTCGAGACGCTGGGCGTCCAGGCGTTCCGCCGACTCGAACCCGCCCTCGAGGGCGCCAATGTGGTGATGATGCTCCGCATCCAACTCGAGCGGCAGAAGAAGATCAACTTCCCGTCCATGCGCGAGTACTACGACTTTTTCGCCCTCACCGAGGAGCGCCTGGCCATGGCCGCCCCGGGAGCGAAGGTCATGCACCCGGGCCCAATGAACCGAGGAGTCGAGATCGACTCGTTGGTGGCCGACGGGAAACAGTCGGTGATTCTCGAACAGGTGACCAACGGGGTCGCCATCCGTATGGCTATTCTCTACCTGCTTGCCGGAGGACGAAGTGACTCGGCTTCTGATTCGTAACGGACGCGTGGTCGACCCATCCCAGGGTCTCGACGAAGGGATGGACCTGCTCATCGAAGACGGCTGCGTCGCCGCGCTCGG
>JAHECW010000056.1 GCA_024641545.1 Acidobacteriota bacterium
TGCAGGATTTTCAGCCGAAGCGAGGGCGGCGAGCGCGGTGACGGTCATCGCGACAATCACGGCCCGGCGACTGTTCCGGCCGACCTCCTCGCGACAGCCGTGCCGGACCGTGATCATGGACACCCGGGTTGAATCGACTAAAGATTTCCGGTTCATGACAAGCCCCCCGCTGTTTCTATGAGAAGAAAGTCGGCCCGCGGAAGAAGAAAGTCATGAAGAAAACGTGGGGGAATTGTCTGGATCGTGGTCAGCCGAGCTCGACCGTGAGCCGCTCAACCCATCCCCGAAGCTCGCCGACCACGGGTTCGAGGGGGTGGGCGCTCGCCGTGCGCGTTCTGAGCCCGGCGAACGAACTCCTGTTTCCAGACCGCGTCGAGGATCGGCCGACGGGAGAGCACTTCGCCGGCGTTTTGGGCCAGATAGACGAGCGGTTCCATGGCCCTCGGCTCGAGCTGGACTTCGACCGCCGAGGTCGAAATCCGACCAACGGATGGCTGGACGAGTCATTCCCCCAGTTGGAAGACCCGGTCGTTGAGTTGTTTGGAGGGCACGAACGAAGTATACCCAACCGGGGATTGATGCTCAATTGAGAGATCAGCCCTTCAGCCCCGCAGGTGATCGATCCTGCTCATCACCACGGACCGGCAATCGGCCCCGCCGGAGTGATAGAATTCACTGGAAATGCACGTGTTTTTCGCGATTCCGCTCGGTTCCTCGGGTTCTCTCCGGTGTGATGCATGAGTCTCGCAGTCGCCGTGCTGCTGGGGGTCCTCCAGGGACTCACCGAGTTTCTCCCCGTGTCGTCGTCAGGGCATCTCGCGCTGGCGCAGATGCTCATCCCGGGTTTTTCGCAGCCCGGGGTCTTCTTTGACGCCATGCTCCACGTCGGAACCGCGGGCGCCGTCATCTGGTACGAGCGGCGCGAGATCCACCGTTGGTTGACCTCAGCCGGCGGTCGGCGGATGGTCGGCCTTCTGATTCTGGGGACTCTCGCCACCGCAGCCGTGGCTTTTCCCATCAAGGGGATTGCCGAATCGGCCTTTCAGCGTCCGCTGTGGGTGGGGATCGCATTGATCATCACCGGGATGGTCGTCGGGCTGACCAGATGGATGCCGGGTGGGGAGCGGGATGAGGTCGGGACCACCTGGCGGCAGGCCGCGCTCATCGGCCTGGTTCAGGGAGTGGCGGTCTTTCCGGGGTTGTCGCGATCAGGGATGACGATCTCGTCGGCGCTCGGCGCGGGTCTCGATCGCAGGTGGGCGGCGCGGTTTTCGTTCCTCCTCGGTGTGCCGGCCATCGCCGGCGTGGCGGTGCTCGAGGTCTTCGGCGAGCGCCACGCGCTGGCGGCCGCGGGAACCGGGTATTGGGCGGCCTGCTTGGTCGGCGCCGTCGCCGCCGGATTCGCCGGCTACTTCGCGCTCACCATCGTCATCAAGACGCTGTCGAGCAGGGTCTTTCATCGATTTGCCTGGTACTGCCTGCCGCTCGGCCTCCTGGTGATCGCGTTGACCTGGGGCCGGCCATGAGCCGCGAGCGCCTGATCTCCGAGATGATCGCCGTGGGCCTGATCTTCGGTTCGATCCTGGTCGCGGCGGCCCTGCTCTCGCACTCGCCCCTCGACCCGAGCCCGTTGCACGCCTCGACGCTGCGCCAGGGTCCGGTGAATCTCGCCGGGCCGTTGGGCGCGGCGCTTTCGGCGGTGCTCTACGGCCTCTTCGGCATCGTGGTCCTCGCGCTCCCGCCACTGGGGATCGTCCTCGGCTGGCGAATGCTCCGCGGGCGTGATCTCGAAAACCCGAGAGTCACCCTCGGAGGATGGACGCTGATCGTCCTCGCCCTGCCCGGGGTCGCCGCCCTGCTGTGTTCGGATCTGCCGTTCCGCGACGGGCGGATCTCGTGCGGAGGCCTCGTCGGCGCCGCCGAGACCGATCTGCTCGGCGGCTTTGTCGGTCCCGTGGGCCGACTGGTGGTGCTCGGTTTTTTCATCATTCTCGGTGTCGTGCTGGTGTCGGGGGTGTCGGTGGGCGCCGCCGCCGAGGGCCTGACCGAAGGGCTCGAACGTCGATGGCTGCGGCGCCAGGATGAGCGCGCGCGGCGTCGCCAGGAAGCGGAGGAGACGCGGAACCGGCGGCGGGTCCTCGAGCGTCAGGTCAAACGCCTCGACAAGGACGAGGGCTACCGGGGTTCGCTCACCGTCAAGGAGGTGGAGGGCAAGGGGCGCTTCCGGATCCAACGGCGCGTCGCCGGGTCGTCCGACGAGGTCGATCGACCGCTCGAGGTTGTCGACGGGCAGTCCGACCCCGCCGTGACAACCAAACCCGGCAAGGCGCCGCGCAAGCAACCGGCGGCGGTCAGCAAACCCGTCGTTCAGGAGGAGTTCGAGTTCATCGAGGATCTCGACCACTACGATCTTCCAAAGATCGCGTTCCTCGACCATTCCGAGGGAGCTCCCGAACGCGATTCCGCGGCACTCATCGAAATCTCGAAGCTGGTGACCAGCAAGTGCCAGGAGTTCCGCGTCCGGGGCGAGGTGACGAGCATCCGAACCGGGCCGGTGATCACCACGTACGAGTTTCGGCTCGACTCGGGGGTCAAGATCTCGGCGGTGCAGAACCTCGCCGAGGACCTCGCTCTCGCGCTCCGCACCGAGTCGGTTCGGATCGCGCGGATTCCGGGCAGGGCGACCGTCGGAATCGAAGTGCCCAGCCCGGATCCCGAGATCATCCGGTTGCGCCAGCTTTTCGAGGCGCCCGAGTTTCAGCGGGCGAAATCGCTGCTGACTCTGACCCTCGGGGTCGACATCCGCGGCAAGCCGTTCGTCGCCGATCTCGCTCGGATGCCGCACCTGCTGATCGGTGGTTTCACGGGATCGGGCAAGTCCGTCGGCATCAACGCCATGATCATGTCGATCCTCTACAAGGCGAAACCCGATGAGGTGAAGTTCATTCTCGTCGATCCCAAGATGGTCGAGCTCGGGGTCTACTCGGACATCCCTCATCTCCTGACGCCGATCATCTCCAATCCCAAAAAGGCCGCCAGCGCGCTCGCCTGGGCGGTCGCCGAGATGGACAACCGCTATCGCCGCCTCGCCGCCCTCGGCGTCCGCAATCTGGAGCAGTACAACCAGATCGTCTCCGATCCGGTTCAGCTCAGGCGGGCTCAGCAGCAGCTCGCCGGAGACGACGCCGAGAAGCCGGTCGAGCTCGAGCGCTTACCCTATATCGTCATCATCATCGACGAGCTCGCCGATCTGATGATGACGTCTTCGCGGGCGGTGGAGGAGTCCATCACCCGGTTGGCGCAGAAGGCGCGGGCGGTCGGCGTCCACCTGATCTGTGCGACCCAGCGGCCGTCGGTGGATGTTCTCACCGGGATCATCAAGGCCAACTTCCCGTGCCGGATCGCCTACAAGGTCCGTTCCGGATTCGACTCGCGGACGATTCTCGACGCCATGGGCGCCGAGCACCTGATCGGCCGGGGCGACATGCTCTTTCTCCCGCCGGGAACGTCCAACCTCCTGCGTCTCCACGGTCCCCTGGTCACCGAGAAGGAAATCGCCACTGCGGCGCGCTATATCAAGCGGTTCGGCAAACCCGAGTACCAGCGTCATGTTCTGACCCAGCAGCCGTTGGGTGGAAACGGCAAGAGCAAGGGTGCGGCCTCGTTGGACGAAATCGAGGATCTCAGCGATCCGATGTACGACCAGGCGGTGCGGCTGGTGGTCGAAACCCGCAAAGCTTCGGCCTCATACATCCAGCGCCGGCTTCGCCTCGGGTACACTCGATCCGCGCGGCTCTTGGATATCATGGAGAGAGAAGGTATCGTAGGAGCACTGGCGGGCTCCAAAGGGCGCGAGGTTCTGGTCCCGAAGAACCACTTCTCAGAGATCGACGCGACTCACGCGCTCAACGGCGACCCGTCTGACGAAGAATGAGGGGAAAAAATGGGCTCTTTCGACCTCAGCGCTGACGCCAATTACACCCTCATCGCCGTCGCAGGAATGGCATTGCTCGGGATGATCCTCATCGCGAGCTTTGTTTCCCGGTCGCGGGTCTTCTGTCAGTACCTCAAGCACATGACCGGGATCGAGCTCAAACCGGCCGCGGTGCGCCGTGTCTACCGTTCGAACGGCAAGGGCGGAGTCCGTGATCTTCTGATGGATCTGCTGATCGAGGAAGATCTCGCCGATGACTCGCGGAAGGTCACGCCGAACTCCAAACCGGACACCTCGGTCTTCGACATCAGCAAGATGGCGAAGAAGTAAGCTCCCACTTCCGCCGTGCAGGTCGTCAGCCTGACGGCGGCACCGGATGCGCCTGCGGTAGGGCGCCACTGCAGGCCTGTCCACAGCCGCCCGGTGGTGATGTCTGGTCGCAAGCCGCGTAACGGCGCCGCAACGACCCGCCTACAGAGTCCGGGACCCTGATCACAGAACCGCAACGCGATCGGTGTCGGGGAAAATACTCACGCGCACAAGGGAGAGGGAGAAGGAGAGGGAGTGGGAGAGGGCCATCTCGTGCGCGGCTTCGGGAACGGACGCGGATGCGGGAATGGAAGGGACGGGATCCCCGGTATAGTATCCCGGTGACTCGCATCCGCATCCTCCCCGACAACCTGGTCAACCGCATCGCCGCGGGCGAGGTGGTCGAACGTCCCTCTTCCGTGGTCAAGGAACTTGTGGAGAACAGCCTCGACGCCGGCGCCCGGCGGATCGGGGTCGAACTGGTCAACGGCGGCAGGAGCCTGATCCGGGTCAGCGACGACGGCTGCGGGATGGACGCCGACGATGCGCTGGTCGCCCTGGAGCGGCACGCGACGTCGAAGATTGCCTCGGCGGACGATCTCGATCGGATCGCGACCCTGGGCTTCCGCGGCGAGGCCTTGCCCTCGATTGCAGCGGTGTCGCGTTTCGAGCTGCTCACGGCGGCCGATCCGGCGGAGGGCGGGGTCAGAATCACCGTCGAGGGCGGGCGTGTCCTCGGAACCGAAGCGGCCACCCGCGCGCGGGGGACGACCGTCGAGATCCGTGACCTCTTCTTCAACGTTCCGGCGAGACGCAAGTTCCTCAGTGCGCCCGAGACCGAGCTGCGTCACGCATCGGAGGTGGTGTGTGGGGCGGCGCTCGCGCGTCCTGATGTGGCTTTCGCTCTCTGCCACGGGTCACGCAGCCTGCTCGACGTTCCACCGTCCGCCGACCTCGGCGAACGGTTGCGGGCGCTCTGGCCCAAGCTCGCGAAGGTCACGCGCTTCTCTACGGTTGCGGGAGACGCCGAGGTCGAGGGACTCATTGCTCCGGGTGGCGGTCGCGGACGGCCGTCCATGATCTTCCTCGTCAACGGCAGGGTGGTCAGGGATCGTCTCCTGGTCGGGGCGGTGCTCAGAGTCCTTCGATCCACCGGAGCGGGTCTCGGCGGCGCCCGAGTCGTCGCTTCGCTGCGGCTTCCCCCGGATGAGGTCGATGTGAACGTACACCCGGCCAAGACCGAGGTCAGGTTCACCCGCGGAGGGTCGATCTTTGCTCTTGTCGAACGCGCCCTCCGGCAGGGGGTCGCGGCGTCCCAGGGGCGGGTCCCCGTCAGCCGTCTCGACGACGGCGATGCTCTGGCGGCCGAGCCGTCCACCGGCGGCTACGGCGAGCTCCTGCGTGCACGACGGGAGGCGGGAGCACCGCCCCTGTTCGCCCACCCGGCCTATGGCGAACCGGTCGCCGGAGTCGCCGCCCCGGTCGTGCTCGAGGCTCCGCCCGCGCCGCGGTCGGGCGCCCGGCCGGGGCCGTCCGACACGCCCTTCGGTCGGCTCCTCGGTCAGTACCGGGATTCGTTCATCCTGCTCGAGGACGACTATGGCCTGGTCATCGTCGATCAACACGTTGCCCACGAGCGGGTGCTTTATGACCGGATCCTGGCCCGGCTCGGGGGTGAGGTTGCACCATCGCAGCGACTGCTCGTACCGGTCCTGGTTGAAGTCGGGGACGCCTCGGCCGCCGCGCTGGAACGGGTGTCCGCAACGCTTGTCAAGGTGGGGATCGAGGCCGATGTCTTCGGCCCCGACACGGTCAGGATCAGTGCGCTGCCGCCGGAGATCGAGGCTCACGAAGCACGCGAGCTCGTGATCGAGCTCCTCGATCGAGCGACGGCGTTCGACGGGGTGCCGGAACGGGTGGCCGCGGAGGTCGAGGAGGAGCTGGCGGCGGGGTTGTCGTGCCGCGGCGCCATCAAGGTCAACCACCGGCTCACCGACGCCGCCCAACGCGCGCTGCTCGACGACCTGGCCGAAACGACCAATCCGTATCGTTGTCCGCACGGGCGGCCCATCATTCTCCGGCTCAGCCAGGAGGAGATGGAGCGCCGTCTGGGGAGGCGTTGAATGCGCAGTGACTCGTGGCGTTTGACCGAGGGGCTCATCTTCGTCCACTTCGCGGTTTTCATCCTGAGCTGGGCCAACCGGGAAGGGCTCCTGGGTCTGGCGCTCCTCCCCGGCCAGGTCATGTCACGACCCTGGACGCTCGTGACCTACCAGTTCGTTCACGGGGCGTCGCTGTTCTGGTTCTTCATCTCGATGCTGGTGCTGTGGATCATGGCCAAACCCCTCGAGGAGACCTGGGGCTCGCCCCGATTCCTGGCGTTCTGGCTGGTGGCGACCTTCGGCGCGTCGCTGACCGCCGCCGGGCTCAAGCTCCCCCTCGTCGGCGACTCCGGTGTCGGCACCTCGATCCTGCTCACCTTTGCCACGCTGTTCCCCGAGGTCGAGTTCCGGCTCTTTTTTGTGATCCCGGTGAAGGTCAAGTACCTGGCCGTCGTCGCGGTTGCCTGGCTCGCTTTCTCGAGCCTGCAGATGGGGCTCCTGCCGGGGGTCGCGAATGCTGCGGGAATGTGCTCGGGCTATCTCTTCTTCCTCGCCACCCGCAGGATGCCGACCCGGCGAAAGCTGGCCTTCGAGTACAAGAAGCGCAAGGCGTCGGTCGAGGTCAAGGCCGAGAGCATGATCGCCGAGCAACGAAATCGGGCCTGGGATCCCAACGTGCGCGAGGCGGTCGCGCGGGCCGCCGCGGGCGGCTCCATCGAGGACCGGGACGGGGCGCTGCTCGCCGAGCTGGATGCCGGAAGAGATCCGTCGATCACCGTGTGTGCGCCATCGGAGTTCGGCTACATCGAGGACGACACCTGCCGCACCTGCCCGGGTTTTGCCGAGTGCAGCGCCCGGGCGATCCGGATGGCCGCGGAGGGCGGCTCGGACTGATCGAGGGCGGCAACAGAGGCAAGGACCGGCCTCCGGTTCGTGGCCCCCGCGGCTACAGCTCGATCGTCGATCCCGTCGTGTCGGGGAGGAGCCACTCGACGAGTTCCTGATCCTGCAGCTTGGCCAGGGCCTGACGAACGGTGTCGCGCAGGTAGCGGCCCCAGATCTTGATCGGGAGGCCCTCGACCTGAACGGTGGGAGAAATGGCGAGCTGGAGCATGTACTCGATGATGGATGACGCGTTCTGAGCGATCCGTCCGGAGTAGAGCGCCCGGTCGCGTTGCTCGAGAATGCGGACCTCGTGGATGCAGCGGCCGAACTCGGACTCGACCAGATCATCGAGAGTCGTCAGTATCAGTTCGACCCGGAAGGTCGAGCTCGCCGTGCTGAGATAATCGATCAGACTCTCTTCGAGGTGGTAGGCGGACAACCCTCGCCCCTCGGCGAACGACCAGTCGACACCCTTGAATCGGGCGATGGTCTGATCGAGCGGCGGCAGCTCGAGATCGACGAGGTAGTGGGTGCCGGAGTAACTGCCCTCGTGAACCTCGCTCTCGCAGGCGAATGTCCCGTCGCGGGAGTCGAGGGTGGCTTCGATGCGGGCGAGTTCCGGCGGCGAGCCGATGATCTTGACGCCGATGACGTCATCGACCCGGACCTGGTCCGGATCGAAAGTGAGGCGCCCGGTCCGGATCCGATCGGCGACGATCCGTTCCGCGGCGGCGAACTCGTCAATCATCTGCTGCCGGCTCGAGACCATCATGTCGAGCGGGATGCCGGCGCTCCCGGCGCGGGCGGCGGCGAGAGACTTTGCCGCCACTTCGATCTCGCCGGCAAGCTGGTCGGCGACGCGCCGTGAGACCTTGTCGGCGATCCGCCGGATCCGCTTTCTTCGCACCATCCCGGCCAGCGCACCGTCGCCTCCGGTGACCAGGCTCATGTGGACCGGAGTCCTCGGGAAGAACTCTTCGGGAAACTCACGGTAGTGGGCGAGGAGCTGCTCGACCCGAGGCGAGGGATCGTGGACGGCGGCCACGATGGCCTTTCGCACATCGTCTTTGCTCGTGACTCTGGTCAATCGAAGGTCGCCCGGTCGGATGGCGCGAGCCAGATCGGCCACCAGGGACTGCACGAGGGGCGCGGTGATCGCGCGCTCGAAAGCGAAGATCTCCGTCAGAATCCGTCCGTCGTCTTTGCTGACGTGATCGGCCAACCAGCGGCTGGCGACATCAAAGAGACGATCGCGGTGGATGAGTCCGGACAGATACATGAGTCGAGATTCATCATAACGGTTCCTCGTGCAAAAGCACCCCCGAGAGGGCGGTGTGCGGACGCCGACGGAAGGGCGCTTCGCCGCTCTCGCGACGAACGACGGTGAGAACGCGTGATTATCTGCAAATGTGTCTCACTCTGAGACTTGCTAAAGTGAAAATTTTCACACGCCTTGTGCGGCGAGATCGTCCGGAGTATCCTGTGGGCCCGGTATCGCTGTTGTGCAACAACCACAGGGGGGGCTGAATTGTTCGACAAGCGGGTGACAGTTCTCGTCGGCCACTTCGGCAGCGGCAAGACCGAGATCGCGCTCAATCTGGCCATGGATCTGGCATCCCGCGGCCTGCCCGTCACCATGGCGGATCTCGATGTCGTCAAACCGTACTTCAGAACCCGGTCAGCGCGAGGGTTGCTCACCGAGTCGGGGATCGAACTTCTCGCCCCGGACGGATCGAACCTCCACGCCGACCTGCCGATCATCGTCCCCCAGATCCGGTCGCACCTTCGCCGGTCGGATCGAAAACTCATCATCGATGTCGGGGGAGACGATGTCGGAGCAAGGGTTCTCGGTTCGCTTTCCGACGTTGTCCCCGTCGCCGAGACCGAGTGTTTTCTGGTGGTCAATTTCCGCCGCCCGTCGACGCCGGATCCACGGAGCGCGGCGGCGATGGTCCGGCAGATCGAAGCGGTCGGTCGCCTGCCGGTCACCGGTCTGATCTCGAACACCCATCTCCTCGACGAAACGACCCTCGAGATCGTCGTCGAAGGTCTTCAGAGTGCGCGTAAGACTGCCGAGCTTCTGGACATCCCGGTTGTGGCCGCGGCCGCATCCGAGGTCCTTGCCGATGAACTCCGCACCGTGATCGACGAGCCCGTGCTGGCGTTGCGTCGGATCGTGATGCCGCCGTTCGACATGCCGAAACACCGAGCTGCCGGGCCGCTCTTCGTCGTCAACTGAAAGGAGGCTTTCGTGCCGCAGATCAAGATCAGCCCGGATCGCTGCAAGGGTTGCGAACTCTGCGTCCAAGCCTGTCCGCAGCAGATCCTGGGTATGAGCCGAAAGATCAATAAGAAGGGCTACTTCTATGCCGAGGTCGTGGAGCAGCCCCGCTGCATCGGCTGCCGCCTGTGTTGTATTGCCTGTCCCGATGTGGCCATCGAAATGAAGGTCCACGGGACCATGTACCACTACTTCGCGTACTGATGGCGATGACGAACCCCATCGCTGATCCCCCGTCAGAGTCCGCGTCCGATTTCGGGCACGGACGCGGACGCGGGTTGGAACCAACGTGCTCCGAACGGAGGAGCCAATGACCAAGAAACTCATGAAGGGCTCGGAAGCCATCGGAGAGGCGGCGGTGCAGGCCGGCTGCCATCTCTTCTTCGGTTACCCGATCACGCCTCAGAACGAGATTCCCGAGTACATGTCCATGCGACTGCCGCAGGTGGGCGGGACCTTCGTTCAGGCGGAATCGGAGGTTGCGGCATCGAACATGCTCTACGGCGCCGCCGGCAGCGGCGAACGGGTCATGACCTCGTCGTCGTCGCCCGGAATTTCGCTCATGGCCGAGGCCATCTCCTACCTCGCCGGCGCCGAGCTCCCGGTGGTGATCGTCAACATCATGCGGGGCGGGCCGGGTCTCGGCGGTATCCTGCCGTCGCAGAGCGATTACTTCCAGGCCACCAAGGGCACGGCGCACGGCGATTTCCGACTGCTGGTGCTCGCACCCTGGTCGGTCCAGGAGGCCGCGAATCTGGTTCAGGACGCCTTCGACCTCGCGGACTACTACCGCAACCCGGTCCTGATCCTCGGTGATGGTCTCATCGGTCAGATGATGGAACCGGTGGAGTTCGCCGACAGCCGCGAACCCATCAAGGTGCTGCCGCCAAAAACCTGGGCGGCGACCGGTCACAACGGAAGCAAGCCCCGTTCGGTGATCAACTCGCTCTTTCTCGATCCGGAGGAGCTCGAGCGCCACAACTTCCACCTCAAGGAGAAGTACGACCGCATGGAGCGTGACGAGGTCCGCTACGAGGCCCACGGACTCGACACCGACTACGATGTCCTCATCGTCGCCTACGGAACGGTGGCCAGGGTGTGCCTGACGGCGCTCGAAGAACTCGCCGAAGAGGGCGTCAAGGTCGCCATGGTCAGACCGGTGTCGCTTTTCCCCTACCCATCGGCGGCGGTGCGCGAGGCCGCGG
Source organism: Acidobacteriota bacterium (assembly GCA_024641545.1). GTDB lineage: Bacteria > Acidobacteriota > Thermoanaerobaculia > Thermoanaerobaculales > Sulfomarinibacteraceae > JAHECW01. Next base: position 10,717 of record JAHECW010000056.1, read on the forward strand.
CCGGGGCCAAAGCGGTGCTGGTGGTCGAGCTCTCCATGGGCCAGATGATCGAGGATGTTCGCCTCGCCGTCGGCAGATCCAAGCCGATTCACTTCCTCAATCGGGTCGGCGGGATGTTGATTTCACCCGATGCGGTGATCGACAAGATCCGCGCCATCGAGGACGGCTCATCAGAGGAGGTGCGCCATGCTTGAGACGGTGTTTTCCAGGCCCGACGCGCTCAGGGATGTCACCACCCACTACTGCCCCGGCTGTACCCACGGCACGATTCATCGGCTCATCGCCGAAGTGCTCGACGAGCTCGGCGTCCGCGAGCGCACCGTCGGCGTGGCGCCGGTGGGGTGCGCGGTGCTGGCCTACAACTACTTCGAGACCGATTTTCACGAAGCGTCGCACGGCCGGGCGCCGGCGGTGGCGACGGGGATCAAGCGGGCGCGGCCCGATCTGGTGGTCTTTGCGTATCAGGGTGACGGCGACCTCGCCTCCATCGGGATGGCCGAGATCGTCCACTGCGCCAACCGCGGCGAAAAGGTGACGGTGGTCTTCGTCAACAACGCCATCTATGGCATGACCGGCGGCCAGATGGCGCCGACCACCATGCCCGGTCAGGTGGCCACCACCTGTCCCCTCGGCCGCGATGTCGACATGGCCGGCCACCCGATCCGGGTCTCCGAGATGCTCTCGACACTGCGGACGCCGGCCTTTGTGGCGCGGGCCTCGGTCCACACCCCGCTGCTCGCGGTCAACGCCAAGGAGATGCTGCGCCGAGCCTTCTCCTACCAGGTTGCGGGGAGGTGTTTCTCGCTGGTGGAGATCCTCTCGACCTGCCCGACCAACTGGGGGATCCCGCCCGCCGAAGCCACCACGTGGCTCGAAAAAAACATGCTTCCCTACTACCCGCTCGGGGTTTTCAAGACACCCGAAAGGGGCAGCCGCGAGCCGTTGCCCCTCGAAGGGTAGGTGGGGCAATGCAGAACGATGTCATCATGGCCGGTTTCGGCGGCCAGGGGATCCTGCTCATCGGCAAGATGCTCGCCTATGCCGGGATGCGCGAGGGCAAGGAGGTTTCCTGGCTGCCCTCATACGGACCCGAAATGCGCGGCGGAACCGCAAACTGCACGGTGGTGATCTCGGATCGTCCGGTCGGTTCGCCGGTGATTCAATCGCCGCGGGCGGTTCTCGCCATGAATCTGCCGTCGTTGGACAAGTTCGAGCCGGATGTCCGACCCGGCGGCCTGCTCCTCGTCAACACGTCCCTCATCGAGCGCAAGCCGGCGAGAAGCGACGTCACGGTCATCGAGGTGCCGGCCAACCAGATCGCCAATGAACTCGGCAACCCGCGGGGCGCCAACATGGTCGCGCTCGGGGCGTACCTCGGCGCCACCGACGCGGTTTCCCTCGACGGGGTGATCGAGGTCGTGCGCGAGACCTTTGCCGCCAAGCCCGGCGTCATCGATGTCAACATTCAAGCGCTGCGCCGCGGTTACGAAATCGGTGCGGCCTGCACGGTCGGGGTTTGAAGGGGGGCGCATGGCCGAGCAACCGTGTGTCGATCTTTCCAAGACCGAGGCCATCCTCGGCAGTTATCCACACGAGGAGCCCTCGTTGATCCAGGTGCTCCAGGACGTCCACCGCGCGTACAACTACCTTCCCTGCGATGTGCTGGTGCGGGTGGCGGAGGTTCTCGAGGTGCCGCTGGCCAAGGTCTTCTCGGTGTCGACGTTCTACAAGGCGTTTTCCCTCGAGCCCCAGGGCGACACCATCATCAAGGTCTGCACCGGCACGGCCTGCCACATCCGCGGCGCGGGCCAGCTCGTCGAGGAGCTCGAGCGCAAGCTCGGGATCGGCGCCGGCGAAACCACCGAGGACCTCAAGTTCACGGTCAAGACCGTCAACTGCGTCGGCGCGTGCGCCATGGCGCCGGTGATGATCGTCGGTGAGAAGTACTGGGGCGGCGCGAAACCGGCGCGGATGTCGAGGTATCTGGCCGAGGGGGGCAGCGATGAGAATTGAGTCGAAGGACCAGTTCGCGGCCTTCCAGGCGCAGGCCAGGGAGCGCGAGGCCGGCCGGAAGAAGAGGGTGCTCGTGTGCTGCGGTACCGGCTGCCTCGCCACCGGGGCACGGGAGGTGGCGGAGGCGTTCGCCTACGAGATCGCCGAGCGCGGCCTCGATGTCGAAATCGGCCTCGGTGTGAAATCCACCGGTTGCCACGGGTTCTGCGAACGCGGTCCGCTGGTCGTCTTCCAGCCCGAGGGACTCCTCTACACCAAGGTTCAGGCCAAGCGGGTCCCCGAGATCGTCGAAAAGACCATCCTCGGCGGAGAGATCATCCCCGGTCTGCTGTACAAGAATCCGGCGGACAACGAGCGGATCCCGGCCTATGAAGAGATCCCGTTCTACAAGAACCAGGTGCGGGTGGCCATGCGCAACATCGGCCGCATCGACCCCACCGATCTCACGGACGCCGTTGCCCACGATGCCTATGCCGGCCTGGCCAAGGCGCTCTTCGAAATGACCCCCGACGAGGTCCTCGACGAGGTCGAGACATCGGGCCAACGGGGCCGCGGCGGCGCCGGCTTCTATACCGCCCGCAAGTGGCGCTCGTGCAAGGCCGCGCCCGGTGATCGCCGGTTCGTGCTGTGCAACGGCGACGAGGGTGATCCGGGCGCCTTCAAGGACCGCTCGATCATGGAGGGAGACCCCCACTCGGTGCTCGAGGGGATGATCATCGGCGCCTATGCCCTCGGCGCCCACGATGGGTATATCTACGTCCGCGACGAGTATCCGCTGGCGGTGGTGAACCTCCAGGCCGCCATTGTCGAAGCGCGCAAGGCCGGTCTCCTGGGCGAGAACATCCTGGGTTCGGGTTTCGACTTCGACATCCGGATCTCGCGTGGCGGCGGCGCTTTTGTCTGCGGCGAGTCGTCGGCGCTGATGCGCTCCCTCGCCGGCAAGACCGGCGAGCCGCGGGCCAAGTACGTCCACTCCACCGAAAAAGGTCTCTTCGATCTGCCGACGGTGCTCAACAACGTCGAGACCTGGGCGGGCATCGGCGCCATCATCCACCACGGCGGCGCCTGGTTCGCCTCGATGGGCACGGCCAGGTCCAAGGGGACCAAGGCCTTTTCACTCGTCGGCAAGGTCAAGAACACGGGTCTCATCGAGCTGCCCATGGGAACCACCCTGCGGCACATCATCTACGACATCGGCGGCGGCGTCCTCAAGGACCGCCCGTTCAAGGCGGTCCAGACCGGCGGTCCGTCGGGCGGCTGCATCCCCGAGAACCTGCTCGATCTTCCGGTGGACTACGAGCGGCTCACCGAGGCGGGTTCGATGATGGGTTCCGGTGGGATGATCGTCATGGACGACCGGACCTGCATGGTCGATGTTGCGCGCTACTTCCTGGCCTTTCTCACCGAAGAGTCGTGCGGCAAGTGCGTGCCTTGCCGCGAGGGGCTCAAACAGATGCTCGGGATCTTTGACGCCCTCGTTGAGGGCCGCGGTCGGCAGGGCGATATCGAGAGGATCGAGACCCTGGCCGCCGGGATGCAGCTCGGGAGCCTCTGCGAGCTCGGCAAGTCGGCCCCCAACCCGGTGCTCTCGACGCTCAAGTACTTCCGCTCCGAGTACGAGGCCCACATCGCGGACCGCGCCTGCCCGGCGGGGATCTGCCGCGACCTGACGGCGTTCGAGATCATGGATGACTGCGACGGCTGTCACGTCTGTTTCAAGGCCTGTCCGACCAACGCCATCGAGGGAACCATCAAGGAGCTCCACGTCATCCACCACGATCTCTGCATCTCGTGCGGCGCCTGTCTCGATGTCTGCCCCACCGATTCGATTCGGACGTTTCCCAAGATCGAGCTCGCCGTCAGGGAGGTGGTGTGATGCCGACGCTCAAGGTCAACGGCCGCAAGGTCACCGTGGCGGAGGATGTCTACCTTCTCGAAGCCTGCCGCGCGGCGGGTGTCGAGGTTCCCACCCTGTGCAACTTCGACGGCCTTGAACCCTGGGGCGGCTGCCGGCTCTGCGTCGTCGACATGTCACTCGCGAAGTGGGACGACGACTGGTTCAAGATGGTCACCGCCTGCAACCACCCGGTCGAGGAGGGGATGACCGTCATCACCGACTCCGAGCGCGTGCTGGCGACCCGCAGGGTCGTGTTGGATCTCCTGCTGGCCCGCTGTCCGGAGACCCCGCTCATCCAGCGTCTCGCCCGCGAGCACGGCATCGAAGAGACCAGTTACGAGCTCAATCCGGAACCCACCGACTGCATCCTCTGCGGGCTCTGCACCAGGGTCTGCGACCACATCGGGGTCTCGGCCATCGCCAGCACCGACCGTGGTTGGGGGCGTGAAATCGCGCCGCCGTTCAACGAACCGCCGCCGGACTGCATCGGCTGTCTCGCCTGCGCCGAGATCTGTCCCACCGACCACATCAAGTTCACCACCTCCAATTCGTGCCGGACCATCTGGGGCCGTGAGTTCGAAATGCTCCGCGATCCCAAGACCGGGGAGGCGGTGATCACCAAAGCCCAGGCGGAGCATTTCGCCGCCCGGAGCGGGGTGCCGATGACCTACTTCGAGACCTCGGACAGGAGCAAACGGCTCGAGGTGGCGAAGACGGTTGAACGACTTCGGGTGGTGAAATCATGAGGTTTTTCGGACGCGGATGCGGACACGGACGCAGGAGTGGACGATGAAGATGATCTACAAGGTTTCCGTCGAACGCTGCATCGCCTGCGGCAAGTGCGAGCTTGCCTGCGCCTTCGCGCACGGCAGCGAAGGCCGGCCGTCCAAGACCCGGATCAACATCCACCGCCGGGGTCCCGAGCTCGGTACACCGGTGGTGTGCTTCCAGTGCGATGACGCGGCCTGCGTCACGGTGTGCCCGACCCAGGCTCTGGCGCGAAACGAGCAAACCGGCGCCATCGAGATGATCAGGTCGCGCTGCATCTCCTGCCGCATGTGCGTCGCCGGATGTCCCTTCGGCAACATGCTCTGGGACGAGGTCTACAACTGCGTCCAGAAGTGCGATCTCTGCGGCGGCGAGCCGCGCTGCGTGCCTTTTTGTCCCACCGGCGCCATCGCGTGGGTGCCCGCGGCCGAAGCCGCGATCCCACCCGAGCCGCTGGACCGCGAATTGCTAGAAGTGACACTATGATCGGGCACGGACGCGGACGCGGACGCGGGCACGGGAGATAGAAATGCATGATGACATCAGAGAAGTACTGAAGAAGGCCTATCAGATCGAGGTCGACGGCTACACCTTCTACTCCTTGGCGGCCGAACGGGCGGACAAGCCAGCGGTGCAGGAGCTCTTCGACAAGCTCGCCCGCGATGAGGTCCAGCACAAGGCCTATCTCCAGAGCGTCATGGGGTCGTTCGAGGACCGGGGCGTCGAGGCCTTCAACATCCACCGCCGGGACCCCGATCTCAAGGCGTTCACCAACACCATCTTCACCGAGGGGTTCAGGGCTCAGGCCCACGGCGCCGATTTCGAGATGGGCGTGCTGTCCATCGGGATGACCCTGGAGACCCGGGCGATCCAGTACTTCACGGGTGCCGCCAAGAGTGCGGCCGAGCATGAAGTCAGGGATTTCTACCAGTTTCTCGCCGACTGGGAGAAGGGCCACCTCGAAGCGCTCCAGAGACTCTACGGCGGCGTCCGCGAAGATCACTGGGCCGACGGGGGATTCTCGCCGTTTTAGGGTGGTCCAGAGTTGAGAGTCGGGAGTCAGGAGTTAAGAGTTAGGGGTTAGACGTTGACCGCATCATACGTCTCACGTCTCACCGGCGAGCGAAGCGAGCGCTGACCTCCTCAGCCCTCAACCCACATCCATCGGCCCGCACTTGATGAGCTCGAGCATCTCATCCGGCGGCAAAGGCTTGGCGAAGAGGAAACCCTGGGCGAACCCGCACCCCATGTCCCGGACGGTGACCAATTGCTCGGGGCTCTCGATGCCCTCGGCGAGCGCGTCCATCCCGAGATTCCGGGCGAGGCTGATGATGGTCTGGACGATCTCCGCTCCACCACCATCGCCGCCGATCCGCTGGATGAAACCGCGGTCGATCTTGAGGGTGTCGACGGCGAACCGCTGGAGATAGGCGAGGGAGGAATAACCGGTGCCGAAATCATCGAGGTGGACCTTGATCCCCAGGTTTCGCAGCCGGTGCATGACATCGATGGCGAGTTCGGGCATGTCGATGACGGCGCTCTCGGTGATCTCGAGCTGGAGGCGGTTCGGCGGCAGCTGGAGCTCGTCGAGGACCTTCCGGATGTAGATGACAAGCTCGGCGCGGGAGAACTGACGACTGAAGAGATTGATGCTGACCGCGGGGGACGAGCCGCCGTCGGCCTCGTTCATCCAGCGCAACGCCTGTCCGCAACCGGTTCGCAGCACCCATTCACCGATGGGGTTGATGAGCCCCGTCTCCTCGGCCATCGGCAGGAACTCTCCCGGTGGGAGGAGGCCGCGCTCGGGATGCTGCCAACGGACGAGGGCCTCGCAGGCGACGATGGTCCCCGACAGAGCATTGACGATGGGTTGATAGTGGAGAACGAACTCCTCGCGCTCGAGCGCCCGCCGGAGGTCGTTCTCCAGATGAAGCTGATTGAGCACCAGGGGATGCATGGAGTCTTCGTACATGAAATGCCGCGCGCGGCCGTCGGATTTGGCCCGGTACATGGCGATGTCGGCGTCGCGGAGGATCTCGTCCGGGTTGTCGTACTGGCTTGAAGAGATCGCGATACCGGTGCTCGCCGAGGTGAAGACCTCCTGGTCGCCGACGTGGAAGGGTCTCGAGAGGGCGGAGTGGATCCGTTGCGCCACCGAAATCGCCTCGTCCGGCCCCTTGATGTCTGGAATAAGCACCGTGAACTCGTCGCCGCCGAGCCGGGCGACGGTGTCTCCGGGTCGAACGGCTCGACGAAGGCGGTGGGCGATCTCGACGAGCAGCCGATCGCCGGCCTGGTGGCCGTAGCCATCGTTGATGAGCTTGAATCGATCGATGTCGAGAAAGAGGACGGCAAAAGGTGACTGGCTTCGCCCCCGCGTCCTCTCCAGCGCCAGATCGACCCGATCGTGGAACGAGGCGCGGTTGGGAAGGCCGGTGAGCGAGTCGTGCAGCGCGGATTGGAGGAGTTGTTCCTCGGCGCGTTTTCGTTTGGTGATCTCGACCAAAACACCCTCGACACCGAGGTCGCCGTCGAACTGGACGGTTCGGGTCTGCTGCAGCACCCACTTCATCGCACCTGATTTCGTGATCAGTCGGTACTCGGACTGAGGGCTGACCCTGCCGTCTCCGATCTCGAATCCGTTGGCGGCGGCGACGACGAATGCCCGATCCGCCGGGTGAATCATCTTCTCCAGCGCCTTCTGGTCGAAGCTGAGAAAATCACCGAGTTTGTAGCCCGTGATATCGGCCATCATCTGGTTGGCGTAGGCGATTCTGCCACCTTTGAGGACGAAAATTCCCTGCAGCGACTGCTCGGCGAGCGAGCGGAACTTCTCCTCGCTTTCGCGAATCGCGGCTTCGGCACGCAGGCGTTCGGTCTGGTCGACATAGATGCCGTAGACCAGCACGACCTCGCCGTCCTGGACCACCGGCACACCGAAGATCTCGACCGGGATCGGGCTTCCGTCCTTGCGGATCCGCATCGTCCTTTGTGTGACGGTCTCACCCTGAAAGGTCCTCCGCGACAGCCAGCTCGCTTCGTCGGTCCGATCGGCCGGAGTGATGAGATCGTTGATCTCCCGGTCGATCACCTCGGCGCGGGCGAAGCCGAAGAGCGACTCGAAGGCCGAGTTGACGGCCACCACCTTCTCATCGGCCCCGGCGACGAGGATGGCCAACGGTGTGTTCTCATAGAGCTGCTGGAAGCGGTGTTTCTCGAGTCGGAGCGCGCGCTCGACCTGCTGTCGTTGGATAGCGGCGCCGATAATCCCGGCGGCCGAGCGCAGGGCCTCGATTTCTGCGACCAGCCACTGCCGTTCGATGGCGCAATCGTCAAACTCGACAAAGCCCCAGAGTCGATTGGAGACGATCAGCGGCGCGGTCACCACCGACAGCACCTTCTGGTCCTCGAGGATCCGCCGCTCGCTTCCCGCGAGCTCCCGAACCCGCACATGCACGCACCGCCGTTCCTCGAGCTCGTGGAACAGCCGCCCCAGGCCGACCTTCAACATCGGGACGTTCTGCAGCTCAGGACGATCGTCACGGGGTTCGTAATCTTCGGAAACCCACTCGAATCGATGGCGAAGGAGGTGGTCGCCGTCGGCGTCGTGAATCGAGAAGAGGGTCACCCGGCTGACCTCGACGGCCTGGCCGAGCGTCCCGAGAACCTCTTCGATGTTGATGGTCCAATCGCTGTGTTCGACCATGGCACGGGCCGAGAAACTCATGGCCCGGAAAATCTCGGTTCCCTGGGACAGCAGCTTGGCCGACTCGACCCGGGTCGTGATATCGGAATACATGCCCAGGATGCCGGTGACACGTCCGTGGTCGTCGCGGATCGGGACCTTGGAGGTGTCGATCCATACCCGTCGACCGTTGGATTGAAGTTGCGACTCGATGATGTGGTACTCGGGAAGATCGTTGGCCATGACCCGTCGGTCGACCTCTCGGTAGAAATCGGCCTCGCCCTCGGTCCAGGACAGGTCATAGTCGGTCTTGCCGATGATGTCGTCGGTGGACGAAGCCCCGGCGGCTTCCGCAAACCTTAGATTGCAGCCGAGATAGATGGAATTCGGGTCCTTCCAGAAAACAAACTCCGGTTCTTCGTCGAGCACCTGCCGCGCCCGCGCAAGGGCGGCCGCCACCCCGGCGCGCGCTGATGATCTGCCGGCCGCGCTCGGACCCCGATCCGCAGCCTGCACAGAAGACGATTCAACTGTGCCCGGCGGTTCGGGCGGGGGAGTTTGTGTTTCTTGATGGCTCAATCGCAGCACCTTGGTTCGTTCACTGAGCCCATCAAGCATAGCACCGAGGGAAACCGGCCCCGGTGTCGGCGGGCGGGATACAATGGAGGAAGAAGGGCGGGTCAAAAGATGGATCAGAAAGCGGCCTTTGATGCTGCGGCGCGACGGGCCAAGGAGCTGCCGCACCAGCCCAACGATGTGCTCCTCGAACTCTACGGTCTGTTCAAGCAGTCCACCGAGGGAGACGTCTCCGGCGAGAAACCAGGGATGTTCGACTTCAAAGGGGCCGCCAAGTACGACGCCTGGGAGCGCCGGAGAGGGATGACACGAGACGAGGCGATGCAGGCGTACGTCGAGCTTGTCGACAAACTGGCGGCGACCTAGCTCCCTCCCTCCCCGTCTCCCGCTGCTCTCCCGGCGCAGTCCCACCGCGTACCCGGTAGAATGCCTGTTCCCGGAGGTTTTCCCATGAGCGATCAGACCATCATCGTCGACGGACAGACTCTGACCATCGAGTCCGTCGAGGCCGTCGCGCGTGGCGGTGCATCGGCGGTGCTCGGCGACCAGGCCCGCGAACGAGTGGCTGCATCCCGACGGGTCATCGACGAGATCCTCTCCTCGGGCCAGGTCGCCTATGGGATCAACACCGGCTTCGGGCGGCTCGCCGAGGTTCGCATCCCACCGGACCAACTCGAACAGCTCCAGCTCAACCTGTTGCGTTCTCACGCCTGTGGTGTCGGTGAACCGTTCAGCGAGGAGGTGGTCCGAGCCATGCTCCTGCTTCGGGCCAACGTGCTGGCGACGGGCCACGCCGGGTGCCGTCCCGTGGTTGTGGAACGGGTGCTCGAGCTGCTCGCCGCCCGGGTCCATCCGGTGGTGCCGAGCCTGGGATCGGTGGGCGCTTCGGGAGACCTGTCGCCGCTCGCCCATCTCGCGTTGCCCCTCGTCGGCGAAGGCATCGCGGTTGTCGGCGGAGAGACCCTCCCCGGCGCCGTGGCATTGGAGCGCGTCGGTCTGGAACCGCTCTGCCTCGCGGCCAAAGAAGGCCTGGCCCTGATCAACGGCACCCAGGCATCCGCCGCCGTCGGCGCTCTGGCGGTGGCCGATGCGGGCCGGCTGCTGGGCGCCGCCGATGTCGTCTGCGCCCTCACCCTCGATGCCCTCGCCGGAACCGATGCGGCCTTCGACAAGTCGGTTCACGAGGCTCGTCCTCATCCCGGCCAGGGTGAGAGCGCTCGTCGCCTGCGGCGGTTGCTCGAGGGCTCGGCCATCCGCGAGTCCCACCGCGACTGCGGCCGCGTTCAGGATGCCTACTCTCTGCGCTGCTCGCCCCAGGTCCACGGCGCCGGTCGCGACGCTTTCGACCACACCCGCCGGGTGCTCACCATCGAGCTCAACTCCGCCACCGACAACCCCATGGTCTTTCCCGATGGACGGGTGATTTCGGGCGGCAACTTCCACGGCGCGCCCATCGCCGCGGTCTTCGATTATCTGACGGCGACCATCACCGATCTCGCGTCGATCTCGGAACGCCGGTTGGCCAGGTTGGTCGACACCTCGCTCTCGGGTCTGCCGCGCTTTCTCGTCGATGATGCCGGGCTCAACTCGGGTTTCATGATGGTCCAGGTTTCGGCCGCGGCGCTGGTGAGCGAGTGCAAGACTCTGTCGCACCCGGCGTCGGTGGACTCGATCCCCACCTCGGCGAACCAGGAGGACCACGTTTCCATGTCGACGTGGGCGGCGCGCAAGCTCGCCCGCGTGGTCGAACTCGGACGCCAGGTCCTCGCGATGGAGTACCTGGCGGCGGCGCAGGCGATCGAGTTCCACCGTCCGCTCACGACCTCGGAACCCCTCGAGGGCGTCGTCGCGCGGTTACGGGAGCGCGTGCCGCGTCTCGAGGACGACCGGTTCATGGCCGATGACATGAACGCTGCGGCCGACCTGATCATCGAAATGCGGTAGGACCCGCGTCCACCTTTCGGGGCGGCACTGTCAACTGTGAACTGTCGACTGTCGACGTCCTACGAGCATCCCGTCGTCGCGCCGCAGGACTCGCACTTGAGGCAGGTGCCGTTTCTCACCAGGGTCAGCGATCCGCACTCGGGGCAGGGGTCGCCCTCGTAACCCATCCAGCGTGCCTGTTGCACTGCGGTGGTGGTGTGGGAGGACGGACGGCTGGTCGTGGCGGCCGCCGACCCACCCGCGCTCAGGGTCGCCTGGGAGCGGCTCTGTCCGACGGCGATGGGCCGGACGTTCGCTTCGTCGCGTCCCTCTTCGCCGGGCGGTTTCTTGTGCTGGTCCTTGCCGGAGCCGACGGCGTCGTGCCGGATGTCCTCGATGGAGACTTGGGCGAGATCGTCGCGGCCGAGGTAGGTGATGGCGAGCTCGCGGAAGACATAGTCGATGACCGATGTCGCCATCTTGATCCGGTCGTGGCCGCCGACGATGCCCGACGGTTCGAAGCGGGTGAAGACAAAGGCGTCGACGAATTCCTCGAGGGGCACGCCGTACTGGAGACCGAGGGAGACGGCGATGGCGAAACAGTTCATCAGCGAGCGGAAGGCCGCGCCCTCGCGGTGCATGTCGAGGAAGATCTCGCCCACCGAGCCGTCGTCGTATTCACCGGTTCGGATGTAGACCTTGTGGCCGCCGACCCCCGCCTTCTGGGTGAAGCCGGTGCGGCGTTGCGGCAGGCGGCGGCGTCGCGCCTGGTAGCGGATGACAACCCGCTCGGCGATGGATTCGGCGACCTGCCGGACATCGTTGTCGGCGACGGCTTCGGCCAGGCTCTCCTCGTCCTCGTTGGAGATGGAGATGGACAGCGGTTGGCTGAGCTTGGAGCCGTCACGGTAGAGAGCGACCGCCTTGAGCATCTTCTGCCAGGCCAGCGTGTAGGCCCTTTTGATGTCTTCGAGGGTGGCCTCGGCCGGCATGTTGATGGTCTTGGAAATGGCGCCCGAAATGAATGGCTGGGCGGCCGCCATCATCAGGATGTGGCCGTCGTAGGCGATGGACCTGGTGCCCAGCCTGCCGCACCGGTTGGCGCAGTCGAAGACCGCCAGATGCTGGCTCTTGAGGTGCGGCGCGCCCTCCACCGTCATGGTGCCGCAGGCCCAGGTGTTGGCGGTGTCGATGTCGTCGCCGGAGAAACCGATCCGATCGAGGACATCGAGATTCCAGTCGGCCAGTTCTTCGTCCGACAGCCCGAGCTTCCTGAGGAAGACTTCACCGAGGACATGGGGAGCGAAGGCGTTCTGGATGTCGAAGGAGGTCGGCAGCGCCTTCTCGACCCGATCGATGACGTCATCGTCGAAGCCGCGCGCCTTGAGCGCATCGTGGTCGATGGTCGGGCAGCCGACGAGGGTGCCGTGGCCGACCGCGAAGTGGACGATCTCGTCGATCTCCTGTGCGCCGTAGCCGAGGGCCTTGAGCGCGGCGGGGATGCTCTGGTTGATGATCTTGAAGAACCCGCCGCCGGCGAGCTTCTTGAACTTGACCAGCGCGAAGTCGGGCTCGATCCCGGTGGTGTCGCAGTCCATCACCAGGCCGATGGTTCCGGTCGGGGCGACAACGCTCGCCTGGGCGTTGCGGTAGCCGTGTTTGCCGCCCAAGTCCAGGGCGCGGTCCCAGGTCTCCTGGGCCGCGGCAAGAAGATCCGGCGGGGTGAATCGGGCGTCGAGCCCGACGGGCTTGACGGTCAGACCGTCGTACATCTCCGCGGGTGCGCTGTACGCCGCGCGGCGGTGGTTGGCGATCACCCGCAACATGGCGTCGCGATTGTGTTCGAAACCCTCGAAGGGTCCGAGTTCAGCGGCCATTTCGGCCGAGGTGGTGTAGGACTCGCCGGTCATGATGGCGGTGATGGCGCCGCAGATGGCGCGGCCTTTGTCGGAGTCGTAGGGGATGCCGAGGCGCATGAGCAGCGACCCGATGTTGGCAAAACCGAGGCCGAGGGTGCGGTAGCGATAGCTGAGCTCGGCGATGCGGCTCGACGGGAAGGAGGCCATGAGCACCGAGATCTCGAGGACCATGGTCCACATCCGGACCGTGTGCCGGAAGCCGTCGATGTCGAAGGTGCCGTCATCACGGAGGAATTTGACCAGGTTGATCGACGCCAGGTTACACGCGGTGTCGTCGAGGAACATGTACTCGGAGCAGGGATTCGATGCATTGATCCGGCCCGAGTTCGGGCAGGTGTGCCATTCGTTGATGGTGTCGTCGTACTGGAGACCGGGATCGGCGCACTCCCAGGCCGCCATGGTCACATCATCCCAGAGCTTGGCCGAGCGGACGACCTTGGCCGTCGCGCCGTCGGTGCGCCGGATCAGCGGCCAATCGCCACCGGACTCCAGGGTCTCGAAGAACGAGTTGGGCACCCGGACGCTGTTGTTGGCGTTTTGGCCCGAGACCGTGAAATAGGCGGCCGAATCCCAGTCGGTGTCGTATTCTTCGACCGGGTACTCGCGGATGCCCTGAGCGGCGAGCTGCAGCACGCGCTGGATCGAGCCGTCGGGCACCCCGCGCCGGCGCGCGGTTCGGATCTCGCGGGCCAGACGGTGATTCTCTTTCGGGTCGATCTCGGCGGTGCCGTCTTCCTGGAAGCAGGCGTTGAGGATCGTCGTCAGACGGCGCTGGTTGGTTCGCGAGCCGGCCACCAGCGCGGCGACCTTGCGTTCCTCTACCGCCTTCCATGAAATGAACTCCTCGATGTCGGGGTGGTCCAGGTCGAGGCAGACCATTTTTGCCGCGCGACGGGTGGTGCCTCCCGATTTGATCGCCCCGGCTGCACGATCGCCGATCTTGAGAAAGGACATGAGGCCGGAGGACTTTCCTCCTCCTGACAACGGCTCGCCTGCACCCCTGAGCTGAGAGAAGTTGCTGCCCGTGCCTGATCCGTACTTGAACAGCCGGGCCTCGCGGACCCAAAGATCCATGATCCCGCCTTCGTTGACGAGATCGTCGGACACCGACTGGATGAAACAGGCGTGCGGTTGCGGGTGTTCGTAGGCGTTGGCCGATTCCCTGAGCTCACCGGTTTTGGGGTCGCAAAAACGATGGCCCTGGGGTGGCCCGGTGATGCCGTAGGCCCAGTGCAGACCGGTGTTGAACCACTGCGGCGAGTTGGGCGCCGTCATCTGCGCCGCGAGCATGAACTTGAGTTCGTCGGAGAAGGCCTGAGCGTCCTCTTCGCTGTCGAAATAGCTGTGCTCGCGACCCCAGTGGGTCCAGCACCCGGCGAGTCGATGGAAGACCTGGCGCGCGTCGCGCTCGGGTCCGGTGACCGGTCGGCCACGGTCATCGAGGAGCGGCTTGTCATCCTCGTCGAGCTGCGGGACCCCGGCTTTCCGGAAGTACTTCTGGACCAGGACGTCGACCGCGACCTGGGACCATTTCTCGGGCACCTGAACGTCATCCATCGCAAAAACGAGACTGCCGTCGGTGTTGCGTATTTCAGTCGATCGCGTGACGAACTGAATATCGGCGTATGGATCGGCTCCCGCGTTGGTGAAACGACGCTCTACCTTCATCTGGCCCCCTCGACCTCCCATGTGTTTTTACGATTCCAAGCGAACAAACCCCCCCCGACGTACACCATCAACGTCCCACTTGCCGGGGTGATTTTTGCTGACTTCGACCACTATATATTGCGCTTTCGTTGATTGTCAACAACAAGATGTAGGGGTTTCTGACTTTTTCTAAGTGTTTGAAAAAAACCGGCTTCCAAACTGATTCGTAGATTTTTGGCGGTGCTCAAAACCCTTTCTCATAAATAATCCGCGATCGGAGAAGCACCCAGAGAAGCTGTCAACTTATTGAACGGCGAATGGGACCAGATCTCGTGCGTGGATTTTTGCAACATCGGCCATCGCGGGCCTCAGTAGCGATCGCTGATATGAGGAATCAGGTAGTCGGAAAACGCCGTTTCGAGATCGTACCGAGGGTCGAAACCCCAGTCTCTCCGGGCCGCGCTGTCGTCGACGTCTGCGGGCCAACTGTCGACGATGGCCTGGCGTTTGAGGTCCGGTTCGAAACCGATCTGGGCCTTGGGAAAACCACGCCGAACAAGCTCGGCGATCTCGCCGGCCGACGGGTTGAAGGCGGCGATGTTGTAGACCGATCTGGTGAGGCGGGAACGATCGGTGTGGGCGAGACGAAGCAGGGCATCGACCGCATCGGGCATGGCCATGAACGGGATTCGGGTGTCGGGTCGGACAAAGCAGGCATAGTGCTCGCCCTGAGCGGCGGCGTGGATCATCTCCGGCGCGTAGTCCGAGGTGCCGCCCGAGGGAACGGTGAACGCGGAGATCAGACCGGGAAAACGGATCGATCGGAAGTCGACCTTGCCGGACAGGGTTTCGGCGGCAAGCTGCTTGTAGTGATCGGCGTAGTACTTTCCCAGGTGCTCGCAGTAGAGTTTGTTGCAGCCGTACATGGTCGTCGGCTGGTTCCACTCGTGCTCGGACAGTGGCCCGCTGGTGTTCTTGGTCTCGAGATCCGGCAGTCCGTAGGCGGCGATGGAACTCGGATAGAGAAAGACCACCGGACGGCCGTGGCTCTCGCCCTGGGACTGGGCGAAATCGAGGAGCTTGAGAGTGCCCTCGACATTGACCTGGTGCCCGGCCACGGGTGTGAACTCGGCGCGGGTCGAGAGCAACGCCGCCAGGTGGTAGATCGTCGTGACCTCGAACTCGGCGAGGATGCGCTCGAGCAGGTGGATCTCCAGGATCGAACCCAGATACTCCCGGTCGACGAGATCGCGATGCTCTCGCGGCAGCGGCTGGAGATCGATGGTGACGATCGATGTGCCCTCGCTGGCGGCGAGGTTCTCGATGAGTCCGTGGCCGATCTCGCCGCTGGCGCCGGTGATGAGGATGACTGGTTTGCGCATGGAGCCTCCGGTTCGTTCGAGTGCCACGGCGATTCTACGCGGGCCGGACCGGAAGTCCATCGCAGGGTCGCACCGCGAAGGCGCGAAGGACGCAAGAGCATTGCAAAGAGAACAGAGCCATCGCGGTTGAGAGCGGCCGGGGAGGGATGCAACGGGCCGCCTTCGCCGTGGGTTGCCCGGTATGTTCCTGGGGGCGTTGGTCTTGCGCGTGCTCGGAGAGCTGTCCCTGTCGCGGCTTCCCGGAACTCCTGCCTTCCGGGTGGCCCATTGTGGTGCGGGCGTCCCGCCCGCAGGATGCTCTGTGTCTTGGCACCATCGGGCACTGGCGCGGGCAGGGCACGTGGCTTCCTGGGGCTCCGGCCTTCTGGTCCGCCTGCGGCGGCCACGCCGCTCGCATGCTCGGATGGTCCGACGTAGGGTGGGCCTGGGCCCACCTTCAGCGGCATCGATGCAGCCGAGTCGTTCCCCGCGAGTCCACGGGAGGATGCGGCCGCTGCCCCGGTCGCTGACGCTGTTTCGGTGTCCCGGATCTCCGGCCTTCCGGGCCGCCTCCGGCGGCCCAGCGTCGCGCGATCAGCGTGGTCGGAGAGCAGAATGGGAAGGGCTGCGACCACGCTGATCGCACGCCGGCGGCCTGTTTCGCGGCCGGGAGAGATGCACCGGGAGGTTGTGCCGCGAGGGTTGCCCGGCGTCGGCATTGTGCTCGGGGCTCCGGGTTGCCGGAGGGGTTGTCGTTCGGCACAATGCCGCGCCCGGCACGCCCCGGTGGAGGGTAGCCGCTGACGCTGTCGCTGACGCTGCCCCTGCCGCTGGTGCTGCCGCGGCTTCCCGGAGTCCGGCCTTCCGGGTGGCCCATTGTGGTGCGGGCGTCCCGCCCGCAGGATGGTCTGTGTCTTGGCGCCATCATGTACTGGCGCGGGCAGGGCACGTGGCTTCCTGGGGCTCCGGCCTTCCGGGCCGCCTGCGGCGGCCCAGCGTCGCGCGATCAGCGTGGTCGGAGAGCAGAACGGGAAGGGCTGCGACCACGCCGATCGCACGCCGGCGGCCTGTTTCGCCCGGTATGACAATGTGCGGGAGAGGGCGCAGAGCCGACAGGCTTCTGGGGCACATTGTCAAACCCGGCACGCCCCGGTGGAGGTTTGCCGCTGTCCCGGCCGCTGTCGCGGTTGCACCGGGAGGCTGGGATCCATTGTGGGGCCGGCGCCCCCGCCGGCCTTTCCGGCCTTGCGGGGGGCCTATTGTGGTGCGGGCGTCCCGCCCGCAGGATGGTCTGTCCCTTGGCACCATCATGTACTGGCGCGGGCGGGGCACGCGGCTTCCTGGGGCTCCGGCCTTCCGGGCCGCCTGCGGCGGCCCGGCGTCGCGCGATCAGCGTGGTCGGAGAGCAGAACGGGAAGGGCTGCGACCACGCCGATCGCACGCCGGCGGCCTGTTTCGCGGCCGGG